>JAJTDO010000101.1 GCA_021300475.1 Burkholderiales bacterium | reverse complement strand
TTTGCCAAGGTTGCCAAAGACATCGGCGCCTATTTCATGGTGGACATGGCGCACTACGCAGGCCTTATTGCTGCGGGCGTCTACCCCAACCCGGTGCCGTTTGCCGACGTGGTCACTTCCACCACCCACAAGAGCCTGCGCGGCCCACGTGGCGGTATTATCTTGATGAAAGAAACGCTGGCCAAGCAAATCAACAGCGCGATTTTCCCGGGCATTCAAGGTGGTCCGCTGATGCACGTTATTGCTGCCAAAGCCGTGGCCTTCCATGAAGCGCTGCAACCCGGGTTCAAGCAATATCAGGAACAGGTTCTGATCAACGCCCGCACCATGGCTGAAACCTTGGTCAAGCGTGGCTTGCGCATTGTTTCCGGCCGTACGGAAAGCCACGTCATGTTGGTGGACTTGCGCGCCAAGGGCATCACTGGCAAGGCTGCTGAAGCGGTACTGGGCGAGGCGCACATCACTGTGAACAAAAACGCCATTCCCAACGACCCCGAGAAGCCATTCGTCACCAGCGGCATCCGTCTGGGCAGCCCGGCCATGACAACCCGTGGCTTCAAGGCAGCTGAAGCGGAAAAAGTGGCCAACCTGATTGCCGACGTTCTGGAAAACCCCAGCGACGCCGCCAATCTGGAACGCGTACGCACTGAAGTCAAGGCCCTGACAGCCCGCTTCCCTGTGTACAACTGACCTTCACAGGCCAGACGCACTGACATGAAATGTCCGTTCTGCAGCAGCAGCGACACACAAGTCGTGGACAGCCGCAACTCGGAAGAAGGCGACGCCATACGGCGTCGCCGGCAGTGCAACGGTTGCAGCAAACGCTTCACCACCTACGAACGCGTTGAACTCCCCTTCCCCACCATCGTGAAAAAAAACGGGGCCCGGGTCGAGTACAACCGCAACAAATTGCAGGGCAGCCTGTCACTGGCATTGCGCAAGCGGCCTGTGTCCTCCGAAGACATTGACGCCTCGGTGGCCAGAATTGAAGAGCAACTCATTAATTTGGCACAACGAGAGGTCGCCTCGGAAAAGTTGGGCGAATGGGTCATGGGCGAACTGAAAAAGTTAGACCCTGTTGCCTACATCCGCTTTGCGTCCGTCTACCGCAGTTTTGAAGATGTTCAAGCGTTTGCCGATGCCATTGGCGACCTGCTCAACCCCCCGAAAAAATCCAAAAGCAAATGACTGCGCCGTTCACTGACCGAGAGCGGATGCACATGCAGCGCGCGCTCGACCTGGCGCTGCTCGGCTTAAACACCACAACACCCAACCCCAGGGTGGGCTGTGTCATTGTAAAAAACGACGTGGTTGTTGGTGAAGGCTTTCATGAAAAAGCCGGACAGGCACATGCAGAGGTGCATGCACTGCAACAAGCAGGGGCTCTGGCACACGGCGCCACCGCGTACGTCACACTCGAACCTTGCAGCCACCATGGCCGTACGCCACCCTGCGCTGATGCCCTCATTCAGGCCGGTGTGGCCGAAGTCGTTGCCGCCACCACAGACAGCAACCCGTTGGTGGCCGGTCAGGGGCTGGCCCGTCTGGCCGCTGCAGGCATTAAAACGCGCATGCAGCGTGGACGGCCTTGGGTACGGTTGAAAGTGGCTATCAGTCTGGATGGTTTTACCGCCCTGCCCACCGGCGAAAGCCAATGGATCACCGGAGAGGCCGCCCGGCAAGACGGCCACGCCTGGCGTGCGCGTGCTTGCGCCATACTCACCGGCATTGGCACCATCAAGGAAGACAACCCGCTGCTTAACGTGCGCGGCATCAACACCCCCCGGCAACCCATACGCATCATTGCAGACAGCCGGCTTGAAATCGACCCATCCGCCCGAATTCTTAATTCTGCGCAGGAAGGCGGACCGGTGTGGCTCGCCCATGCGGTCGATGGTCTTGAAGAACGCAGTACAGGCATAGGCCTGCGCCACCCGGCCAGCGCCCTGCAAGAAAAAGCGGCCCTGTTGCGCGAAATGGGCATAGAATTGCTACACGTGCCCGGCAACAGCCAAGGCAAACTTGACCTGAGCGCACTGCTGCAAACCCTGGCGCTGCGCGGCATCAACGAACTCCATGTGGAGGCGGGCGCAAAACTCAACGCCTCGCTGCTGAATGCGGGCTGCGTTGATGAGCTGCTGGTTTACCAAGCCCCCCGCCTGCTGGGCGCGGGTTTGCCATTTGCCGCGCTTGCACCAGCCACCTCATTGCAACACACGCATGACTGGATGCTGCAAGAACACACAGAACTGGCGCCAGACTTGCGTTTGCGCTTTACAAAACACAACCCCGGCTTTTAAAGGAAACCCCCATGTTCACAGGTATCATCGCCGCCATTGGGCGCATAGAAAGCATTACACCACTGGGCAACACCGATGACGCCGGCGTTCGCCTGAGCATCAATGCCGGTCGCCTGCCACTGGCCGATGTACAACTCGGTGACTCCATCGCCATTCAAGGCGCCTGCATGACCGTCATTGAAAAATCAGACACCCATTTCAGCGTGGATGTTTCCAGGGAAAGCCTCTCAAAAACCATGGGGTTGACCGAACACGGCGAAGTGAATCTGGAAAAAGCGCTCACCTTGTCTGACCGGTTGGGCGGGCATCTGGTGACAGGCCATGTGGATGGTCTGGGCACCGTGACAATGTTTGAGCAAGTCGGGGAAAGTTGGCACTTGGCAGTTCGCGTGCCTGAGTTTTTAAGAAAATACTTCGCCTATAAAGGCTCGGCCACCATCAACGGCACCAGCCTGACAGTGAATCAGGTCAGGGACGAAACCACGGGCACGGAAATCGACATCAACCTGATTCCGCACACCGTTGAAATGACCACCTTGAAACACCTCAAGCCTGGCGTGCAGGTGAATGTGGAAATTGATTTGATTGCACGCTACGTTGAACGCATGGTGAGCAGCGCGAACACCAACTGAACGGATTTTTTAGGGCAATGGAACCGGTTAGTGTTAATTCACCACTGAATTAATTTAAACACTAAGATTGATACAGATGAATAACATACCCGCCGCAGCCCCTTTAAATCCTCAGCCCCCCATACATCACAACCCAGTGCAAAAAGCGCTGGAAACATGCATCCTCCCCCGCGTACTAAATGGGGAGGACTCTTTGGACAACGGCGTGAGTCTGCTCAAGACTTGCTACAACTCGGCTGTTCGCGAACAGCTGATCACTGCCATTACAACGAACAATTTCCACCCCAAGGTAATAGATCACATTGAAGAGTTTCTAACATCAGACCTGGGGCTGATCGGTGAGCTAGCACAGTACCAACCGCCCCATAACGTGCAACTGTCTCATGACCATCAACGCTTGGTGAACTGGGCCTTGAATTACCAAGTGCCAGCTGAAAACAACGGCGCGCTGACACCACAGGTCACACTGAAGGATTTGCGCACACAACTGGCGGGCAGCACGGCCTTGGCAGCCGAAATGTACCTGCGACTTGATGCGCTCAGCCGCGTGCCCCACCACCCGGCGCTGGGTATCCACAACCCCGGCCTAGACATTCGAAATGCACTGGCCTGCAACCCGCAAGCCCCGCAACCCCTGCTGTCCAGACTTTCACAACCGCAAGAAAATTTGCGCGTGCGGCTGAACGCAATTGACAACCCGAGCACGCCAGAGGTCGCCATACAAGCCAGCCTGCAACAAGATGAAGACAGCACTGTGTTGCTGCAAGCTGCGAAGCGAACATTTCCCAAACGCAGTGCTGACACCCCACCCTCGGAAGGTGAAATACAACTCAGAAATCGGAACATTGAAGGCCTGGCTGAGAAACTCGATGCAGCGCTGATCAATGAACACACACCTACCGCAAGGCGCCTGTTTTAAACGCCACATGCTTGCGGTAAAAACTCAAGCCCGAATGGCAACCACCTTGGCGAAGTAACGCTGAATGCCGCTGACAATGGCTTTGGCCATTTGGTCTTGGTAGGCGTCTTCAGTCAGACGCTTTTCTTCTTCGGGGTTGCTGATGAAGGCGGTTTCAATGAGTATGGAAGGAATGTCAGGCGCCTTGAGCACGGCAAAGCCAGCCTGCTCTACATAAGATTTGTGCAATTTGTTCAGGTTGCCCAATTCATTGAGCACGGCTTTTCCGACCTTCAAGCTGTCGGTGATTTGAGCGGTGGTGGACAGGTCAAACAGCACCTTGGCAAGTTGCTGGTCTTGGGTGCGGATATTCACCCCCCCCACCAGATCAGCCGCGTTTTCGTTGTCTGCAAGCCAACGGGCAGCCGCTGAACTGGCACCCTTTTCTGACAACGCAAACACGGAAGAACCTCGGGCTTCGGGTTTGATAAAGGCATCCGCATGTATGGACACAAACAGATCGGCTTTGGCCTTGCGCGCTTTTTCCACCCGGGTGTTGAGCGGCACGAAATAGTCACCGTCACGGGTCAGCACCGCTCGCATACCGGGAATTGCATCAATTTTCGCCTTCAAGCGCTTCGCTATATCAAGCACTACCTTCTTTTCCTGTGTGCCCATGGCGCCTATGGCACCGGGGTCTTCACCACCGTGGCCAGCGTCAAGTGCCACTGTTATCCAACGTGATGTAGCGGGGTTGGCTTGCTTTTCAGGCTTGGGTTTTTCAGAAACCGCTTTTTCAGTGGAATTCTTTTCAACAGCGTTTTTTTCAGGCGCCGTTTTTTCAGCACCGAGTTTTTCCACTGGTTTGTCAGAGCGTGGAAAACGGGCTTCATCGTCAAGGAAAGCGACAAACGGGTCTGCCAAGGGGGTGGTGGGGAACAGGTCAAGCACCAGACGGTGTTTGTACTCAGCAACCGGTTCCAACTGGAACACTTGAGGCGTCACCGGCACTTTCAAATCAAACACCAAACGAACCAGACGGGGTTTGTTCTGAGCCACGCGAACCTGAGCAATGAAGGGGTCGTTGGGAATGACCTTGCTGACCAATTCACGAAGTGCAGCATTCATGTCTGCACCTTCAATGTCCACAACCAAACGGTCTGGCGATGTAACGGTGAAATGAGAAAACTTCAGGCTGTTATTGTGCTCCAGAGTAACGCGCGTGTATTCAGCCGCCGGCCAGACACGAACCGCGAGAATATCAGTGGCCATGGCCAAACCCGGAAACACCAAGGGCAGCGTCAAACCCAAACCCGCCGACGCCAACAACCGCCTGCGATTGGGCTGAAACTCACCTACGCGAGTTCGTTTTTCCAAGAAATCAGACACTGCAATCCTTTTTGGCTCAGCGCAGTTGCGTTGAACGACCGTCCGTCACCTGCGTAATCCATGGCAACCAGAATGTCAGCGGGGGGTAAGACCCCCTGCGCTTTTTCCGGCCATTCAATGAACGCCACGCTGGCGTTGTTGAAAAATTCGTCGAACCCCGAAGACACCCATTCGAAAGGATCGAAGAATCGATATAAATCATAGTGATATAAGTATAAATTCGATTGCGTATAAAGTTCAACCAAAGTGTAGGTTGGACTGCGAATTGCACCCTTAATACCCGCAGAACGCAACACTTGACGGATAAATGCTGTTTTTCCTGCACCCACCGGCCCCTGAAAATAAAAAACCAACCCGCCCGACAACACTTTCCACAATGCAGCGGCCACACCGTGAAGCGCGGCTTCATCAGGCAGGTGCATATTGATATCATCAGGCACTATGGACACTTGTACTTTTTCCTGGGAACAACTCAAACAATGGGCGCACAGCCTGGGGTTGGACGCCGTGGGCATCACCGACACCGACTTGGGGCATTGCGAACCCAAACTTCAGCAATGGCTGGACGAAGGCCGACACGGCAGCATGCATTATATGGCTCGCCACGGCATGAAACGCGCCCGCCCCGACAGCCTCGTGGAAGCTTGCGTACGCGTTGTTTCCGTCCGCCTGAACTACCTGGCTGAACAAACAACGCAGGACACGGCGGAAAGTTTACCCGACGACTGGCGCGACAGCGCCTGGCGCACCATTGAACAAAGCGATCAGGGCTATGTCAGCCTGTATGCACGCGGGCGAGACTACCACAAGGTGCTGAGAAAAAAACTGCAGAAACTTGCAGACTTGATGGTTCAGAACATAGGCCCCATGGGGTACCGTGTATTTGTAGACTCCGCTCCGGTGCTGGAAGTGGCGCTTGCTGAAAAAGCGGGTTTGGGCTGGCGCGGCAAGCACACGCTGCTGATCAACCGTGACGCTGGCTCCATGTTTTTTCTGGGTGAAATTCTCACCGACTATCCGTTTGAAACAAGCGCAGCCACCACCGCACATTGCGGCCAGTGCACTGCCTGCATCGACATCTGCCCGACGCAAGCCATCGTAGCGCCCTACTGGCTTGACGCCCGCCGTTGTATTTCTTACCTGACCATTGAACATGAGGGCGCGATTCCCCTTGAATTCCGGGAAGCCATTGGCAACCGGATTTATGGTTGCGATGACTGTCAGCTAATTTGCCCTTGGAACAAATTCGCAAAAACAAGTCCACTGCCGGACTTCAAGGAACGCGATGCCATTCGCCCGCAGGCTTTGTTGGCATTTTTAAAATGGACCGAAGACGAATTTCTTGAATACACCGAAGGCTCTGCAATCCGGCGCATAGGCCATGCCCGCTGGCAGCGCAATGTTGTCATTGCGATTGGCAACGGGGCGCCAACAGTTGAAGCCATTGACGCACTGCGCGCTTGCTTGCCCGGTGCCAGCGCATTGCTGGCTGAGCATGTTGGGTGGGCGTTGGGGCGGCTGGGTGAGAAGGCATAAATGGCTTGTCAAGCAGTGGTAGAACGGCTTTGAAACAGCGCTCCCAATCGTCGGAGGGCCCGCAGCCAGGGGCTCGGCTCCAGCCTGCTTTCAAGCGTCTTGGCCACACGAATATCAGCCACTGGCTTGCCTGCACACAAGCGTTCGTACATTTGCAAATAGGCCGCTTCCAAATGTCTTGCAAACCGGGGGGTATCAAACAATGGGCTGCTTGCCAGATTCGCCCGAAGCGTTTGACGGATTTTTTTCAATCGAGTGGAATCCGTCGCCAACGCAATGGCAAGTCGCTCATACTGCGCAATACTGTGCGCCACCAAATCGCCAAGCCCCAAGGAATGCAGTAGGCTCCCAGCAATGCGACTGGCATAAGCGGCTCCGGCACAAGTCACCAAAGGAAGCCCCATACGCAACGCATCACTTCCAGTGGCACCTGCATTGTAGGGATAGGCCCCCTCTGTCACAGTAGATGTCCGGTCATTTTGAACTGAAGTCCCATAGAACCGGGGGCGGAGAAAGACTCCGTCATGGCACGTTACAGTAGTGAATTTAAAGAGCAGATA
>JAJTDO010000100.1 GCA_021300475.1 Burkholderiales bacterium | reverse complement strand
GCATTGCTCGCCGCCCCGTCCGGTTTTTTTAACGGTCCAAGCAGCAACCGGTGTCAGCAATGGAATCGGTTGTTTTAATAGGGATGTCGCGAAAGCGACATCCCTCTTTCTGACTTTTTAAAAAAACAAGAAAATCTTCTCAAGAAAAAATAAATCCGTCCGTTAAGCTCGCTGAGAGTAAGTTCCATTTTAACAATAGGAACCAGGTGGGCTGCGTTTTTAAATAAACGAGACGGCTTGTCATTTCTTGCGCGTTATATTTATACCCCCCCTCTTTTGTTATTTAGTTTTCGATTCACATTCCGCAACAAAAATAACCCTCAAGAAAACCCCAATATGTTCGTTGAGCGTAGTACAGCCATAAAAAATAAATGGGCTCAACTAATAAACCAATAAATCAATGACAGTGAAAAGCAATTAGAAATTGCGGGGTGGGGTGATGTGGAGACCACGTGATTGGCATAAACACCAATTTTGCGTCGATTTCGGCGCAGCGAAATCTCTCAGCAACCCAAACAGGATTACAGACGTCGATTGAAAGACTTTCGTCTGGCCTGCGTGTGAATTCGGCCAAAGATGATGCGGCTGGTCTAGCGATTGCAGAACGCATGACCGCGCAGATTCGGGGAGCCGAGGTCGCCTCACGCAACGCCAATGATGGAATCTCCCTGCTGCAGATCGCGGACGGGGCCATGTCGTCTTTGACCAACAACCTGCAACGGATGCGTGAGTTAGCAGTACAGGCGAAAAACGGAACCCTGGGAACCAGCGACCGAACCAACCTCAACACCGAGTTCAGCGAACTCGCCAGCGAGGTCGGCAGAGTTGCAACCGGGTCACAGTTCAACGGTCTGGATTTGTTTGCCGCGGCCAACAAGACCTTCAGCATTCAGGTCGGAACGGGCAACGCGGCGGGCGACACCCTGAGCGTGAACCTGACCAGCGATGGCTCTTCATCAGGGGATGATTTACAGACGTCGTTGGGTGGAACCACCGCCGCCGACATCAAGACAGAACTAGGAGACGTATCGACCATAGCAGGCGCGACAACAGCGATTACGACGATCGATGAAAAGCTCGACGAAATCACGACCCTAAGGTCGGTTGCCGGCGCAGGCCTGAGCAGACTTGAACAAACCATATCCAACCTCCAGAACTCTGGCGCAAACATTTCCATGGCGCGGGGGCGAATTCTGGACGCGGATTTTGCAAAGGAAACGGCAGCACTGACGCGAGCGCAGATTCTGCAACAAGCAGGATCGGCCATGTTGGTACAGGCCAACCAGCTGCCAAACAGCGTTCTAACCCTGCTCAAGGGCTAGAAAGCGCTGGTCTCTGTCCGCTTCATCTTTCGATGGAGCGGATGTTTCTGCTTTCCTATCAGGATGTTGTAACGAGTCAATAATTCTTTATTAAACAAGTTCACAATTTATTTTCCTCAAGTATTTCCCCCACAACACGTTAAAACATACATCAGCACACGCTGAACAAATACCGGAACAAATCCGGATTAAATGCAGCACCCCGCTCGATTGAGGGAAATTTTCGGAGGAAATCATGGCACTAGGAATTAATACCAATTTCGCGTCGCTGGCCGCACAAAAGAACTTAGGCGGAACACAAGCGTCTCTTCAACAATCCATCGAACGCTTGTCTTCAGGTTTGCGGGTTAATACAGCGAAAGACGATGCAGCCGGTCTGGCAATTGCAGAACGTTTCCAGGCTCAAACGCGTGGTTACACAGTTGCTAATAGAAACGTAAACGACGGTATTTCTTATTTGCAGGTTGCAGACGGTGCAATGGGCAAATTGACAGATAACCTGCAGCGTATGCGTGAACTGGCCGTTCAATCAAAAACCGGCACATTAAGTTCTTCCGACCGTAGCAACCTCGACCGAGAATTTAAAGAACTCGCTTCTGAAGTTGGTCGCGTTTCGGTGGGTACAGAATTCAACGGCATTTCAACATTTGCAGCCGGCAATAAGGTTTTGACAGTTCAAGTGGGCTCAGGCAACGCCAGTGGCGACACATTGGGCGTAAACCTGACCAGCGATGGCAGCTCATCCGGCGACGATCTGCAAACCACATTCGGTGGCACAACTGCGGCTGACATTGCCACGGCACTGGGCGATATCACCAGCGTTGCAAACGCAACCACAGCGATAGATGACATCGACACCAAAATCGATGCTGTTACAAACCTGCGCGGTGTGGCTGGTGCGAGTTTGAGCCGACTTGAACAAGCGTCCAGTAACCTGGACACATTGACACAAAGCGTTTCAACAGCCCGCGGCCGTATCGTGGATGCTGACTTCGCAAAAGAAACTGCCAACCTCACACGTTCGCAGATTCTGCAACAGGCCGGTACAGCGATGCTGGCTCAGGCAAACCAGTTACCCAATAGCGTGTTGTCACTACTGCGTTAATGGTAAACGGAAGCGATACCGCTCGACTTGACCCCGGTTCAAACCGGGGCAAGCGAAAAACTGCCGGTGAGAGTGACACTGGGAGGAACTCATCATGAATATTTCTGGAATTAGCGACGTAGGCTCGAGAGATCTGAATTCGCGCCTGCAAGTAAAACCTCCGGGAAAGGACGTGGCCGGCAGCAGTAGCACTGAGCCAGCGCAACCAAAAGTTGACAACACGCAGAGCGGGACTCAAAAGGTTCTAGACAAAGCGGAGGTTGAGGCTGTGGTGAACAGTGCAAATGAGGTACTGAAGACCGTCAATATCGGGCTGCAATTCGCTTTCGACAAAGACGTAGGCCGCATGGTTGTCAAGCTGATCGATTCAGAGACGCAAGACGTACTTAAGCAGTTTCCTTCCGAGGAGGTGCTGGCCTTGTCTAAAGCCCTTGAGAAAATGCAATCTGCATTGATCAAACAAGTGGTTTGAGGAAATGCCACCTGCGCTGAGCAGGTGGCATTTTTTCGTTCCTACCCCGCCATTTTTAGCGGCGCTAATTTCAATCATTTTTACATTTCCGCAACCGCAGCGCTAAAGAGCCCTGCTTTTCCGTCGTTATTCCTAACAAGCTTGTCGTCGTTGCGGCGTTAGTATCGAGGCTTGAAATGGTGCGGTCCAACCACATAAAAAATTAAAATGGATCTAGGACAGGGGGTTGTATGGCTGGATTGACTGCGGCCGGCGTCGGGTCTGGTTTAGACGTAAACAGTTTGGTCAGCTCTTTAATGAGCGTTGAGCGCAGAGGTTTGTCGAAAATTCAGACAGACCAGCAAGGCATCAACTCGCGCATCTCCGCCTATGGCAACCTGACCAGTGGTTTGAGCGCCCTGACTGACGCTGCAAAAAAACTCACCCAAACAAACATTGTCTCTTCCCTGAGTGCCAGCAGTGGCAACAAGGATGCGGTCGGCGTGACAGCAGACAGCACCGCCACACCCGGCAGCAACATGGTGAAGGTCACCCAACTTGCGCAAGCGCAACGCATCATTGGCCCGCGCGTCACAGACACCACGGCGACCATAGGTACCGGCAAAATCACCATTGCGCTCGGCAGTTACGACAGCACAGACAACAGCTTCACCACCAAGACAGACACCACACCGGTTGAAATCACCATCGCAGAAGGTCAAAGCACGCTAGAAGGCATACGCGACGCGATCAACGCTGCAAGCGCCGGCGTCAATGCTTCCATCGTAAACGACGGACAAGGCTTCCGACTGGTCATGACAAGCGCCAACAGCGGTTCGAGCAACAGCATGAAAGTGACCATCAGCGACAACGATGGCAGCAATACGAATGATGAAACCGGTGGCGCCACCCCTACGGCAAGCAAATTTGACGCCGCCAATTTGGGTGGATTGTCTTTTATGTCGTTCGACCCCACCGCTGCGGGCGAAGGCAGTGGAAAAAACATGGTTCAGATTCAGGCAGCCCAAAGTGCCGAACTCACCGTGGATGGTATTTCCATCAGCAGTGAAAGCAACTCGGTGAGCAGCGCGATCAAAGGTGTGACCTTCAGCCTGAACCAGATTACAACAGCCGATGTTCGAATTGATGTAAAGCGCGACACGACAGCACTGACCAACGCAATGACGGGTTTCGTCAGTACCTTCAATGCAGTCAGCAACGCCTTCAAGGCACAGATCGGTAAAGACGGTATTCTTTCCAGGGAAACCACGCCGAGCGGCGTCATGCGCCAACTCAGAAACTCATTGAGCGGAAATCTGGCGTCCAACGGCTTGTCGCTCAACGATGCCGGGCTTTCTTTCGACAAGGATGGTGTTTTAAGTTTCAGCAGTACCAAGTTCAACACAGCCATTGCAGCAGACCCGGACATCGCCAGAAAAATTTTCGCCGACACCGGTACCACCAGCGATTCACGCGTCAGCTATTTGGGCGCCACCACCAAAACAGTACCGGGCACCTATAACATTGTTGTCAATGCTTCTTCGGATGGTGTTTCAACCAATGCGGATGTGACCCTCAATGGTGCTGCTGCAAAAGCCTCAACAAATGTGATCACAGGCGCAGAAGGCGACAGGACAGACGGTTTGGCCATTCGCCTGGTAAACGGCAACACGGGCTCTTTGGGTACCGTGACATTTTCACGCGGCTTTGCCAGCGGTTTGATGAAAACCATTGAGACGCTGGTCAGCACCAACGGCAGCGTTGCCAACCGCACCTCCACCTTGAACAAGCAAATGAGAGCGCTGGAGTTAAAAACCGAAAGAGAAAATACACGTCTGGCTGATATTGAGAGACGCTACCGCGCCCAATACAGTGCGCTGGATTCTCAACTGAGCAAAATGCAAAGCACCTCTTCCTATATCGCGGCCAATTTGGGTTGATGTGACAGGCTGGAAGATGATAATTCGTCAATCGATATCACGTTTTCATGAAATCGTCCGATAACTCTCAGTGGGAGAGACAACAAGGTGAAAACAGATGAATCCAGGAATGATGTTTGGCGCTAAAGCGTACGCTGCCGTCGGTTTGGAAACCGATGTCGCTACCGCTTCGCCGCACGAACTGATCTTGCTGCTCTATGATGGCGTGCTCAAATGTATACGCGACGCGCGTGCAGCACTGGCCAATCAAGACATCAGACTGAAATGCGACCACGTTTCGAAGGCTGTTCGCATCATTGATGAAGGTTTGAGATCTTCAATAGACACCCGCGTGGGCGGCACCCTGCCCGATCAATTGATGTCGCTTTACGATTACGTCTCCCGTGAAATGCTGTTGGCTTCATTGAGGAATGAAGACGCAAAGTTTGCCCATTGCGCTGAAATCATGGATGAGCTTAGGCAGGCTTGGGCAGGTATACCCACCGGCAACAACACAAGCAACTCAAACGCTGCCCCCGGATATGGCGCTAAAAGTTACAGCGGCAGCGCCATGACCTATTAAGGCCAAGCTCGGCAAAGCACCAAAACACTTCGCCGAATTTGCCCAACACAGTACAATCAGCGTGAAAACCTCCACGACGGAGGCTTAATCGGAGGTGTGGGTTGGTACTGGCCATCGGACCCCAAAACTACGGCACGCAGCAAACAGCAACCGTATCTGACAAATCAGGCGGCAAAGGCGACTTTGCCCCTGTCATCGCTGTTTTACCGAAGCAACTCTCCGCCGCACTTATTGCGCAACTGTCCGGACAAACCACGGCGGCCAAAATTTTATCGTTTGGAGCCGGAAACACCGCCACCCTCGAGGTTCGGGGCAAGCCGCTGGAGGTCACGCTAAAAAACCTGCCAACAGGCCAAGGCGCCGGTGACACGTTGTTA
>JAJTDO010000002.1 GCA_021300475.1 Burkholderiales bacterium | reverse complement strand
GCAAGTACATCGAGGAACAACAGACGCCGCATTAAACACAACGGCAAGGACGGCTACGCCGTCCGCGCTCTCAACCCCGGAATGAATCCCGAGGCTTCCCGCGCATTGGTGAACTGGCGAACGAACTGGTGTGCGTTTTCTAACGGGCAGGCATCATCAGGGGTCGCCTTTCCTTGTAAAACAGGTGGCCGGTGTCGTCAATAAAAGCAGTGGGGGCTTGAAGCAGTATTCTTTCCAGCTCGGATTCTGTCAGCCCATGGTATTGCGCAAGCGCAGCCAAGGCATTGGCATTTTTCAAGCGTTCAACTGCAGCGGTGCCAGAGGCCGAACCTTGAAACTTCAACACCGGATGCTCTTTCACCGGCGGGGGCAACAAAGATTCTGGTGTGCGGGCCGCGGCGGTGTCTGCGCGCACCGATTGCACAGCACACAACAAGCCCAACGGAAGCGTCAGCAAGGTCAAGTACAACAAGCGTTTCATGGTTCATTCCTTTATTGGTTCAGCAAACCTTGAGCACGCAGATCTTGGCCGAGTGCTCGAATTCTTTCCTCGCCCAAGCGCAATGCCTCGGGGGTGGTGTGTACTGAATAATTTCCCAACTGCAAACTGTGGTTGTGTTTTTTTGCAGAACCGAACAGAAAGCAGCAAGGACCACCCTCAGCCCGAAATTCAAGACTGCCGCTGCCTTCATCGAACACCGCGAGTTCACGCTCCAAAGAAACACCGCAAACCTGCAAACTGCCGGTTTCAGAAAATGCCCACGCCACATTGTGTTCGGCAGGTGGATCGAAACGCCAGGTTTGTCCGGCAGCCAAGCTGACCCACAAATAACTGACATCAACAGGAGGCGCAATGGCACTGCGCAAATTCCCATAGGTGCCCAGCAATAATTTTACCGGCCCGGCCTCAGGCAACTCAGCGGCCTGAAGAAACTGTGCGCAAGGCTCGCTGTTTTCATGGCTAGGCGGCATGGAAAACCAAGTCTGAAAGCCTCTTAAAGGTGACTCGCCGCCGGCCTTTCCCCGATGCCAAATGCCGGAACCCGCCATCATCCATTCCAAGCCACCCGCCTTCACCGTGTCGATTTGCCCTGTTGAAGTTTCATGTTGAATTTCAAAGGTGATCGGGAAAGTGAGCGTTGCAATACCAGAATGGGGATGAAAGCCGAAGTTGGGCCCGGAACCGGCTGGCGCCTCAATATAATCAAGAAATACAAAAGGCTTGATCAGTTCACCCAAATCACCCGGACTGACCAAACGTGTGATTGGACCGTGACGCTTTCCCCGTGTGCGGTATACAACAAATCGGTCATTACTCATCTGTATTTTCCTCCAATATCAAATGTTCAAAAAGTGCGATACCGCACATAGGGGTAGACTAACTAAAACATTCATCGGAGATCGCCTTGAAAGTCATGCAATCCAAAGCCTGCTACCTTGCCAGCGCCCTTTTTATTGTATCCAACAGCAGTTTGGCGGGTGGCTTCACGCTGTACGAACAAAGCGCCAGCGCTGCCGGCACCGCTTACGCAGGCAAAGCGGCCTTGGGCGAAGACGCCAGTGCGGCGTGGTTCAACCCTGCGTCCATGACTTTGATCAACCGCGAGCAACTTGCCGTTGGCCTGCATATTTACAACGTGGACATTAAATTCAAGGACGACGGCAGGTCCGAGGATGGTGGTACTTCAAGCAACAAGGAAGGAAAACCCGGTGGTGTGCTGCCCCTTCCGAACTTCCATTATGTGCGTCCCATTAATGAAAAAGTCCGCTTTGGCCTGTCAGTGACCGCCCCCTTTGGCGTAGCCCACGACTTCAACCCGGGTTGGGTTGGCCGCTTTCAGGGTCTTAAAAGTGAAATCACCAACCTGGACATCAACCCCTCACTTTCCTACAAGGTGGACGAAAGACTGTCAGTGGGTGCGGGCATTTCCGCGCAATACCTTAACGTCAAACTGACCCAGGCCATTCCTGCCACGATGGACACGCCGACTGAAGGTGGCGCCACCATCAAGGGCAACAGCGTGGCTTTCGGCTACAACTATGGCGCGCTGTTGAAGGTGACCGACGATACACGGGTGGGCTTGGCTTACAGGTCTGAGGTGAGACACAGCCTTTCAGGTACGGCAGATTTCAGTACTGTGCCAGTTGCCAACAGCAACATCACTTCAAACATTGATTTGCCAGCCTCTCTCGCCTTTTCAAGCGTTACAAGACTAAACCCGAAATGGAGTGTACTGACCGACATTACCTGGACAGAATGGAGCACCTTCAAGGAACTCAGATTCAGCCCTGAAAACGGCGGCATGGACCTTACCAAAGACCTCAGTTGGCGCGACACATTGCGCCTGGCTGTGGGTACCGTTCACCAGTACAACGAAAAAACCAAGCTTAAATTTGGCCTGGCATTTGACGAAACCCCTGTGCAAGATTCAAAGCGCAATGTGCGCACGCCAGACAGCGACAGCGTCACGTTGGCCCTAGGTTCTCAATACCGGATTGACGAACGCTGTACCGTGGACACAGCGATTCAACTGACAAAGTACAAGAGCGCACCTATTTTTGACAATCAAACAAGCACTGGCGGCGGAATCGTCAGCGGAAAATTCAACAGCATGGTGCAGATTATTTCAGCGCAGTTGAATTACACTTTTTAAGACACCAGTTTTTGTACAAGTGCACTGGCCTGCATGGCAGGCCAGTTTCAGGGCAGGTTAAATAATTTGAAAATCACTGGCCGCAAGCGTTGTCACACCAGTCATTGTTGCAAACGCCTGCATGGCCATAGCACCATTACCGTCCGGGTCATAAGACAAAACCCGGCTGACCGAATTAAAAATAAAATAATCGTTTCCATCCATTGCCTTGGCGCCGGAACCACCCACGACCAATCTGCCTACAAGACTTTGAACGCTGGAAAGCTGAGTAAAGACCGCATCATCCAGCAAGATTTTATCTGTGCCACGGGTGAAATCTGTGACGGTGTCAATGTTGCCATCCCCCAAGCTAGAAGAAAATTTGAACTGGTCGCGACCCAAACCGCCAGTGAGCACATCAGCGCTGGCTCCGCCATCCAGTGTGTCGGCACCGGCACCACCGTTCAAGGTGTCATTGCCAGCCCGCCCCTCTAACATGTCATTGCCGGCCAAGCCGTTTGAAGACCAGTTGGCATTGCTTGATGCACTCAAAATGTCGTCGTAAATACTTGAGGTAACCACTGACGAAAGCAGAACCGCATTTTGTCGGATGTCATTGTCAATGTTGTCCAACTCGCCAAATGCCAATTTTTCAATATTGCGGAAGGTCATTGTCTCGCTGCTGCTGATGCCGCTGATACCGGCCTTGACCGAAATTTGATACTCAGTCGCATTGAGTCTGGTGATGTTGTAATTTTGAAGGGCGCCACGCATGAAGATTGTGTCGTCCCCGTTACCGCCATCTGCAGTATCGTTGCCACCCGTCAGGGAAACGGTAGTTTGTGCACCGGACATCAGGTTGCCTGTTGATGTGCCGAGGTTAAAAGCGAAGATGTCATCTCCGGCGTCACCGCTGAGGCTGTCGTTGCCCAGTCCGCCTATCAAGCCATCGTCGCCTTCACCGCCGAACAAACTATCACTGCCACCGGCGCCAAACAAAATATCATCCCCGCCCATGCCATACAACTGATTGGCGGTACTGTTGCCAATAAGACCTTGCCCCAAATTGTTGCCTGTGAGGTTGATGCCGGTGGGGTTTAAACTGGACTCAGTAAGCGTTCCCAGAGCCATCAGGTCTTCGACCGCCACATTGTCTGCCAAGGTGTAACTGACCGAGGCTATCACCACATCGCTGAAGCAACCCAAGCTGAAGCTTTGCTGTGTGCTGGTATTGTCGCTGGCAAGTTCAACGATGACATCACCGGCTGAGTCTACGTAATACACATCGTCGCCCGCATCGCCGCGCAAGGTGTCGTTGCCCACACCACCAAACAAGGTATCGTGACCAAGATCACCGATCAACAGATCGTCGCCGGAGGTTCCGTCCAGCCTGCGCCCCAAGGGGGTAGCGTTTGATATTGATGAGAGTGTAGAAGAAGCCATGATCGCCCTGCGCTTTAACAAAAATTAAGAAAGTCGGATCACTGTATCGCTGACAATACAAAGGTGAAATGTGATTCACCCCTCAAAAACGGGTTCTTTTCAATTCTTTACGGAGGGGCTTGGGCTGGGCTGATCTTTTAAGCATGAGGAAAATGCGGAGCCACTGAGTAAGTGTGAATCCAATTTCGAGCTGTATAAGTATAAGAAAAAAAACCGCCGCTCCGTAAGGAATGGTTCTATTGCGCAACATCCCGCCTGAAAAGCGCTGAAGCCACCCTTTTGCTACGTTGTATCGTAATCCCATGAGATAGCCACTTGGCATTCTACTTTTTAAGTGAATCAGGCTCACGCGCCCACTGACAGGACAGTTAATGTCTACAAACAACAACGCCTCAAAGGCGACCCACTTGAATGCGCCGGTTGATGAGTGTTTTACAGTCGAGGACAACACGCACCTGGAAATACGGAATTCGTTGGCAAAGGCGCTTAAGACCCGAGAAATAGACGCGCAAAGCCGCCTCCTGCAGTTTTTAATTCCAGTCGCCATCTTTGGAGCAAGCGCCGACATTTTTGTAAGCTTATTTTTGCGCGAAGCAGGGAGTCAATCGCTCACACCGATGGCTCAATCAAACTTGATTGCTGTGGCGTTACTCGTCATCAGCGCTATTGTCTTCAAGTGGCGAGGTCTGAGTGCCGGTAAAGTTACGTTTTATGCTGCGGTGTTGATGTCTTTTGCTGGTCATGCCTTCTGGGTTGGGTTCGGCTTGAGCACCCCGGGGTTATCGTTTCTTGCGTTGCTGATTATTCAGGAGGCTTTGGGACCAAGGAATGGCAATGTTCTACGCAGTTTTGCTATAGCAACGGCTTTGTTGGTCGCGACAATAGCGACAGCCCAGATGGGTGGTTTCATTCAAGTGGTCTCTGTTCCATTGCAACACCAACTTGTTGTTACCTCAGCACTTTTCGTTTCGGCATTCCTGTTGGGTAGAAGTGCCTTGGAATCGCGCTCCGCCATTCTGGAAAAGAGCGTTGACGACACTTTTAAACAGATTGTTTTGAACAAAAACCTGAAAGAAGCGTTAGAGGCCCGCAACAGCTTCTTTTCCGCAGTTTCACACGAAATTCGGACCCCACTACACGGAATTAATTCTGCAGTTACTTTGGTCAATCACCCCAGAACATCCACAGAGGCGAAGCATCGGTACATGAGGTCGATCAACAAATCTGTTTCGGATCTAACAAAGATAATTGATGATGTGCTGGATTTAAGCAGGCTGGAAAGTGGTGGATTCAAGCTCAATACAAGCCCCCTTGACCTTAAAGAACTTTGTACACAACAGATTAACTTTTTCAAAGCAACCACAGAGGAAAAAGGCATTCAGTTACATTTGAACTTACGCTCCGAACGTCCAGAATTTGTAATGGCTGATGGGCTCAGATTGAGACAAATGATGTCGAATTTGCTGACTAATGCGATTAAGTTTACATCTGCTGGCTCGATCGTGCTGGACGTTGAAGCATTGTCGCAAGACAAAGACAAAACGATCTGGCGGTTCAGCGTTACCGATACTGGTTGCGGCATAGCCCCAGAGACGCTTGGCAAGCTGTTCAAGCCGTTTTCACAAGCTGAAAACCAAGCGTATAGCGATCAAACGGGTTCAGGCCTCGGACTTTCAATTGTCTCTGGCCTCGCAAAACAAATGTCCGGAGTGGCGGGCGTCAGCAGCGAGTTGGGAGCGGGGGCATCTTTTTGGTTTACAGTGCAATTAGAAGATGTTGCAGTTGCCTGACTTCAAAAATCCTCGCACCTTATCCGCTATTTTTGAAAAAGTTCAGATTCTCATCTCCCCCACGCCAGATGTGGGCCTTAATAAGCAGACAACCAAAACTGCGCTAATGACTCAAACGAGTCTCTGAAATGCCATCCCCCATGAAACAGGCGATACGTTTTGCACAACAGGCGGAGGATTTTATCCTACTCGAATAAAACATGAAGTTATACTAGAGTAGTACTATTCACTTCATTGGAGGTTATTATGCTTCAAACCCTACGCAAGGCGGGCGGCTCGCTCGTGATGACTGTGCCCAAGGCGTTTATCGACCAGAATGGCTTGGGCGAAGGCTCTCAAGTTGAACTGCATCTACTTGGCAAGAAAATGACTGTCGAAGCACCGACCCGCCCCCGTTACAAACTGACTGAACTGATGGCTGAAATGCCTGAGGGGTTGCCCCGCGTTGAAGGTTGGGATGACATGCCATCTGTCGGGTTGGAGAATGGCTGATGGCGTATATGCCGAACCGAGGCGACATTGTTCACCTTGATTTTGACCCCTCGTCGGGTCGGGAGATGAAAGGTCCGCATTTCGGCCTTGTTCTGAGTGGCAAGGTCTTCAATCAGCAAGGACTGGCGATGATTTGTCCGATTTCACAAGGGGCCGCCGCCGCTGCTCGGACATACGGAACTGTGGTCACATTGATGGGTTCTGGCACGGACACGCCAGGGGCAATCCATTGCCACCAGTTGAAATCGCTGGACTGGCGGTCGCGCAACGTGCGCCTCAAAGAAACGGTGCCTCAGTATATTGTCGATGAGGTGCTGGCCAGAATCGAGGCGATTTTGTTTGAATGAGGCGAACCTTCACCGAACCCCAAGGATTATCGGGGGTTCTCATCTCCCCCACGCCAGATGTGAAAAACCCCAGCCACTGGCTGGGGTTTAGATCTGGCGGAGAGGGGGGGATTGCTCGGCCTGCGGCCTCGTCCTTGCCTAGAAGGCTGCGGATCGCCACTGCCGTGGCGTCGTTGCGGTTCGCCTTGGAGGCGAACCTTCACCGAACCCCAAGGGTCATCGGGGGTTCTCATCTCCCCCACGCCAGATGTGAAAAAACCCAGCCACTGGCTGGGTTTTAGATCTGGCGGAGAGGGGGGGATTCGAACCCCCGATGGGCTATTAACCCATACACGCTTTCCAGGCGTGCGACTTAAGCCGCTCATCCACCTCTCCGAAGCAAGCCGCGAAGTATATCAAAAAGTCGGGGTTCAGGGTGCACGCGCTGCTCGTAAAATTGCCAATTCTTCTGATTTGGAAGGCGGCGTCCAAAAAGAGACCAACATCAGTGCAAAAGTGCCAGCAGGAACACCGAATACGGCGGCTGAAACCGGCTCAATGCCAAACAAGCGCCAAGGACTTAAATTCAGCGCCAACATCAGCGGTGCCCAGCAACCCAACATGTAAATAATACTGACCAACAAACCCACTAACATGCCAGCCACAGCGCCCTGCCAGTTGGCTCTGCGCCAGAAGGTCGCAGCAATGAGCACAGGAAAAAGCGACGACGCGGCAATAGAAAATGCCGCTCCCACCAAGAAGAGAATGTTACCGGGCTTTGTCGCCGCCAGCCATGCAGCCCCCATCGCGAGAATCAACAAAATAATTTTTGAAATGGTGACTCGCTTTTGTGTCGTGGCCTGCACATCAAGCATGCGGTAATAAATATCATGCGAAATCGAATTTGCAATGGTGAGCAATAAGCCATCGGCGGTAGACAAGGCAGCGGCCAGTCCACCGGTGGCCACCAACCCGGAGACAAAATAGGGCAAACCGGCAATTTCAGGGGCCGCCAAGGTAATAACATCAGGACCGATGGAAATTTCCGCAAGTTGAACGATGCCATCGTGGTTGATGTCGATCAGGTCAAACAGGGTTTTGTCCACTTTTTTCCAGCTGCCCACCCACTCCGGCAAACTGGCAAATGAACTGCCCACCAAGTCATTGAAAATCATGTACTTTACAAACGTCGCCAAGGCTGGGGCACTGGTGTAGACAAGGGCAATAAAAAACAAAGCCCACACCACTGAATTTCGGGCGCCCGCCACACTGGTGGTCGTCAGAAATCTGGAAAGCAGGTGCGGCAAGGCGGCGGTTCCAGCCATCAAGGAAAATACCAAGGCCAGGAAATTGATCCGTTTTTGATTCACCTGCTCCGTGGTTGGAGAATCGTAGGCGTGAATATGGGAGGCCTGGGGGTTCATTTTCGTTTCGAACTGAAGCATCTCTGCCCCCCAAGCCAATCTGGCTGCATCGGCGGTCTGCGGAAAGGAACGCAGTTTTTTTTCTGCCCGTTTGATGTCTGCAAACGAACCTCCTGAACGTCTCACCAACTCAAGTTCAAGTTTGCGCTGCTCCAAACCATCGGACCAGGAATCGGGCAAAGCCTCAATCAGACCTCTAAGTTGCACGGCCCGCTCGCGGTGCATTGCCCGTACCTCAAGCTCTGCCGGGTCCGAGGCAATCTTGACTTCCAGAACGTCAATTTTTTCCAGCAATTGGTGGTAGGTAAAAATATGAACCGGGTTACCCGTTAAGTTGGATGACAGCAGCGAAATCGGCAAGATGAAAGCGACCAGCATAATGATGCACTGGGCCACCTGAGTCCAGGTCACTGCGCGCATGCCGCCGAGGAAAGAGCACAATAAAACACCCGCCAGCCCGAAAAAAACGCCGATGCCGAATTCCACGCCCGTGAACCGACTGGTGATCAAACCCACGCCGTAAATTTGCGCAACCAAATAAACGAAAGAACAAATTACAGTGGCCAACACTGCAATCAGTCTGGGTGAATGTTTGCCCTGAGGCCCGCCAAAGCGCTGACCGATGTATTCAGCCACAGTGAACTGCCCCAACTTGCGCAAGTAAGGCGCCACCAACAACCCCACCAACACAAAGCCGCCCGTCCAACCCAATATGTAGGCCAAACCATCGAAACCCATCAAATAAATGGTGCCGGACAAGCCCAAAAAGCTGGCTGCGCTCATCCAGTCTGCTGCAGTGGCCATGCCGTTGAACAAGGCCGGCACTTCCCGGTTAGCCACATAATAGGCATCAATGTCTGTGGTGCGGCTCATCAGTCCGATCACCGCATACAAAACAATGGTGAATGCAATAAAGCCGTAAACCAGCGACGAGTTCGGAGCACCGGCTTCTTCAAGTGTACCCACCACAAGCACGGCAATGCCAAATATCAAGGTAATTAGCAGGTAGAAGCGAGCCAACTGACGCAAAAACTGATTTTTTTTATTCATAGGTCCGAAAAAAAAGCCAAGGCACACCACAGTGGCCTTGGCTTTATTTTAGAGAAGCCGTGCAGACGGCATTCTCATGTGGTTGAAGGCATTAGTTGTTGCCGGACAACTGCTCCAGAATGGCTGGATTTTCCAAGGTTGAGGTATCTTGCGTGATCGCCTCACCTTTTGCAATCGAACGCAACAAACGGCGCATTATTTTTCCAGACCGCGTTTTTGGCAAGTTGTCACCAAAACGAATGTCTTTGGGCTTGGCAATCGGGCCAATTTCCTTGCCCACCCAATTGCGCAACTCATTCGCCAGTTTTTTGCTCTCCTCGCCCGTGGGGCGTGCCTGCTTCAACACCACAAATGCCACAATGGCTTCACCGGTCAGGTCGTCGGGGCGCCCCACCACAGCGGCTTCTGCCACCAGTGGATTGGCGACCAGCGCAGACTCGATTTCCATGGTGCCCATGCGGTGCCCAGACACGTTCAACACGTCGTCAATGCGGCCCATGATGGTGAAATAGCCCGTTTCCTTGTCGCGGATGGAACCATCACCGGCCAGATACAGACGGCCACCAAGTTCTTCAGGGAAATAACTTTTCTTGAAACGCTCCGGATCGTTCCAGATGGTGCGAATCATGGAAGGCCAAGGGCGTTTCACGACCAGAATACCGCCCTGCCCGTTCGGCAAGTCGCCACCTGTTTCATCAACAATGGCGGCCATGATGCCGGGCAACGGCAAGGTGCAAGAACCGGGCACCAAGGGGGTTGCGCCTGGCAGCGGGGAAATCATGTGGCCACCGGTTTCGGTTTGCCAGAAGGTGTCCACAATCGGGCAGCGAGCGCCACCCACATTGTTGTAATACCACATCCAGGCCTCGGGGTTGATTGGCTCACCCACTGAACCCAAAAGACGCAAGCTCGAAAGGTCATAAGACTTTGGATGCACGGCATCGTCGGAATCAGCAGCCTTAATCAAGGAACGGATGGCTGTCGGCGCTGTGTAAAAAATGCTGACCTTGTGTTTGGCAATCATGTCCCAGAAGCGACCTGCATTGGGGTACGTAGGAATGCCCTCGAACACCACCTGTGTAGCACCCACCGCCAACGGGCCGTAGGTTATGTAGGAGTGCCCGGTCACCCAGCCAATGTCAGCCGTACACCAAAAAACGTCATTGGGCTTGATGTCGAAGGTCCATTTCATGGTCAGCATGGTCCACAGCAAATAACCAGCCGTTGAGTGCTGAACACCCTTGGGTTTGCCTGTGGAACCAGAGGTGTACAGTACAAACAAAGGATGCTCACCGCCCACCATTTCAGGGGCGCAGACATCAGACTGGCTGGCTGACAACTCATGCATGTAAACATCGCGGCCAGCCGTCATGGCCACGTTGCCGCCGGTGCGCTTGTAAACCACCACACTTTTAACGGCTTCGCAGCCACCAAGTGCCAGCGCTTCGTCAGCAATTGTTTTCAGGGCCAAATGCTTGCCGCCACGCACCTGCTCATCGGCAGTGATCAGCGCCACGGCGCCAATGTCCACCATACGCTCTTGCAGCGATTTTGCAGAAAAGCCACCGAACACAACAGAATGGGTTGCGCCGATGCGGGCGCAGGCCTGCATGGCGGCAACGCCTTCCACTGACATGGGCATGTAAATCACAACCCGGTCGCCCTTTTTAATGCCAAGGCTTTTCAAGCCGTTGGCCAGTTTGCTGACACGTGCCAACAGGTCTTTGTAGGTCACCAGACTGACTTCACCACCATCGGCCTCAAAGCGGATCGCCACCTTGTCGCCATTGCCGTTTTCCACGTTTCGGTCCAGGCAGTTGTAAGAAGCGTTGAGCTCGCCGTCTTCAAACCATTTGTAAAACGGCGCATTGCTTTCATCGAGAACCGTGTTGAATGGCTTGGACCAAGACAGGTTTTCCTTGGCCAAACGGCCCCAGAAACCTTCATAGTCGCGTTCAGCTTCTGCACACAATGCGTTGTAGCCTTCCATGCCACTGACGGCTGCGTTGGCTTTGAAATCTGCAGCGGGTTCGAAAGAACGCGTTTCGTGCATGACTGATTCGATGGGTGATGACATCCGATTCTCCTGAGGTTTTATGAGTTATTTTGCGACAGAACTTTTTGAGCAAGTTCCAGACCATGTTTGTTTGCAACAGAATGTAATTGCGCGCTCTTACGACATCCTTACGCTTAAATCGCACTGCAGCACGAAACATCCAAAACTGCGCCAAGTAAAAATAAAGGGTTAAAATTAGCCCACATATCTCATCATTGAACGGTTGCTCCTAAATGACACAAACGCCCCCGAAACTGAAAACACTGCCCGCCATCATCTTCATGAGCCGCTGGCTGCAATTACCGCTCTACTTGGGCTTGATCGTTGCCCAAGGCGTTTACGCCTACCATTTTTTAGTTGAACTGGTGCACTTGGTGGCAAGAACCGCAGCCCATCAACTGGATGAAACCGGCATCATGCTCATGGTTCTCGGTCTTATTGATGTCGTCATGATCTCGAATTTGCTGATCATGGTGATTGTGGGTGGCTACGAAACCTTTGTCAGCCGCATGGGTCTGGAAAGCCATCCGGACCAACCTGAGTGGCTGGACCACGTCAATGCCTCGGTGCTGAAAGTTAAACTCAGCACGGCCATCATCGGTATTTCGTCCATCCACCTGCTGAAAAGCTTTATCAATGCATCGCAGTACGATGAAAAAACACTGATTGCGCAAACGGTAATTCACATTGTGTTCCTGCTGTCTGCCTTGGCCATTGCCGCCACGGACAAACTGATGCAGCATCACGACAAACCACATTGAACAAACAACAGCGACAACAACTAAAAACTCACCTCCATCAGGAACCCTCACCATGACAGTGATCAAGCAAGACGACTTCATCAACTCCATTGCCAACGCGTTTCAATATATTTCCTACTACCATCCCCAAGACTTCATTCAAGCCTTGGGCAAAGCCTATGAAACCGAACAAAGCCCTGCAGCCAAAGATGCCATCGCCCAAATTCTGACCAACAGCAGAATGTGCGCAGAAGGCCACCGCCCCATTTGCCAGGACACCGGCATCTGCGTGGTGTTTCTGAAAGTGGGCATGAATGTGCAGTGGGACAGCACCATGAGCGTCACAGACATGGTCAATGAGGGTGTAAGACGCGCCTACATGAATCCGGACAACAAACTGCGCGCCTCCGTGCTTCGCGACCCTGTTGGCAGCCGTGCCAACAGCAAAGACAACACACCTGCCGTCATTCACTACGAAATCGTCGCTGGCGACCACGTTGAAGTCACTTGCGCCGCCAAGGGCGGTGGTTCAGAAAACAAGAGCAAGATGGTCATGCTCAACCCCTCGGATTCCATTGTTGATTGGGTGTTGAAAACAGTTCCCACCATGGGCGCTGGCTGGTGCCCTCCTGGCATGTTGGGCATAGGCGTGGGCGGCACACCTGAAAAAGCCATGCTGTTGGCCAAGGAATCCTTGATGGCCCCCATCGACATTCATGAAGTACGTGCAAAGAAAGACCGTGGCGAAACACTCAGCCGGGTCGAAGAATTGCGTCTGGAACTCATGGAGAAGGTCAATGCGCTGGGCATAGGCGCTCAAGGTCTCGGTGGCCTGACCACCGTACTTGATGTAAAAATTCTCGACTACCCGACCCACGCTGCATCATTGCCTGTGGCGATGATTCCAAACTGCGCTGCCACTCGCCACGTTCACTTCGAGCTTGATGGCAGCGGCCCCGCCGAACTGGAAGTGCCTTCACTCGACAGCTGGCCAAAAATCGAATGGAAAGCAGACCTGGAAAAATCCACCCGTGTTGATTTGAACACCCTCACACCAGAACAAGTGGCCAGTTGGAAACCCGGCCAGACACTGCTGCTGAACGGAAAAATGCTGACAGGCCGAGATGCAGCGCACAAGCGCATTGCCGATATGTTGGCCAAAGGGGAAAAGTTACCTGTGGATTTCACCAACAAGGTGATTTACTACGTGGGCCCCGTAGACCCCATCCGCGACGAAGTGGTCGGCCCCGCCGGCCCCACCACCGCCACACGCATGGACAAATTCACCCGCATGATGCTGGAGAAAACCGGCCTGATCGCCATGGTGGGCAAAGCCGAACGCGGCCCGGTCGCCATTGAAGCCATTCGCGACAACAAATCCGCCTACCTCATGGCCGTGGGTGGTGCCGCCTATCTAGTGGCCAAAGCCATCAAGGGCGCTAAGGTGGTCGGTTTTGAAGACTTGGGCATGGAAGCCATTTACGAGTTCGACGTTCAAGACATGCCCGTAACCGTCGCCGTGGACAGCACCGGAGTTTCCGTTCACAACACGGGCCCGAAAGAGTGGCAGGCAAAAATCGGAAAGATTCCAGTCGCCACCGCTTAAAAAGCCCGACAGCGCATCGTAAATTATTGTCAGAAACAAGCAGGGGACGGGTAAAAAAGGCAAAGAATCGAAATCCTTTTACCCCCTCCTGCCGTTAACCTCAAGGTGTGTCCATTCGCAATCAACCTTAGGATCTAACGTGAACCCGATTTCAAATTCTCGATACCTGCCTGCTTTTCTGGCGGGCCTCCTGAGCATTTCACTTCCCATCGCATTTTCAGCGCCTGCGCAGGCAGAGGCCGCAGAAGCCAAAACAGCAGAAACAAAAACCACTGGTAAGCGTTTGGAGGACGACCCTTATGCACTTGATCGCCTGAAGAACATTCTGCAAAGCGGCATTCCTGAATTAATGACTGTGAAAGTGAAAAACAACGCGGCCGGTAGCGACAGCTCCTCTTCCAGCGCTAGTAGCGGCAGCGGTGGCAGAAAAAACAAAACGGCAGGGTCAGAACAACAGGCACCTGCGGCGCTTGGGCTCGCACCCGCTGTAGCCAAAGGCAAAGCAAACACTGCACATGAAGCGCATTGGTCTTATGAAGGTGAAACCGGGCCTTACGCCTGGGGAAAAATGAAGCCGGAATTCAACACCTGTGACAACGGCAAGGCTCAGTCCCCGATTCATATTCAACCGGGCGACACTGTCACGGCCGACCTTGAACCGCTCTCCTTCGACTACGGCCCGCTGTTGGGTAAAATTACCCACAACGGCCACACCATACAAGTCGATCTTAGTGGTAACCACATGCTGACGGTCAAAGGCAAGGTTTTCAAACTGGTGCAATTTCACTTCCATCACCCGGCCGAAGAAATGATTAACTACAAAGGCTTTGCGATGGTTGCACACATGGTGCACAAGAGCGCGGACGGAAAACTGGCGGTGGTGGGTGTGTTGATAGATACCGGAGAAGAGAACCCCGTGCTGTCAAAAATCTGGGCGCGCATGCCAATGAAAGAAGGTGAGAGCTACCCCTTGGAAGCCAGCGCAATGAACGTGGCGGAATTGTTGCCTAAAAATACTGGCTACTACACGTTTGCAGGTTCACTGACCACACCGCCTTGCAGCGAAGGCGTCTTGTGGATGGTCATGAAACATCCGACCAGCCTGAGCCTTTCGCAATTAAACACGTTCAAGCGTTTATTCCCTCTGAATGCGCGCCCCACTCAACCGATGAATGCGCGCTTGGTGCAGGAAAGCAAATAAGTCTGAGGGGAGCGTGGCTCCCTTCAAAAGCATCGCTATGCGGACGCAGACCCTGAATCGTCTTTGCCGTTTCGGTCTGCGGCACGCTTTGACAGCAAGGTACCCAATCCCACCACCACCAAAGCGCCAGCCACAGCGCAACTGTATTTCAGGGTGGCAGAAACCTCGGGAATGACACTCTTCATGACTTGATCGCCAATGATCATTTCGCCACCGATCCAGCCCAGCAAGGCGGCCCCAATTGTTATGACGGACGGGTAACGGTCCATGAGCTTAAGCACCAACTGGCTGCCCCATACAATAATGGGAATGCTTACCAAAATACCGAAAGCGACCAACACAATGTCACCACGGGCAGCGCCGGCCACCGCAATTACGTTGTCCACGCTCATGACGGCGTCGGCCACAATAATGGTCTTAATGGCGCCAAACAATGAGGTGGCGCCGTCAACCTCATGGTCGTCATCGCCACCTTGCATCAGTTGTGCACCAATCCAGAAAAGCATCAGACCACCGGCCACTTTCAAAAATGGCAAGGTCAGCAGTTGCAAGGCAAAGAAAATAAGAATGATGCGCAACACGATGGCGCCCATCACGCCCCAGAAAATGCCTTTTTTGCGTTGCTCAGCAGGCAACTTTCTGCAGGCCAAGGCAATCACGACGGCGTTGTCGCCACCCAAAAGAATGTCGATCAGTATGATCTGCCCAACCGAAATCCAGAATGCACTGGTTGCTAACAGGGAAATGTCCACGGGGGGAGTCCTTTGAAGAAAAATTCAGGCCTCAGACATCAAACGCCTGAGGTGGCGACACTATAACCCCAGTGCCCACCACCATCAAATACTCTACGCAGGTCTGCCCCCGCTGAAAGCTCAGCCAGCCAGACAATCCTTGATCTGTTGCAATGCTGCCGGGTCTTCAATCGTGGTTAAGTCACCCGGATCCCTGCCCTCGCAAACCGCCTGAATTGAACGGCGCAATAACTTTCCAGAGCGGGTTTTTGGCAACAAGCTTACAAAATGCACACGCGCAGGCCTGGCCACCGCACCGAGTTGGTTGTCCACCACTTTCATGATCTCGGCTTCCAGCGCAGCGCGCTCGGCAGGCGTTTGAACGGCAGAGACTTGCTTGATAATGGCAAATGCAACAGCCACCTGACCTTTAAGCGCATCGGCGACACCCACCACAGCCACTTCAGCCACGTTTGCATGGCTGGAGATGCTTTCTTCGATTTCACGGGTACCCAAACGGTGCCCCGCCACGTTGATCACGTCATCGGTTCTGCCCAGAATAAAGTGATAACCCTCGGCATCGCGCATTCCCCAGTCAAAGGTTGAATACGCCTGAATGTTTGCAAAACTGCTCCAGTAGGTTTTAACGAAACGTTCATCGTCGCCCCAGATGGTTTGCATGCAACCCGGAGGCAAGGGCCCCATAATGGCCAGCACGCCCTTTTCATTCGGAGCGCACTCTTCATTGGTGGTTTCAGACACAATTTTAATGTTGAAGCCCGTCACAGGAACGCCTGGGCTGCCAAACTTGGACGGCAAGGCCTCAAGACCGCGTTGCACCGCCAGCATCGGCCAGCCAGTTTCGGTCTGCCAATAATTATCAACGATGGGCACGCCCAGACTTTCGGAAATCCAGCGTCCGGTGGGTTCATCCAGCGGCTCGCCCGCCAGAAACAAGGCTTTCAGACTGGACAAGTCGTATTTCTTGAGCAACGCCGGGTCTTGCTTCTTCAGCACCCGCACTGCAGTGGGGGCGGAAAACATGCCTGTCACTTTGTATTTTTCAACAATACTCCACCAAATGCCTGCATCGGGTCGCAACGGAGTGCCTTCATACATGATGGTTGCCATACCCGCCAGCAAAGGGCCGTAAATAATGTAACTGTGACCAACCACCCAGCCAATGTCAGAGGTGGAGAAAAAGGTTTCACCTGCCTCACCGCAAAAAATGGATTTCATTGAATAGGTCAGTGCCACAGCGTAGCCACCGACATCGCGCTGCACACCCTTGGGTTTGCCTGTGGTGCCAGAGGTGTAAAGAATGTAGCTGGTGTCGGTTGCGTCCAACCAAGTGACAGGCACATCAACACCGGCGACACTGCTTTTCAGGGTGGCGTAATCCACATCACGGTCCGGGGTGACTGGCGCGTTGGCCAGTCCACGGTCCACCATCAGAACATGCGTGGGCTTGTGGCTGGAAAGTCGAATCGCTTCGTCCAGCAAAGGCTTGTATTCCACCACTTTGCCGCTGCGCATGCCGGCGTCTGCGCTGACGATCAGACTGGGCTTGGCATCCTCAATGCGGCTGGCCAGACTCACGGAAGCAAAGCCTCCAAACACCACGGAGTGAATGGCACCAATGCGGGCACAGGCCAACATTGCAAAACTGGCTTGCGCAATCATCGGCATGTAAATTAAAACGCGGTCGCCTTTTTTTACACCCAACTTCTGGTAAATAGCCGCCATCTTCACCACTTCTTCATGCAACTGCGCGAAAGTGTAGGTCACTTCCTCGTTGGTTTCCGTTGAAATGAAAATCAGGGCAGCTTGGTTGGCGCGGGTTTTCAGGTGGCGATCAACAGCGTTGTGGCACAAATTGGTTTTACCGCCGACATACCAGCGGGAAAAAGGAGGGTTGGAGTCGTCAAGCACCTGCTGCGGAGGCGTTTCCCATTCAATCAAGTGGGCCTGTTCAGCCCAAAAGCCTTGTGGATCCGTTACCGAGCGTTGATACGCCTGTGCGTATTGACCAGACTGTGCAGCCATTGACCTCTCCCCTTGTTATTGTCTCAAGGCCGGGCAACTAAGCGCCAGGCCTGTCGCAAGTCAGATGCGACAGACCGCAAGATAGAGGCAAGCGCTTACATTACCCTGACGCTGTCAGGGGCTTTCGCTTTAAGGCCTTAACGGGCTGCCAACCGACGTTTGATCTCAGGCATTGCGGCAGCCGCGGCCTGCTCGCCTTCAAGAATCAAAAAATTGCGGGAGTTGAAGTCAGCGCTGCCCACCATCCCCACTTTGGGCTTGATCAAAACATCCGCTTCTGCGGTTTCAAAACCCGCCAGTGACTCTCCCAGAATGGTCACGGACTGCAGCACAATGTCCAAGGCGCCACTTTTCTTCATTGCAGAGGGCTTGGCGCTGATATCAACTGCAATAATGAATTCTGCCCCCATGCGTTTGGCCACCCGAACAGGAACGGGTGTCACCACACCGCCGTCTACAAATTCGATGTTGTTGATCAAGGCGGGTTGGAAAACGCCGGGCACACTGCTCGATGCTCGAACAGCCAGGCCGGTGTTGCCACGTTCAAACACCACCAGTTTGCCAGTGTTCAACTCCACGGCCGTGCAAGCAAAACGTCTGGGCATGTTTTCTATGGTCTTGTTGTTCACCAGTCGATTCACCATGTTTTGCAGCGCATCACCCCGAATCACACCCTTGCTAGACAAGGTCCAGTCGCCCAATGCACTTTCTTCAAGCGAGATCGCATTGCGCTGCAATTCCGTAGCATTCATGCCTGAGGCGTAAATGGCACCCACAACACTGCCTGCGGATGTGCCAACAATAAAATCAGGCGTGATGCCATTTGACTCCAGCACCTTAAGAACGCCGATGTGCGCAAATCCGCGCGCAGCACCGCCACCCAGTACAAGTCCGATTTTCGGCAAAGGCTTGCTGATAACCGCGGGGGGCAGCGGTTGCGGGTCAGATTTGGGTCTGTCTGCATCCATCACCGAACAAGCGTGGAGAAACAATAACAGGGTCAGACCCAAAGGCGTGACCAAATAACGACATTTTTTATTAATGATAATCATTCTTATTTGCAATACCATTCTTGTTTGATACACTGAAGGCTGAAAAACCTCTTCAATTGATCGATTTATGAAAATTGCCATTAAACCACTCGCAGTGTTTGCCACCGCACTGACAACCGTTTTATTTTCCAACGCTTTGCTGGCTGAAACCAGCAATTCCCAAGTATTGAACCTCTATTCTGCCCGCCACTACCAGACGGACGAGGCCTTATACAACAACTTCACCAAGTCCACGGGCATCGCCATCAAGCGCATCGAACTCGGAGATGAAGCCCTGCTCGAACGTTTGCGCAACGAGGGCTCCAACAGCCAGGCCGATGTCGTTTTATTGGTGGATGCTGCCCGTTTGTGGAAAATGCAAATCGAAGGCTTGGTTCAACCCGTTCAGTCAAAAACACTGAATGAAAGAATTCCAGCCCAGTTCCGCAGCAAGGACGGTGAATGGTACGGGTTTTCAACGCGGGCCCGGGTCATTGTTTACAACAAGGCCAGCATTAATCCGGCGGATGTACAAAACTACGAAGACTTGGCCTCCCCCGCCCTGAAGGGCAAGGTGTGCACACGCTCAGGTTCCCACCCGTACATGTTGTCTCTGGTGGGCAGCCTGGTGGAGAATCTAGGCCCCGAAGGCGCTGAAAAATGGGCCAAAGCCATGGTTGCCAACATGGCCAGGCCACCCAAGGGCGGAGACACCGATCAAATCAAGGGCGTGGCCTCGGGCGAATGTGGTGTTGCACTCACAAATTCCTATTACTGGGTGCGCTTGCTGCGCTCTGAAAAAGCCGAAGACAAAGCCATTGTCAGCAAGGTGGGCTTCATTTGGCCAAATCAGCAAAAGCAAGGCGCGCACATCAATATCGCCGGTGGTGGCGTTGCAAAATACGCGCCCCACAAAGAAGCCGCCATTAAATTTCTTGAATACCTGTCCAGCAACGAAGCGCAAACGTACTTTGCCGACGGAAACAACGAATGGCCCGTGGTTAAAAACGTCAAGCCCAACAACGCAGCCCTCACCTCATTGGGCAACTACAAGGCTGACGCAATTTCCGCACAAACGCTGGCACGCAATACGGTAACGGCACAACGCATTCTCGACAGGGTGGGTTACAACTGACCCAGGCTCCAACACGCTGAAAGCGTCTGTGGCAAGGTTCGCCCAGACGCTTTCAGATACACTTCAGATCCGTCTGAACATTGCATTTCACATGTCAAAGAAACAGGAGACCGGCACAGACCTGGCACAAGCCGACAGTCAAAAGCCGAAACCAACCCAAAAACTGGGCACTCGCAAAGTGCCGCGCAACGAGCGCATGGCAGAAATTCTTGTGGTGGCAGGCAGGGTGTTTGCAAAGCACGGGTTTCACGCCAGCTCCATGGAAGAAATCGCCATCGGCGCGGGTATCACCAAGCCCCTGCTCTACCGCTATTTTGGCTCCAAAGACGCGTTGTATCTCGCCATCATTGAACAAGTGGGGCAATACCTGTCACACGGGCTGAACGTCATCATGAGCCACCCGGATCCACAGCAGCGACTGGAACAAACCATGTTGTCTTTTCTTGCGTTTGTAGAGCGGCACCGTGAAGGCTGGTCTGTTTTGTACAACGAAACGTTGACCACCGTCGGGCCGGTGGGCGAACGCGTTGCGTCGTTCCGCGGTGCCTTCATTGACGCCACCAGCAGTACCTTGCAGGCACTTTTGGGCGAAGAAACGCAGGAGGCCGCCAGCAAAGCCGATTCAATTGCACACAGCTTGGTAGGCGGGGTTGAAGCCATGGCCAGGTGGTGGGTAGACCACCCGGACATGGGGTTGAACGAAGTGCATCAAACCCTGAAAGACTTGTACTTTCCGGGCTTGTTGGCGCTTAAAGAGATGCGCTGACGCGACCTTCCATCAGTACCTTGGAGTCTTTGGAAGACAACAACTGGTATTGCGCTCCATCGGTACCCGCCTGAAATTTCACCATGCTTGAAGACGGCAAAAAAACAGGTTGCTTAAAACGAACCTGGTAGCGCGCAGGCGCAGAGTCCAACTGCTTGCTGACATCGGCCAACAATCTGGCCGCTGTCCACATGCCGTGGGCGATGGCTTTCGGAAACCCGAACAACGATGCGCTTTTGGCATGCAAGTGAATCGGGTTGTAGTCGTTGGAAACCTTTGCATACTTGCGACCCTGGTTTTCCGGTACATCCAGACGCACGTACTGGGCCTGCGTGGCATCAAGTTCTACCAACGGTGCTGGCTTGGCAGCAACCACCCGGGCACCCTTGATTCTCGAAAGTATGGTCATCACAGCTTGCCAGACCAATTGTTCACCCTCAAAAAAGCGGGTGACCACCTCAAACTCCAAACCCAGCGGTAGCTTGCGGGTTTCCCCGAAAGAAACCACCACGTCGTAAGGCGACTCCAACGTCAATGGTACAAACGATTCAATTTCGTTGTACATGTGAACCATGCCCAACATGGGAAATGGAACCGCTTCATTGGCCATCAAGTGCAAATGCAGACCTGAAGCCAGCACCTGAGGTGCAGTCAAGGAAATTTCCTCTGCTTCAAAACCGCACACCTTGTTGTAAGCCGAAACCCAGGCAGATGAAAACTTCACCTGGTTCACACGAACACTCAAAGCGGGTGCTTGGGTTTCCATGGTGGGTTTCCGGGTTGCTGTGGCCGCAGCCTTCAGCAACAAGGCCTTGGCATTGGGCAAGGACTTCAACAGCATTTCCTGGGGTGCAGCAACCACTGCGTCTTGCGACGCAGCATTGACCTGCGACCCGGTGTCGACCTTCACTTCCGCGGGACTCGCGCTCATGTCTATAAAACTCCGATTAACGTTCAATAATGGCTGTCACACCGATACCACCCGCTGCACAGATGGAAATCAAACCACGACCACTGCCTTTTTCTGCCAGCAGTTTTGCCAAAGTCGCAATGATACGTCCACCGGTGGCTGCAAAGGGATGACCCACTGCCAGCGAACCGCCCTTGACGTTCATCTTGCTGCGATCCACGGAACCCAGCGCTGCATCCAGACCCAGCTTTTCCTTGCAGAACACAGGATCTTCCCACGCCTTCAAGGTGCACAGAACCTGAGCGGCAAATGCCTCGTGAATTTCATAAAAATCGAAATCCTGCAAACTCAGACCCGCCTTTTTCAGCATGGCAGGCACCGCATAGGCTGGCGCCATCAACAAACCTTCCTTGCCAGACACGAAATCAACCCCTGCTGTTTCGCAGAAGGTCAGGTAGGCCAAAGGCTCAATGCCGCGTGCGCGCGCCCAATCTTCAGAGGCCAGCAGCACGGCTGAAGACCCATCGGTCAGAGGGGTGGAATTGCCTGCTGTCATGGTACCCAAGCCGCTCTTGCGGTCAAACGCAGGCTTCAAGGTAGACAGTTTCTCCACGCTGGAGTCGCCGCGCATGTTGTTGTCACGGGCCAAACCAGCAAAAGGAATGACCAGATCATCAAAGAAGCCTTCGTCATAGGCTTTTGCCGCCTTGTGATGCGATTCAACTGCAAGCACGTCTTGGTCTTCCCTGGCTATTTTCCAGGTCTTGGCCATTGCCTCGCAGTGCGCACCCATCGACATTTTTGTGCGCGGCTCGGCGTTGGCCGGTGGCAGCGGGGTCAGGTGCTTGGGGCGAATTTTCAGCAGTGTCTTTAACTTCTGAGCAGTGGTTTTCATTCTGTTGGCTTCAAGCAAAATTTTGCGCAAACCTTCAGACACAGAAATGGGCGCGTCTGTGGTGGTATCCACACCGCCCGCCATGCCGACTTCGATTTGGCCCAACGCAATTTTGTTGGCGACGACAATAGCGGCTTCCAAGCCGGTGCCGCAAGCCTGCTGAATGTCAAAAGCCGGTGTTGAGGGCGACAAACCTGAGCCCAATACCGACTCGCGGCACAAATTGAAATCGCGGGTGTGCTTGACCACGGCACCTGCGACCACGTCGCCCAGCGTTTCGCCATGCAACTGGAATTTGTCTACGACACCACGGAAAGACGCTGTCAGCATGTCCTGATTCGATTTTCCGATGTAGGCGGAGTTGGAGCGGGCAAACGGGATGCGGGCTCCGCCAATAATTGCAACACGACGACCATATGACATGGTTAATTCCTTTAATGAAAATATCAGTGCTTGCACTGACTGGTTTCTATTGTTTTGGTGCGCAAGGGTGGAGACCACCCTGCGCTTTAAAATTGATCAGGCACCAATGAAACTTTGACCGCAAACCCTCAGCGTTGCACCATTGACACCTCTGGCCAATGGACTGGCCATGAAGGTAACGGCTTCGGCAATGTCCACAGGCAACCCGCCCTGAGACAAGGTGGACAAGCGACGTCCAACCTCTCGGTTAACCACAGGAATGGCTGCCGTCATTTGTGTTTCGATAAAGCCGGGGGCAATCGCGTTAATGGCCATGCCTTGCTTGGCCAATACACCAGACAAGGCATTGCAATAACCAATAATCGCGGATTTCGTGGCTGCGTAATTTGTCTGGCCGGCGTTGCCGCCAATACCGCCAATGGATGAAATGCAGACAATGCGGGCGTTGGGCTTGAAAGCGCCCTGCATCAGGCGTTCGTTGGTACGAACAATCGCCCCCAAGTTCACGTCCAGCACCATGTCCCAGAGGTGGGGTGCCATGTTGCGCAGCATCTTGTCGCGGGTAATGCCTGCGTTATGAACAATGATGTCCACGCCGCCGAAGCGCTGTGTCACCAAATGCGCCAGTGTTTCAGGCGCGCTCGGATCAGTGATGTCCAAAGGCAAAACCACGCCATTCAAAGCACTGATGGTTTCGGCCAAGGCGGCTTCTTCCGCGGGACGGTCCACACCAATAACGGTGGCGCCCTCACGCGCCAACACTTGGGCAATGGCAGCACCAATGCCACGCGCAGCGCCGGTTACGACAGCAACCTTGCCTTTGAGAGACTGTTCAGCCGGCACAGCGGTGTAGCCTTCAGGGGCACCCGCCAACGGCAACACTTGCCCGGTAATGAAGGCCGAGTGTGACGACAGGAAAAAGCGCAATGCACCGTCCACGGTGGCTTCCGCACCCGGAGCGACCTGAAGCAGGTTTACGGTAGAACCATTCTTACCGCACTCTTTGGCCAATGAACGTACAAAGCCAGGCAGAGCACTTTGCGCTGTGGCGGCAGCGTAATCAGAGGCTGCACCTGCAGGCAAACCAATCAGAACAATGCGTGTATTCGGGGCCATGCGTCGCAAGCGCGGCTGGAAAAAGTCATACAGCAAGCGCAACTCTTTGTGCGACTGCATGCCACTGAGATCAAGCACATACGCATTGTCGATTTCGCCCACTTCAATGGAAGAACTCGTCAGATCAACACCTGCAACGCGGGCAGATTCTTTAACGCCGGCCAGACCGGCGAGGTCGGAGGCAACGCGACACGCGGCACCGGCTTGCTCAAGGGCAGCCAGAACAGCCTCGGACTGGGCGCCTGCGCGAGACGAACCCACCAGCACGGTCTTGCCCGCCAATGGCTGAGCTTCAAAACCAGACTTGGCCCGACGCAACTGCGGCGGTGCGGATAAGCCGAGAGCCGCTACCAGACTCTTTCCTGCGGGGGTGTGAACAAAATCGAGAATTTTATCGCCCATGGCGCCAACATCCTTTCAACTGAGGAATTGTTTTTTTAAAAACGGGAGGAAATTTAAAATGTTACTCTTGCGTAACATCAAATTCAGCCCGCCTAGTATTCAGGAAATAAATAGAGAAATCCATCTAACCAACAAACAAATCACTTTCTAACATCCAAAACGTCAAACCGCACATCCAATTTCGAGGGTTTGCATTTTTTGATGTTTTTGAGTCTAATGGGCACTATGGTGTTGCGTAGCAATGCATTCTTATCGAGTCATCAAATGAAGACTGAGTCCTTGAACGTTCTCGGAACCCCCTTACAGATCTGCGGTTTGAAGCCTAAAACAGGTTTTTTTCGCGATGGATGCTGCCACACCGGCACCCACGATGTCGGGTCGCACACGGTGTGCGCACTCATGACTGAAGAATTCCTGGAGTTTTCCCTGAACAAAGGCAACGACCTCGTCACACCACGCCCTGAATATGATTTCCCTGGGCTGAAAGCCGGGGATCGCTGGTGTGTTTGCGCCCTGCGCTGGCTGGAAGCGTCTGAAGCCTCTGTCGCCCCGCCGGTTGTTCTCGAATCCACCCACAAAAAAGCGTTGGAAGTCATTACGCTCGCAGATCTTCAATATCACGCCCTCTTGGCCTGATTCGAAACCCTCCGGACACAAACACACTGGCGTAACATTTGTTATTGCTTAAACCCTTCCATTTTGTCCTAGACAAACCGATAATTCATACACGGTCTTACACAAACGCTATCTGGCAGTTTCAGTGAAAGTTTTACAGATCAATCGCAGGGCAGTTCAGGAGGCTACTATGTCAGCAAACCAGTTCGTTCATTCCTTCGTTTATTTGAGCAAAGCCAAAAACGACTTTGATGAGCGCGACTTGCCCTCAATTCTGGAAATTTCCCAAAAAAACAACCGAAGAGATGGTGTGACAGGTATCTTGTTGTACAAAGATGGTCGGTTTTTACAAATTTTGGAAGGCGATCAAGCCGTTGTCCGAAAAATTGCACAGCGCATAGAGGCTGACGACAGGCACAGCGAGTTTGCAGTGATTGTTGATGAGGCGATGCCTCGCTTGTTCACAGACTGGTCAATGGGTTTTGCAGATTTGAACGCCAACGTATTTGACCACCACCCAGCGGTGCTGGATTATTTCCGCAAAACCTGGTGTGTAGAATCGTTCCAGAGCGCCCAGACCCGCGTCCGGCGTCTCTTGTTGAACATGCGCCACAGTGTTCCAGACGCAGGCAAAGCAGTGTTCGCTCAAAACAACGCGACGGTCTGATTGCAAGCCCGACTGTAACCCTCTTCTGTAAAAAAACCCGCTTAGGCGGGTTTTTTGTTGTTCGGGTTGAACGCATCTCTCGCTGATAAATCCGCTTATGCAAGCTCAAGAACCACTGCGCCCCAACAGAAGATTCAAAAACATTTCGCGCTCACTGCGATTAAAATTCAGTTGTCTGGACACCTTCAAAAAGGCACGCACAAAGGCTTTGGGCTTGGAAGCTGTTGCAATCCTTGCGTCGCTGAAAGTTGTCATGTGGGTCTCACTTTTAAGTTCGAGGCCTTGTTTGCCTGCTTGAACGAAGTATCACCGCCACATGTCTTGATGCATCCCCCCCATCAAGGTAGGTACTGAGATGGGGGATGTAACTGCAAAACCCAACCCACAGAATTATTTAAACAATGCGTTGCACAAAAAAAACACCGCCTGACAGAAGTCAGGCGGTGTTTTTCATAAGACACGAATACTACAGGTCAATCAGCCAGGAAAGCTAAGACGCCAGATTTTCCAGGTGGTTGTGCCGAACTGACGGGTGAAGGAACCCGTGTTGTAAGGCAGGTTGTAGCGCTTGGCCAAGGCTCGCACCCGAGGTGCCATCTCAGGATAGCGGTTGCTGGGAACGTCCGGAAACAAGTGGTGTTCAATCTGATGGCTCAGATTGCCAGACAAAATATGGAAAATTTTCCCGCCACCAATATTGCAGCTTCCCAACAATTGGCGAACATACCAAGCCGAACGGGTTTCACCTTCAACTTCTTCGGTTGAGAAGTGTTGTACGCCTTCTGGAAAGTGGCCACAGAAGATGATCATGTTCGACCAAATGTTGCGCATCATGTTGCCGATCGTGTTACCGACGCAAACAGTCAGATAGGCATAGCCCGCTACCGCGAGCGTGTCCAAGCCAAACAAAACACTGACCGGAACCGTGAACGCCACCCCAAGCAAAGGCCACAACAGATAGTCTTTCCTCAACTGGCGTGCTGCCTTCCACATGAAGCGCTCAAGCATGGGTTTGGCTTCAGCAAAGGTCTTCTTACCCGCCATGATTTTGTCAAGTTCAATGTCATGAACGCCCACGCCCCACTGAAACATCATCATCAATACAAAATTGATAACTGGATTCAACAAGTATTTTGCATGCCAAGGCTGTTCATCCGATACTCGCAGCACACCGTAACCAATGTCCGGGTCTTTCCCGAATACGTTTGTCCATGTGTGATGAACCACATTGTGGCTGTGCTTCCATTGGTCAGAGGGGCAGACATTGTCCCACTCCCACGTGTTGGACTGAATATTGGGGTCGCGCATCCAGTCCCACTGGCCGTGCATGACATTGTGCCCCAACTCCATGTTTTCTATGATCTTTGCCAACCCCAGCATAATGGCGCCCACTGCCAAAAACGCCACGAACAGCGGCCAACTCGCCACCTCCAGGCCACCGAGCGGAGAAAATATCAGACTGAGAAAAATAATGATGCGGCCATACAAAGCCATGGACCTTTGCCACTTGATAATATTCATGATGTAAGCGCGGTCCTTCGCGCCTCGCGTGTCCATCACTTCATTGCGGATTGCATCCATCTCACGGCCGAACTCTTCAATTTCTCCGGCACTCAAATGCGTAGGCATACCCATAAATCACTCCTTCAACCCAAAGGCTTAAACATCAATCACTGCATCACCGACAGCAGCACAAACACAGATCTGGATGGACTGACCTGCTTCGCTTAGCAGCTCATTCGTGCGCAAATCGCGTACGCAACCTTCAACCAGTTTTGCATCACACCCATGGCAAATACCCATACGGCAGCCATGCGCAGGATTCAATCCATTGTCCTCGGCCAAACGCAACAAGTTGGTCTGCCCGTCAGAAACTATTTTGCAGTTACTTTGCGCAAACATCACGGTGCCAGCCTGACCCGCCACATTGGAAGGCGCTAAAGTCGCACGGAAACGCTCAGTGTGCAGTTGGCGCCTCAAGCCCTCTTTTTCCCAAAAGGCTTCAAGCGCATCCAGCAAGGGTTGTGGGCCACAGGCATACACATCGCGCTCGCGCCAGTCGGGGCAGTTTGCCTCCAGTTGCGCTTTCGTAAAGTGCTGGGCTTTCAGTCCCTCCTCGGTCTGCTCTTCGCCCGGTACGCGGGTGTAGATGCATCTCAGGTTGTAACGCGGGTACTTTCGTTCCAGCGCCTGCAACTCCTGACCGAAAATAACGTCATAGCTTTGCGGAGCGTAGTGAATATGGGTGGTTGAAGGAAAACGTTGCTCAGCATCCAGGGTGCGCAACATGCTCATGATGGGTGTAATGCCACTGCCTGCCGTTATAAAAAGCGGCTTGACGGGTTGCGCGTCAGGCAAATAGAAATCGCCCTGTGGAATACCGATGGGAATGTAATCGCCCGGTTTTAACTGCCGAACAATGTGATTGGAAACAAAGCCATTGGGAATGGCCTTCACAGTGATTGTGAAACAGCCATCTGGAGATTCTGCAGCAGAACTGATGGAATAGGTGCGGGTAAAATGACGCCCGCCAATTGGAATTCCGACACGGACATGCTGGCCAGGCTTGAAACTGCGCCAATTTTTACCAGGCCTGAGCGTCAAGGTTCTTGCCGTGGCGGATTCATCCCACACTTTTTCAATACGTGCCTGCATGGAATGGCTGGTCCACAACGGATTGACCAACTCAATGTAATGTGAAGTTCTAAGAGGAAATGCAAACGCGTCAGCCACACCCTCAATAAAAGAGCCTAGCGCCGATTTTTTTTCTGGCAGTGTCATGGATTACGACCTTTTTTGGTTTTCGCATAAAGCGTGAGGTTTCAACACTTCTAACCTATAAAAGTAACACTTAAAATGCTACGAAAACCAAAAAAAGTGTGTCGTATAACTTAATTCAAACTTTACCGGACAAGCCTTTGGGCAATGGAAACGCCACGTGCTCCTCTACGCCGTCCAAGGTCCGAACAGACACGGCGCCTGCCGCCTTCAAACGCTGAATCAGAGAGTTCACCAAATGTTCCGGAGCCGAAGCGCCTGCCGTCACACCAATCACCTGTTTACCCTCCAACCAGGAGCCTTCCAAGGCATCAGCGTTGTCAATCAAGCGAGCCGGTACACCAAGTTTCTCCGCCACCTCGCGGAGCCGGTTTGAATTGGAACTACTCTGACTCCCAACCACCAACACCAGATCCACCTGTGGCGCCATAAATTTCACCGCATCCTGGCGGTTCTGCGTGGCATAACAGATGTCAGCCTTTTTTGGTTCTGCAATTTTTGGAAACCGGGCCTTCAAGGCGGCCAACACTTCAGCGGCATCGTCCACGGACAAAGTCGTCTGGGTGACATAGGCGAGGCGCTCCGGATTTTCAACTTTCAGATGCGCAACATCCTCCACTGTTTCAACCAGGTAAATATGGTCATCCACCTGCCCCATCGTGCCTTCCACCTCGGGGTGCCCCTTGTGCCCCACCATCACCAACTCCATACCCTGAGCGCGCATTTTTGCCACCTCGACATGCACTTTGGTGACCAAGGGGCAGGTAGCGTCAAACACTTGGAAACCCCGGGCAGCGGCTTCATCGCGAACCGCTCTTGACACGCCATGCGCGGAAAACACCAGCGTGGCACCCGCCGGCACGTCGGCCAGATCATCAATGAAAATGGCACCTTTGCACTTCAGATCCTCAACCACGGTTTTGTTGTGCACAATTTAGTGCCGGACATAAATTGGGGCGCCGAACTGTTCAAGCGCACGCTCCACAATTTCAATGGCCCGGTCTACACCGGCGCAAAACCCTCTGGGCTGGGCCAACAAAATATCCATCGCCAACTCCTAGAGCACACCAATGATTTGAACCTCGAACCGCAGCGCTGTGCCGGCCAGTGGGTGGTTGAAATCAAACAACACCGATTCTTCTTCCACCCTTGCCACTGTGCCGGCGAATTTGCCGCCGTTAGGTGCTGGAAACTCGACAAAATCTCCTACCTCAAAGGTGGTGTCAGTCTCAGCGTGTTCGGCCAGTGTTTTTTTGCTGACGCGGTGAAACAGGGCCTCCTGTCGGTCGCCATAGGCCTGCGACGGTGCCAGATCATAAATTTTCCGCTGCCCTGCCTGCATGCCCAGCAAGCACGCCTCGAGCCCCTCAGCCATTTGCCCCTGCCCCATTTGCAGGGTGGCAGGCTTTTCTTCAAACGTGGAGGCCATCACCTCATCGGACTGGGCCAACACAATGCGGTAGTGCAAGGTCAGAAATGAATCGGCAGTGACAGTTGGAGCAGCAGACGGTGCGCCGCCCAAAAAGATACCTGAAGTTGATTCGGTCATCGCAAAAAGCCCTGTGAAGTGTCAAAAAAACAAGCCACCCATTTTAGCTTGGAACAAGCGCCCCTTGAACGACCACACAGAGTATTTTAGGAAATAACATGGCAATCCATGAATGGCCCGAGGAACACAGGCCCCGGGAAAAACTGATTCAACAGGGGGCGGCAAGCCTGAGCGACGCTGAATTGCTGGCGATCTTGCTGCGCACAGGCATCAAGGGACGCTCGGCGCTGGACATGGCCAAACACCTCTTAAGCCACTTTAAAGGCCTTGGAGAGCTGGCCCGCACCCCGCGCAACCTCTTTGTGGAGCAACCCGGCATGGGGGCCTCCAAGTTCGCCGAATGGCAGGCCTGCCTTGAACTGGGCCGCCGCGTCCTGAAAGCGCCCTTGCCCACCAGAAACTTGCTCACGGAAAGCACCATGACGCAAAGCTACCTCATCGCAAGCTTGCGCACCCGCAATGAAGAGTGTTTTTTTGCCCTGTTCCTCAATCAGGCCAACCAGCTGGTACATGACGAAATCATGTTCACCGGTACGGTCAATGAAACCGCGGTACATCCGCGCTCAGTGGTAAAACGGGCGCTGGAGCTCAACGCCACCGGGGTCATCGTCGCCCACAACCACCCATCGGGCACGCTGCGCGCCAGCATCGCCGACCTCGAAATGACAGACCGCTTGATCAAGGCACTGGCCACCGTGGACATCCGCCTGCTTGACCACATCATCGTTGCAGGACCGAGATGCCTGTCCCTCAGAGAGACCACTGGTTTATTTAAAGTGTCTTCGCGTTGAACATAATTCGTTTTCCATGTATGATTGCGGACTTTGCGAAATTCACTGGGGTCGAACAATGGCTCGCGTATGTCAAGTCACGGGTAAACGCCCGATGGTAGGGAACAATGTGTCCCATGCGAACAATAAAACTAAACGCAGATTCTTACCAAATCTGCAAAACCGCCGCTTTTGGGTTGAGAGTGAGAACCGATGGGTTCGTCTACGCTTAACCAATGCAGCCCTCCGCACGATCGATAAAAACGGTATCGACGTGGTGCTGGCCGAGCTTCGTGCTCGCGGCGAAATCTGAGACAGGAGCCTGAATAATGGCAAAAGCCGGACGTGAAAAAATCAAGCTGGAGTCCACCGCGGGCACCGGTCACTTTTACACAACATCAAAAAACAAGCGTACCAAGCCTGAAAAAATGGAATTGTCGAAATACGATCCCGTTGTTCGAAAGCACGTGCCTTACAAAGAAATCAAGCTGAAATAAAATTCAACGGTGTTTCTTCAAAAGGCTAGCGCATGCTAGCCTTTTGTTTTTCCACCGAACGAAATTGGATCAGCAATGAATACTGTCTTGGTCACAGGCGCCTCAGGCGGCATTGGCGAACAATTGGCACGCGTATTTGCCAAAAATAAATGCAACCTGATTTTAGTGGCACGTAGCCAAGCCAAACTGCAGTCTTTGGCCAGCGAACTGAAAAGCCAGTACGGTACCAGTTGCACGGTCATCAGTTCGGATCTCTCTGACCCGGCGGCTCCTGCTGCCTTGTTTGAGCAAGTGCAGGCTGCAGGTCTGCATGTCGATATTCTTGTGAACAACGCCGGGCTGCTCTACGAAGGGCCGCTTCACGCCAACCCACTGGAAAGTCACCTGCAACTGCTGCAAGTCAACGTTAATGCCTGTGCTGCATTGGCTTACCTGTTCCTAAAACCAATGCTGGAAAAACGCTCGGGAAAAATTCTTAACGTAGCCTCCACTTCCGCATTTCAGCCTGTGCCCATGCTTTCCACCTATGGTGCAAGCAAGGCATTTCTGCTGTCTTTCTCAGAAGCCTTGTCCATCGAAACCCAAGGCACCGGCGTCACTGTCACTGCGCTCTGCCCGGGCTTTACGAACACAGACATGATTGCAAAAGACAATGGCGGCAAATCCATGAACCTGCCTTTTGTACCCAACATGGAAGCCAGTGAGGTTGCCCAAGAAGGCTACGATGCCTGCATGGCAGGCAAATTCATGCACATCAATGGTCGCATGAATCAATTGGTGGTCGAGGTCGGCAGATTCCAACCCCGCCCCCTACGCCGCTTCTTGTCCGGACTGATTGCAAAAAGAGGCTTTTAAGCCTGCAATTGCTTAAGGCAATCCATGACCCACTGCGGATCACTGTCACTTGGAAACACAGGATAGTGAACCGCCTTGATAACGCCATCTTGCACCACCAGGGTCAGCCTCTTCAATAGCAACATGCCTGCCGCCTCGAAGGTGGGCAGGTTGAGTGCCTGCTGAAATGCATGGCGGTCATCGCTTAATACCGGAAATGGTAAATGGAGACGCTCAACCATTTCGCGCTGGTAATCGCTGCCCTGAGTGCTCAGCCCATACACCTGTGCATTCAATGCCTTTAATTCCTGATAGTGGTCGCGGAATGAACAGCTTTGCGGTGTACAACCACGCGCCCCCGGAATTTCATTCCAGCCCTCAGGCAGCGGAACATCAGGCCTACCCGTCATCGGATAACAGTAAATAACAACATAGCCCTTCAACTGAGCCAAAGGCACCATCCCTCCCGTGGCAGCCGGAAGCGATAACGACGGCAGGGAACGCCCTAGCAAATGCGCTGCAGCCCCATCATCTTCAGGCACGGGCAAATTGGTGGGTAACTGGTTCAGGTCAGTCATAAAAATTCCTCTCTTGGTTTGGTTTCGACACAGCGCTGACGGGTAATTAAAAAATTCTGACTAAATATACATTGCTGACCTGATCCGTGTGGACAAAAAAAATCCCGCAACTGCGGGATTTTTTTAGCGAGGGTCACCGAAAGATCAGGCGTAGCTGCGAACCCGCAGTGACATTTCCTGCAACCAACGGTTACCGCTGGCCTCAGCCCGCTCGCACCACTTTTGCAAGAGTTCTAACATCTGCTCTTTGCTCAGGTTGGTTTTTTCCCAGACCTGACGCAACTCTTCGCGCATTTCAACCATTGCCTTCATCGCGTCGGATTTGGCACAGAGTGCACGCAGCTTTTTAAGCTCGCCTTCGCTCAACTTGCTTTCGTGAACCACCAAAGTTTTCTTGGACATGGAAGCCAACGCCTTCTCTTCCACAGAGCGCAATTCGGCACCCAAGCGAAGCATTTCAGCTTTGTAGGCCTGTTTCATGGAACGGGCATATTTTGCCAACACATCGTAACGGTTGTTGATGACCGCATTGACGCTGGCCATGTCCACCTTGGTCTTGGCTTTGTCCGCGAGACGAACGCCAGGCGCAACTTTGCGTACCTTGGCAAGACCCAAGAATTCGAAAATCTGGATATACATCCAACCAATGTCAAATTCATACCACTTGTTGGACAATTTGGCAGAGGTGCCGAATGTGTGGTGGTTGTTATGCAATTCTTCGCCGCCAATTAAAATCCCCCAAGGCAACAGATTGCGACTGGCATCCACGCAATCAAAATTTCGGTAGCCCCAGAAGTGTCCGATACCGTTAATAACGCCTGCTGCAAGCACTGGAATCCACAACATCTGAATGCCCCAGACAGAAAGGCCTGCAGTGCCGAACAGCAGCACATCAATGATCAGCATCAATGCCACACCGTGAGCGGAGTAAGGCAGATACAAATTGTTTTCTATCCAGTCGTCGGGGGTGCCATGACCGTATTTCTCAAGCGTTTCCTTGTTTTTGGCTTCTTTGCGGTACAGTTCCGCGCCTTGCCAAAACACCTTTTTCAAACCCAAAGCCTGTGGGCTGTGCGGATCTTCAATGGTTTCGCATTTGGCGTGGTGTTTGCGGTGAATGGCAGCCCATTCCTTGGTGCCCTGACCCGTGGTCAGCCACATCCAAAAACGGAAAAAATGCGATAAAAGAGGACCAACATCAAGTGCACGGTGCGCCATGGCACGGTGCAAATAGACAGTGACGCCTATGATTGTGATGTGGGTCATTACGAGGGTGGCAATAACAATCTGCCAAAAACTGGCACCAGTTAAGCCGTTCTGAAGGAATTCGAGCATTTCATCACTCTTCTAGTTTAGGTATTCACCGATAATAACAGTGAACAAATGTATTTGTTTAGGAATACAATTCAAATTGCGTTAAAAGCAACAAATGACAAACCCTCGTTTATGCTGCTTCAAGGATGTTTTATAACGCATCAAGAAAAGTGTACATTTGTACTCTGAAATGATTTTGCGATCTTGATTAACAAATCTGAGCGTATGGCTGCGCTAGAGGTCGTTGAAGATTTTTCACCTTCTAAAATCCAATACCTCATTTCGAGATTATAAGCCCCCTGCTGCATTTCCGCCACAAAAGCCTGAGGCTGTTCTTCCTTGGAAACTGCCGGATGTTCAAGGGCTGCAACCCGCATCAAATCAAGGGCTTTTCGGGCATCGGAGCCAATGTTCACTGAAACCCGAAGCACTTCCTGATGACTTTTTTCTGTTTGGGTCTGGTTGATCACGGGTACGCTGACCAACATTTCATTGGGCAAAATAGAGTGGGTGCCATCACTGCTGCGCAGCACCGTGTAACGTGTTTTTATTTCAGTAACTGTCCCCGCGTATTTATCCACGGCAATGGGTTGGCCGATACGCACGCTTCTGTCCAGAAGAATAATGAAGCCCGATACATAGTTGCTTGCAATTCGTTGCATGCCCAATCCCAGACCAACACCCAATGCCCCGCTAAACACTGACAATATGGTGAGATCAATGCCTGCCAGCGACATACTGATGAGTATGGCGAGAACCAGCAAGGCAGCACGCATGACGCGACTCATCACGGCACGCAAACTCAGATCTATGCTGGACATTCGCATCAGACGCGTTTCAAGCGATGCGCCCAACCACAGCGTCAGCAGCAAGGTCACCACCGTTGCCACCGCACCGTTGAACAGGCTCATTAGTGAAAGCTCACCCTTGCCCAAGGGAATTGAAATGGTTCTGAGCATGCTTTCAAGGTCGTCAAGCAGCCCTAGAAGATGTAACGCTACAAAAAACCAAACCGCTGCGCTCACAAGCCCGTCCGTGCCCTTGGGAATGTTTCGCTGAGCAAAGGCACGGTGCAGCCCGTAGACAATCACGCGCACCACCGCCAGCGCAAAAAACAGGGTTTTTGCCACCGAAACCAAGTTGCCTTTTACCAACTCCAGCAACAACCAGTCGCAAATCTGCAATAAAACGGCAGCCACGATCGGAAAACCGCCACGGGCCCACAGACTTTTTGACAGTCCGTGTTCGACTCGCGGATCACCCCACCGCCGTCCCAACCATTTGGCAAGCAGCCAAGCCGCGCCCACGCACAATACGATGGCTATGACATGGGTGAACAAGGCGGGCTGTTGAATGTCATTCCACAAGCCCCCCAAGGGAGACGCATCCAGCGCGGCTTTTTGCTTCATGGGTAAACTCCTGAACTCAATCTTCAGTCAACTCAGCTTCCGAGACCACTGCCGTATTTTTCTGCATCACCGCCACAAAGAAACCGTCACAGGCATCTCTATGAGGCCATAAACGCAACCACGGCACGTTAGGATCAGACTTTACAGAGGCAGGTCGCTGATTGGGCGGCAGCACTTCTGTCCAGTGGCGCAAACGGAAATCGGGGTTGGCGGCAATGAACTCTTCAATGACAGCCTCGTTTTCTTCACGTAAAACACTGCAAGTGGCGTAAATCAGGCGACCGTCAGGCTTCACCAGCGTTGAAGCCGCCTGAAGGATACTGCGCTGCTTTGCACACAACTCTGCCAAGTCATGCTCGGTCTGCCGCCATTTCAAGTCAGGATTGCGGCGCAAGGTGCCCATACCGCTGCACGGCGCATCCACGAGAACACGATCTGCCTTGGCATGGTAGCGGTCAAGGCGCGCATCGCGCTCACTGTCCACGGCCAGCGGATACACGTTGGACAATCCGCTGCGAACCAACCGGGGCTTCAAACGAGACAAACGCCCTTCCGAAGTATCCATCGCAATCAAGCGGCCTGTGTTGCGCATCAGAGCACCCAAGGCCAGCGTTTTACCACCGGCACCAGCGCAGAAATCAATTACAAGGTCGCCGCGGCGGGGAGCCGCCAGTGCCGCCACCCATTGGCTGCCGGCGTCTTGAACCTCAATGCCACCTTGCTGAAACACTTCCATGCGGCCCAATGCCGGCTTGGTTTTCAGACGAATACCATCCGGCAAGCCCTCAATGGGCGAGAACTCAATGCCCGCTGCTGTCAGCGCGTCGGTAACTTGGGTTACGTTGGCCTTGATGCGATTCACACGCAAATCAAGGGGTGCAGCCTCAAGCACTGAATTGGCAAATGCATCGGCCTGGTTGTGGCCGTTTTGCTCCACCAACCGCGACCACAACCAAAGAGGCAGGCACACCTGATGTTCCAGCGGCAAGCTATTGACCTTGACACTGATGACGCGGCTCAACCACTGATGCTCTTCAACCGGGCCCAAAGCCCACAACTTCGGCGGGGCACCGATCATTAACAAAGACAATTGCGCCCAGCGCTGCGGCACGGGTCCCTGACCACCTTCGCACAGATGGCCGATTCTGGGCTTGAACCGCAGCCAGGCGTAAGCAGACTCTGCAATCCAGTGCCTGTCACTCGACCCCAGGGCCGGATTGGATTTGAAATAATGCGACAACACCGCATCAGCGGGTGTGTCGAAACGGGCCAGCAGATTGATCACCTTGATCAGGTGATCTGCAATGCGCATCGGGCCGGAGCGTTTGCCACCAGAGCGCTCGCCGAATTTATTAAGCTTTTCAGCGCTGCCGTTGGATTTTGAACGCGGTTTTTTGGCCATTAGGCTTCCTTAGAGGTAAAGACAGAGGGACGCTGTCCGTGCCAGAGCACTCGCAATCCGTCCAACTGCAACTGACCATGCGCAAATGCAAGCACACAGGCAGGTAATATTTCATGTTCACGCTGCAGCACGCGGGCTGCCAAGGTGTCGGGAGTGTCATCGGGGGCGATTTCCACCGCCGCTTGCGCCACGATAGGTCCGTGATCCAGTTCTGCCGTTACAAAATGCACGGTTGCGCCGTGCAATTGGCATCCGGCTTCAATGGCGCGCTGATGGGTATTCAAGCCCGCAAAAGAAGGCAGCAGCGACGGATGGATATTTATCAGGCGCTGCGCATAGTGGGCCACGAAACCGTTACTCAGAATGCGCATGAAGCCGGCCAATACGACCAGATCGGGTGCGTGTGCATCTATGGTTTTCACCAAGGCCTCATCAAACAGTTCCCGTGTAGGGAAGCCTGTGTGCTGCAAGCTCTGGGTCTGCACGCCGTGGGAACGGGCCAGATCCAGACCCTGTGCCGACGGTTTATTGCTCACCACAGCAACAATTTCATAAGACTGGCGGTGTTGCGGATGCGCCAGCAGCGCCTGCAAATTAGACCCTCGACCTGAAATTAAGGCCACGACGCGAAGGGGTTTTCTTCGTTTGATTTCACTCATGTGCGAAGTTTAACATCCGTCAGGCGCCCCAGAGAGCGCGATCGCCCCTTAAACCCTTATAATTGCTGATTTTTCCGCAAGCACACCTATTCATGATGATACGTTACCGACTTCACGCAGATGCGCCGAGCGCCGCCAGCTCAGGCACCGCCGTGACCATCGGCAACTTCGACGGCGTTCACAAGGGGCATTGCGAGTTGTTTGCGCTTATTCGCAAAACAGCGAAGCAAGAGGGTTTGCGCTCGGCTGTACTCACCTTTGAACCGCACCCGAGGGCATTTTTCAATGCTGCATCTGCCCCTGCGAAAATCAGCAGCCTCAGAGACAGGCTCGCCTGGATGAAAGCCTACGGCATTGATGAAGTGCACATATTGCACTTTGACCAATACCTTGCCAGCCAGAGCCCGCAGCATTTTATTGAAGAAGTGTTGGTCAGACGGCTCAACACCCGTCATCTCTGGGTGGGTGATGATTTTAAGTTCGGCCACAAACGCAGCGGCGATTTTTCCACGCTGACGCAAGCAGGGAAAGAACTGGGCTTTCAAGTCGATGCCATTCAAAGCGTACTGCATGAAGACGAAAGGGTCTCAAGCACCGAAATACGCAAATTGTTGGCACATGGCGACATTGCGCAGGCCACTTCTGCCCTCGGCCATCCGCTTACCTACTCCGGGCACGTACTGCACGGACAAAAACTGGGGCGCACTCTGGGATTTCCCACACTGAATTTGGGTCTGGGATCACGAACCTCGGCGCTTTCCGGTATTTTGGCCGTCTGGGTTCACGGACTGGAAGAACATCCCCTGCCCGGCGTGGCCAGCCTTGGCGTTCGCCCCAGCGTAAAGAGCAATGGCGAATACTGGCTGGAAACCTATGTGTTTGACTGGCAAGGCGATGCCTACGGAAAAAATATTTCAGTTGAAGTGATCAAACACCTCAGACATGAAGCGAAATTCGACTCGCTCGATGACATGGTTGTGCAAATGAACAAAGACAAAGAACAGGCGCGTGCCTGCCTTGCACAGCATCCAGCCAGCGTTCCCCTATTTACATTCAACCGCTCAGAAACGGCATGAAAGCCTGACCCATGGATTACAAAACAACCCTGAACCTGCCTGAAACCCCCTTCCCCATGCGCGGAGACTTGCCGAAACGCGAGCCCCAATGGGTTAGCCGTTGGCAAGAAAACAAGGTTTACGAGGCCATACGCAAGGCGCACGCGGGTCAGCCGAAATTTATATTGCACGATGGCCCCCCCTACGCAAATGGCGACATTCACATCGGGCACGCCGTAAACAAGGTGTTAAAAGACATCATCATCAAATCCAAGACCCTGGCCGGTTTTGATGCACCCTACGTTCCAGGGTGGGACTGCCATGGCATGCCCATTGAAATCCAGATTGAGAAACTGCACGGCAAACACCTGCCCACCCAGGAAGTGCAGGCCAAGAGCCGCGCCTACGCCAGTGAGCAAATCGAACGACAAAAGAAAGATTTCGTTCGTCTGGGCGTTTTAGGCGAGTGGGACAATCCGTATAAAACCATGGATTTTCGCAACGAAGCCGATGAAATTCGTGCACTCGGAAAAATTGTAGAAAAAGGCTATGTGTTTCGCGGCCTCAAGCCGGTCAATTGGTGTTTCGATTGCAGATCTGCGCTGGCCGAAGCGGAAATTGAGTACCAGGACAAAGAAGACACCGCCATTGATGTGGGTTTCCCTTTCCCGTCAGACCCCACGATGCTGCAACGGGTGGCTGCGGCGTTTGAAGTGGATGTGGCTCTGTTTGGTGCAAAACCCGAGCGCAACAACCCCGGCTGGATTGTGATCTGGACCACCACACCATGGACGATTCCGGCCAACCAAGCGCTCAATTTGCATCCTGAGATTGAATACGCGCTGGTCGACAGCGAGCGCGGCTTTTTAATCCTTGCCGCAGAGCGCGTGGAAGCATGTCTGGAAAGCTATGCCGTTGAGGGTGAAATCATCGCAAAAACAAGCGGCAAATCCTTGGAAGGCATCGCATTCCAACATCCGCTTTATGACCGCTTGTCACCGGTTTACCTGGGCGACTATGTAACACTGGACACAGGTACCGGCATCGTGCACTGTGCACCCGCTCACGGCCTGGAAGACTTTGCCTCTTGCAAGGCAGCGGGCATGAGCGACAAGGACATCATCAATCCAGTCATGAGCGATGGCAAGTACGTTGAAACACTGGCGCAATTTGGAGGCCAGCATGTCTGGAAAGCCAATCCGATGATTGTGGACGCTTTGGCTGAAAAGGCCTGCCTGTTTTCCGCCACCAAATTCAAGCACAGTTACATGCACTGCTGGAGGCACAAAACGCCTGTCATTTATCGCGCCACCTCACAGTGGTTCGCAGGCATGGACGTGGAACCGAAAGAAGGCAAAACCCTGCGTCAGGCGGCCTTGGAAGGCGTTGAATCCACTCAGTTTTACCCGGGCTGGGGAAAGGCGCGGCTTCAATCCATGATTGCCAACCGCCCCGACTGGACTTTGTCACGCCAACGCCAATGGGGTGTGCCTATGGCGTTTTTCGTGCACAAGGAAACCGGCGCCCTGCACCCTGAAACCCCCAGACTTCTGGAAGAAATTGCGAAACTGGTGGAAGTCGAGGGCATTGAGGCGTGGCAGAAACTGCAGGTCAGCGATCTACTGGGCGCAGACTCAAGCGCTTATGAAAAAAACCGGGACACCCTTGATGTCTGGTTTGATTCAGGCACCACCCACGAAACGGTTTTGCGGGGCTCGCATGCCGAGCAACTGGCTTTCCCGGCAGACCTGTATCTGGAAGGCTCAGACCAGCACAGAGGCTGGTTTCACTCGTCACTGCTGACATCCTGCATGATGAACGGCACCCCGCCCTACAAGGCGCTGCTGACCCACGGCTTTGTGGTTGATGGGCTGGGCAGAAAAATGAGCAAATCGGTGGGCAATGTCATTGCTCCGCAAAGCGTTTCCGACAAAATGGGCGCTGATATTCTTCGCTTGTGGGTGGCCAGCACCGATTACTCCGGTGAACTTTCAATTTCTGATGAAATTCTCAAACGCGTGGTTGAAAGTTACCGTCGCATCCGCAACACACTGAAGTTTCTGTTGGCAAACATCAGTGATTTCGACATCGCCACACAAGGCGTGCCCACAGAAGAACTGCTCGAAATTGACCGCTATGCGCTCGTACTGACTGCCAATCTTCAAAAAAACCTGCAGCAAGCCTACGAACGCTTTGAATTTCACCCCGTGGTTTCAGGCATTCAGCAGTTTTGTTCCGAAGACTTGGGCGCTTTTTACCTTGATGTGCTCAAAGACCGTCTCTACACGTCCGGTGCAGGCAGCCTCGCCAGACGCAGCGCGCAAACAGTGCTTCATCACATCACCCACTGCCTGCTAAAACTCATGGCACCGGTTCTAAGCTTTACCGCTGAGGAAGCCTGGGAATTCGTGGCCAAACAAGAAGGCAGTATTTTCCTCGGACTGCACCACAGCCTGCCTGAAAACCTTGAAAGCCCGAATTTACAAGATCAGTGGGATGCGCTTCTGGCCTTGCGGGCCCGTGCCAACAAGGAAATCGAGAACCTGCGGACGGCCGGGCAAGTCGGCTCATCACTGCAAGTGGAACTTGACCTCCACCTCACCGCCGCTGATTATGAAAATGCAAGCCGTCTGGGCGATGATTTGAAATACGTCTTGATTGTTTCAAAAGTAAACCTGCAACTGGCCAATGAAGAAAAAATTACAGTGATGTCCAGCAAACAGCAAAAGTGCCCGCGTTGCTGGCATTATCGCGACGACATTGGACACGACGTGGCACACCCTGAACTGTGCGGCCGGTGCGTCAGCAACCTGTTTGGCAGCGGTGAACACCGCACCCATGCGTAAGGATCGTCAATGAACAAAGTGGCGACGAAAAAAAGCGTCGATCTGAAGTACGCTGCCCCTAAAAAACCGGTGCCGGCCGCAGGTGGAAATGTGGCTTGGTCATGGTTGGCCTTGTCAGCCTGCATTATTCTCTTGGACCAAATTACAAAAGTGATGGCGAAAAGTCAGATTGTCTTGGGAGGCGGTTTTGATGTCACTCCTTACCTGAATCTGGTTCACGTCCGAAATCCGGGTGCAGCCTTCAGCTTTTTGGCCGATGCAGGTGGCTGGCAAAAATACTTCCTCAGTGGCCTGGCCGCCTTTGCCTCCATCATGGTCCTGATTTTGTTGTTTAAATATTCCACTCAAAAGTTGTTCGCCTTCGCAATGTCTTGCATTTTGGGCGGGGCCTTGGGTAACCTCATCGACAGGGTGGCCTACGGCGCAGTGATCGACTTTCTGGATGTTCATTACGGCAATTGGCACTGGCCGGCCTTCAACGTTGCAGACATCGCCATTTCATGCGGCGCTGTGGCTTTGGTACTGGATGAAATCTTGAGAGTCAAACGCGGAAAGTGACAGGCCAAAAAGGCATGAAAACCATATTGCTCGGCATTACCGGTGGAATCGCAGCCTATAAATCGGCTGAATTGGTCCGATTGCTTAAAAAGGCTGGCTATGGCGTGCATGTGGCCATGACCCCCGCTGCAACTGAATTTGTGGGCCCAGTGACCTTCCAGGCGCTGTCAGGCAATCCGGTGTTCACAGACCTCTGGGATGGTCGCATGTCCAACGGCATGGCGCACATCGACCTGAGCCGCCAGTGCGACGCCATGCTGGTGGCACCCGCCACCGCCGACTTTCTGGCAAAACTGGCCCACGGGCATGCCAGCGACCTTCTGAGCACCCTCGCCCTGGCGCGCTCCTGCCCCTTGTTTGTGGCACCCGCCATGAACATGCAAATGTGGCAGAACCCGGCGACACAACGCAACATGGCGCAGCTTGTTGCAGATGGCGTTGGCATTTTTGGCCCCGGCAATGGAGAGCAAGCCTGTGGTGAAGTGGGCATGGGGCGCATGCTGGAGCCCGAACAACTGTTCGCCGCACTGCAGGCACAACTGACGCCGCAGGTGCTGAAAAACAAGACAGTGCTGATCACCGCCGGCCCCACGTTCGAACCCATAGACCCGGTGCGCGGCATTACCAACCGGTCATCCGGCAAAATGGGGTACGCAATTGCGGCAGCGGCATCCAACGCAGGCGCAAACGTTATTCTGGTGTCCGGCCCAACTGCTTTGCCCGCGCCATGGGGGGTGAAACGCGTTGACGTGACAACCGCAGAACAAATGATGGCAGCCTGCCGGCAAGACATCGAAAACGCCGACGTTTTTATTGGCGTGGCTGCCGTTGCAGATTACAAAGTGGCCAACACCAGCAACCAGAAACGTAAAAAATCCGAAGGCGGGCTTGACGGACTGCAGTTTGAACTCAACCCGGACATCCTCGCCACCGTGGGAGAAATCAAGCGCACGCGCAAGAACAAACCGCTGTTCAGCGTGGGTTTTGCAGCTGAAACCCAATCTGTTGAAGCCTATGCAGAAAAGAAACGCATCGCAAAAAACTGCGACTGGGTATTGGGCAATGTGGCTCAAGACACCCTGGGGGCAGAGGATGTTGCCTTGCTGTTGGTCTCGAAATCCGGCACCGTCGAACTGCCCAGACTAACAAAAGTGCTGGCCGCTCAAAGCCTGATCACCGAACTGGCCAAGGCTCTTTAAAGTACCACCCCGTTTCTACATCAGAACGGGGTACTATTTTGCAATCAAGGCCAGACCATTGGAGAATCATAGGCAACTAAGTATTTCTCCAAAGATCGACCCTGAATGCTTATCAAACCCATCGCTTCACAAACCAATTTTTACAAACTTCTGATTGGCCTGATGCCCGCACTTATCTTGCTGGCAACCACCGTGGGCTTTAGTGTGATCACGCACCTGAAGAGTGTGGAATTCGCGGAATCGCTGCGGCAACTCAGGGCATTGGAGAGAACTTCATCGGCTTTGTATTTTGCCGGCGTAGAATTCAAAGATGGCGCCATCGGCCTGTTTCTTGAACCGCAAGACCGTGCACTTCACATTGAACGCTACTCTACTGCACTTGATAACCTGCGCAGCCAGATGATTGTGGCGTCTGCCCGCACGGAAAAAATACCCAACGACAATTTTTTAAAGAAGCTCGATGTTCTCATGGAGGAAATCGAGAGCCTGAATGTGCGCATACTGAATTCACAAAGCGATGCCGCAGACAAAATCAGCGATATCAAAATCCTGAATTTTGTCATTCAGCGCTGGTTAATGCAGGTTGAGGCCATCAACGCAGCGGTGCACCTGAAAACCATACAACTGGACACCGCTTTGGACGACCTTCAGAAAAGCAGCCTGATGGTGTTTGCCTACGTACTGGTCATGTGTGTGTGCATGCTCACTTGGGTGCTGGGCCGTTGGTATCGTTGGCGCTCACAACAACTTGACCGCGAGGCCTTTCTTTCCAGAATGGCGGAAGTAGACGAACTGACGGGTTTGTTGAATCGCCGCGGCTGGGAGCGCATTTGTAAAAGTTTCGACGACAGCCCTCAGCAACTCAGCGACGGACTCACGCTTGTCATGGTGGATCTGGATCACTTCAAACAATTCAACGACACCCAGGGGCATGCTGCAGGCGACCACCTGCTGAGGCAATTTGGAACCTTGCTGAAAAAAAGCTCAAGACCCAATGACGCACTGGCTCGCATTGGCGGAGAAGAATTCGTATTGGCATTACCGCAGTGCAGCGTAAAGGCTGCTGAGCAACTGATTCTCAGATTAAGGTCCAGCCCTGAACTGATCATCGGGTTTTCAGCGGGTATCGCAGAAGTAAAAATCGGAGAACGGGTTTGCGATGCCTTGGCCAGGGCAGACAGAGCCCTGTACCGGGCAAAGCACTTGGGGCGATCAAGAACCTGCCTCGACCTTCAATCGCCCCACAATGAAATTCAGACCAGCATATCAGCCCAAATTGTCTGAGCCCATCCCCAAGCGTAGCTTCCCTCCAACAAATTCGGCTCTTTAGACAAACCGCCTGAACCGGTCACCGTGACCATGGTTTTCTTTTCAGCGTCATAACGATGCACGCTGGCCACGTGAACCACATTTTTATTGTCCACATAGCTGTAGCAGGTGTTGGCCATCATGGGGTCGTTCATCGGGGTTCGGCCGCTGAGTATCTCTACAATGGCAGCAGCTGCCACCTTACCGTGCTGGTTGGCCATGTGTCCCGATTTCGGCATTGCTGGCGCTGACAACGTAGCATCTCCCAACACATGCACATTTTTAACAGCGGTGCTTTCCATACTCAGCCAATCGACACCGCACCAGCGATTATTCGCTGTGATCAGTCCTGCCGTCTGCGCAATGTCGCCCGCGCGTTGCGGCGGAATCACGTTCAGTACATCGGCCTTGATGCGATCACCCAATTCGGTGATCAGTGTTTTGCCTGCCACATCAATTTCAGTGACCAGCGAGTTGTTTCTGTACTCAACAATGCCCGAATACTGCTCTTTCCAGACCTTGGTGAACAAACCCTTTTTGGATTGAACATCCTCGTTGCCATCCAGCAATATCACCTTGGACTTTGGCTTTTCAGTTTTTAAATAATGACCAATCTGGCAGAGCCGCTCGTAAGGGCCAGGGGGGCAGCGGTAAGGCGCCTTGGGCATAGAAATAACGGCGACCCCGCCATCTGGCATGGCCTCAAGCTGCTTACGCAGCAACACGGTTTGCTCGCCCGCCTTCCAGGCATGGGGTGCAACATCACCCGCTTTGGAAAGCCCGGCGATCTGATCGTTCAGGAAAGCCACACCCGGAGAAACCACACAACGGTCATAGGCAATTTCCTCTCCAGAGTCGAGACGCACTTTGCGTTTGTCGGCGTCTATGGATGTTACATAGGCCTTCACCACGCGAACGCCCAGTTTGCTCAGACCATCGTAACTGACGGTGATGTCTTCCAGTTTTTTGGATCCACCCACCACCAGGTTGGACATGGGGCAAGAAATGAACATGGCGCTGGGTTCGATGAGAGTGACGGCAATTTTGCCTTCAGACCAAAGACGCAGGTACTTGGCGGCTGTGTTGCCACCATAACCACCACCAACGACCACCACATGCCCCATTTCCCCGCCCGCAGGCCGGTTGGCACAAGCCGTTAAGGCCGCTAGAACGGCTGCGCTGCCAGAAACGTTCAAAAACTGTCGACGATTCATTGAACTCATGGTTTGACGCTCCTTTATTTTTTCTGTTGTTCAAAAAAAGCAGCCATGGCGGCCACCTGTTCGTCGGTGTAGCCTTTTGAAATTTGGTGCATCAGTGTGGCCTCGCGCGCACCCGACTTGAAGTTGTTCATCTGTTCGATGATGTACTCCTTTTTAAGGCCCGCCAAAGAAGGCAAGCCCTGACTGCCTGCGCCATTGGTACCGTGACAATTTGCACAGTTGGCTGCAAGGTACTTTACGTTCTGTGGCGCTGTTGATTGAGCAGCGGCGTTTTGACCCACGGTGGCCATAAGAGCGCAAACAATCGCAGCCACACCCGTCATCATTTTCTTTTTCATTTTCATCCTCTGGAGAGAAACGAACATCGTTTTTATTAATTCGGCATCCACTATAAATCAAAATACAGACAACCGTTCGTGCTGCATCGGGCGAGCGCCATGCCTTAAAAAAAACGCACCGTGATTTGAGTCAGGTGCGTTTTGATTTTTTACAGAAAGGCTGATTTTCTCAAATCACTCCACAACAACCTCGTCAGAAGGCGTGGTCTGCGGAGGTGTGGTGCCATTGTCAAAATTCAGGGTGACGGTGTCTTTGTCATCCACATCCACTGTAACTTTGCCACCGCTGGTCAGACGACCAAACAGCAACTCGTCAGCCAGGGCTTTGCGAATGACGTCCTGAATAAGACGCTGCATCGGGCGCGCACCCATCAACGGATCGAAACCCTTCTTGCCCAGATACTTGCGAAGTTCGTCAGTGAAAATTGCATCGACTTTCTTCTCATGCAACTGCTCTTCCAAGGCCATCAGGAATTTGTCTACCACTCGAAGAATAATGCTCTCGTCCAAGGCTGCGAAAGAAACAATCGCGTCCAGACGGTTGCGGAACTCGGGAGTGAACATCCGCTTGATGTCCGCCATTTCATCACCCTGCACCTTGGCCTCTGTGAAGCCGATTGACCGCTTGGTCAAGGCCTCTGCACCGGCATTGGTGGTCATGATAATAATGACATTGCGGAAATCCGCTTTGCGTCCGTTGTTGTCTGTCAGCGTGCCATGGTCCATGACCTGCAGCAAAATGTTGTAGATGTCCGGATGGGCTTTTTCAATTTCGTCCAGCAGCAAAACACAATGGGGCTTTTTGGTCACCGCCTCTGTCAGCAAACCGCCTTGATCGAAACCAACATAGCCCGGAGGTGCACCAATCAGACGCGACACCGCATGACGTTCCATGTATTCGGACATGTCAAAACGAATCAGTTCCACACCCAAGGTGAATGCAAGTTGCTTGGCCACCTCGGTTTTTCCTACGCCTGTGGGGCCGGAGAAAAGGAATGAGCCGATAGGCTTGTCAGGCTTGCCCAGACCGGAACGGGACATCTTGATGGCAGCGGCCAATATCTCAATGGAAGGATCTTGTCCAAACACGGTGGACTTCAGATCACGCTCAAGCGTTGCCAGTTTGTTGCGGTCGTCGGTGGACACCGACTGTGGCGGAATGCGCGCGATTTTGGACACAATGTCTTCTATCTCGTTCTTGCCGATGGTTTTCTTCTGCTTGGATTTCGGCAGAATGCGCTGGGCAGCACCGGCCTCATCGATGACGTCAATGGCCTTGTCAGGCAAGTGACGGTCATTAATGAACTTTGCGGACAACTCAGCCGCCGCCTGAATGGCCGCGCTGGAGTATTTGACACCATGGTGCTCTTCGAACCGGCTCTTCAGGCCGCGCAGAATTTCAATGGTCTGTTCCACGGTGGGCTCATTGACATCGATTTTCTGGAAACGGCGTGACAGCGCATGGTCTTTTTCAAAGATGCCACGGTATTCATTGAAAGTGGTGGCCCCAATGCACTTCAACTGACCGGAAGACAAAGCCGGCTTGAGCAGGTTTGAGGCATCCAAGGTGCCGCCAGACGCAGAACCCGCACCGATCAGGGTGTGGATTTCATCAATGAACAGCACCGAGTGAGGATTGGATTTCAGTTGCTTTAGCACCGCTTTCAAGCGTTGCTCGAAATCGCCACGGTACTTGGTTCCAGCAAGCAAGGCGCCCATGTCCAAGGAGTAAACCTGAGCAGACTCAAGTACCTCCGGCACATCACCTTTGACAATGCGCCACGCCAGACCTTCTGCGATGGCCGTTTTTCCAACGCCGGCTTCACCCACCAACAGGGGATTGTTTTTCCTGCGGCGGCAAAGCACTTGAATGACCCGTTCGACTTCCGGCTCGCGGCCGATCAGAGGATCGATCTTGCCTTCACGAGCAGAAGCGTTCAGGTTTTGGGTGTATTGATCCAGAGGCGACTGTTTGTCGCTGCTGGCGGCAGATTCCTGCTCCGGCTCGCCAGAGTCTGAACCCTGCGGACTTTCTTGCTTGGGCGTAGGCGTTTGCGGAGTCTTGGTGATGCCGTGGGAAATGAAGTTCACCACATCAAGGCGTGTAATGCCCTGCTGGTGCAGGTAGTACACGGCATGCGAGTCTTTTTCGCCAAAAATGGCAACCAGTACGTTGGCGCCCGTGACTTCCTTCTTGCCGTTCGATGTTGATTGAACATGCATGATGGCGCGCTGTATGACGCGCTGGAAGCCCAAGGTAGGTTGGGTATCTACCTCGTCCTGCCCGGAAATGACGGGCGTGTTGTCGCGGATAAAGTTTTGCAGGTTGCGGCGCAAATCATCGATATTGCAGGCGCAGGATCTGAGAACTTCAGCCGCAGAGGGGTTGTCCAGCAACGCGAGCAGCAAGTGCTCGACGGTGATGAATTCATGACGTTGTTGCCTGGACGTGAAAAACTGCAAACCTGCTCGACTTTCGTCACAGCAATGTCCCTCGGATAAACTCCACAGACGCCCCGTCCGTCCCTGTGTACTTTTAGCATAATCTGGGTCGCCTGTTCTCGGCTTTTGCCAAAAAACTTTTGCAAAACGATAACCACAAATTCCATAGGGGTGTAATCGTCGTTCAACAAGACGACTTGAAACATGGGTGGAGGAGCAGCCTTCTCAGTCTGCTTCTCCAAAACTGTTGATGTGTTGTTGCTATTTTCCTGGCTCATAAACCCCATTCTAATCACTTCACAAGAACCTGCAAGCCGGGTGTTTCACATGGCGTTACCGCAGAAGTTTAAGCCTTCTAATGATTGAGACATAAAGTCAAAAAGAGTTCAGAAATTCTGCAGGAAATCATGAATAAAGGTCATATTTTGATGATTTTTGATAAATGACTTATTTGTATTGTTGACGCCGATGCAGACAATTAAAACAATATGAACTCACCCTGTGGGTGAATTAATTGAAGGCTCTGCCAGCGCTTTTTTGCGCCTTGCAGCCTCTAAGCAAAACTTTTGAAGGAGAAATAAAAATGGCGAGCGGTACAGTGAAATGGTTCAACGACGCCAAGGGTTTTGGCTTCATAACCCCTGACGATGGTGGCGGCGAATTGTTCGCTCATTTTTCAGCCATTCAATCCACAGGATTCAAAAGCCTGAAGGAAGGCATGAAAGTTACCTTTGACGTGGCCGACGGCCCCAAAGGACGACAAGCACAAAACATTCAGAAAAGCGGTTCGGACAGCAACTCCTGATTAAATCAACATACAGGGGAGACACAAAAAAGCCAGCTCGAAAGCTGGCTTTTTTCATGGTGCGGCAAAACTGATGCGCTTACATGTGTTCTATCATGACATCGCCGAAACCCGAGCAACTCACTTGAGTGGAACCAGGCATCAAACGCGCAAAATCGTAAGTGACGCGCTTGGAAGCGATGGAAGCCTCCATTGAGGAAAGAATGAGGTCAGCCGCCTCTATCCATCCCATGTGGCGCAGCATCATTTCCGCAGACAGGATTTCGGAACCCGGGTTCACGTAATCTTTTCCTGCATACTTTGGCGCTGTGCCATGCGTGGCTTCAAACAAGGCGATGGAGTCTGACAAGTTGGCGCCGGGTGCAATACCAATACCGCCCACCTGAGCCGCCAAAGCGTCAGAGATGTAGTCGCCGTTGAGGTTCATGGTTGCAATGACGTCATACTCGGCAGGACGCAAGAGAATCTGCTGCAGGAAAGCATCGGCGATGGAGTCTTTGACCACGATGTCGCCATGGGGAGCCTTGATTTTCATCCATGGGCCGCCGTCAAGCATCTCGGCACCAAATTCTCTTTGCGCCAATGCATAAGCCCACTTCGCAAACGCACCTTCGGTGTACTTCATGATGTTGCCCTTGTGGACAATGGTCACGGATTTGCGTTTGTTGTCGATCGCGTATTGCAGTGCCTTGCGGAACAGGCGCTCAGTGCCATCCTTGGAGATCGGTTTGATGCCGATGCCCGAGGTTTCCGGAAAGCGGATTTTAGTGGCGCCCATTTCGGTGCGCAGGAAATGAATGAGCTTTTTGGCTTTTTCACTCTCTGCTTCGTATTCAATGCCTGCATAGATATCTTCCGAGTTCTCACGGAAAATCACCATGTCGGTTTTTTCAGGCTCGCGCACAGGGCTGGGTACGCCCTTGAAATAGCGGACGGGGCGCAAACACACGTACAGGTCAAGTTCCTGACGCATCGCCACGTTGATGGAGCGGATACCGCCACCGACTGGCGTGGTGAGCGGGCCTTTCAGGGAAACCACATACTCCTTCAGGGCATGCAGGGTTTCTTCAGGCAACCAGACATCCGGGCCGTAAATTTTGGTGGATTTTTCACCTGCGAAAATCTCCATCCAGCTGATTTTTCTCTTGCCACTATAGGCTTTGGCGACAGCCGCATCAACGACCTTGATAGCAACGGGGGTAATGTCTAAACCTGTACCATCTCCCTCAATGAAGGGAATGATGGGGGTGTCGGAAATATCCAAAGTAAAATCTGGGCGCACCTTGATTTTGTCGCCGGTGCTTGGAACTTTGATGTGTTGATACATTAGCCTCTCCATTTATGGGTATTGGATGTGGTCTCAAATTAGAGGACGCTCTCTACCCTATTGTACCCTTGTGTTTGAAACCTTGTCTTTTGCTTCTAAGAACGAACCTGTAGGAAAACCAGAACAATGAAATTAAATGCTTGCTCTTCACTGACGTACATCGTTTTTTTATCGCTTCACTTGCTGAGCAGTCGCGTTTTTGCAACAGAATTTTCAAAAACAGTGCTTCAGATGGGGATGCATGTTGTGCAAGCAGAGGTGGCCGATGACCAAACCAAACGTATGCAGGGGCTGATGTATCGCAAGCAGATTGTGGACAACGATGGCATGGTTTTCGTGTTTGACCAACCCAATCACCACTGTATGTGGATGAAAAATACCTTGGTACCGCTGTCTGTGGCTTTTGTTGACGAGCAGGGGAATATTTTAAATGTGGCGAACATGGAGCCGTTGAGCGAAGTCAGCCACTGTGCAAAAGGCCCTGCAAAATATGCGCTTGAAATGCGGCAGAACTGGTTCAAGCAAAAAGGCGTTGGAGAGGGCTCCAACATCAAGGGCATTACGGCATTGCGGGCACGCTAAAAAAAAACGCACCTGAAAAATTCAGGTGCGCTTTTTTGAAACTGCTGCGGTGCTTACGCGAAGTTTGCGCCTGCGAAGTCCCAATTGGCCAGTTTCCAGAATGTCTCAATGTACTTCGGACGTGCATTGCGGTAATCGATGTAATAAGCGTGCTCCCACAGGTCGCAAGTCAGCAAAGGCTTGTCTGTTCCTGTCAGCGGTGTGGCTGCATTGCTGGTATTGACAATGTCGAGGCTGCCGTCGGCTTTTTTCACCAGCCAAGTCCAGCTGGAACCGAAGTTGCCAACGGCGCTTTTCGTGAAAGCTTCCTTGAAAGCATCGAAACTGCCCCACTTTGCATTGATGGCATCTGCCAGCGCACCGCTGGGTGCACCGCTGGCCTTGGGTGACAGGCTGTTCCAATAAAAGGTGTGGTTCCAAACCTGGGCTGCATTGTTAAACACGCCACCGGAAGATTTGCGCACGATGTCTTCCAGGCTTGCGCTTTCAAAGTCGGTGCCCTTGATCAGGTTATTCAAATTGGTGACATACGTCTGGTGATGCTTGCCGTAATGGTATTCCAAGGTTTCAGCTGAAATGTGGGGGGCCAAAGCATCCATCGCGTAGGGCAAAGCAGGCAATGCGTGTTCCATTTAAGTCCTCTTAGGTGTTCAGTGTGTTACAACAAAAGCGATTGTAATCAAAAGTCCCTGCCGGTGCTCATCTGTTAGGAAAAACACCCTAAGCGACTGATTTATTTGAAAGCAGCTCGTTCTTTTCCACAAAAAAACAAGTTTTTTATCAAATAAAAGTCATTGCACTGCAACATGCATAAGCACGTATAACCCGATGATTTAATTTATTATTTAAGCAAAGCCGCGGATTTTGCAACAAGCAAGGGGAAAAAATATGCATTTTTTTGGTGCATAAAACAGGGTTTTCCCCAAAGTTATCCACAACCGCTGACGCAAAAAACCGCATTTGTTGAAAACGGAATTTTTCGTTAAAGTCGCAGCACATTCAAAGTTTTGCAAAGAGAAACACGCCCGTGTGGTCCATCATACAATCAGCAGGTTGGCCCATCTGGCCCCTTATTTTTACGTCAGTCTTAACCCTCGCCATTATTTTTGAGCGCTTGTGGGCGCTGCGCGAAGAACGCGTCTGGCCGGAAAATCTGCTTGAAGAAACCTTGTCGACCACGCAAAAGGTCAGATCGGTAGAACAATGTACCGAAATGGCTGAACAAAGTTTGTTGGGTTTGGTACTCGCCGGTGGTTTGGCTTGCAGGCACCGCGATCGTGTGCACCTTCGGGAAGCGCTTGAAGTGGCCGGTCGCAAGGCAGAGAGTGCTCTGGAAAAAAACCTGTCGGTATTGTCAATGATTGTCACGATTGCCCCGCTCATGGGCTTGTTGGGTACGGTTGTAGGAATGATCGAGGTGTTCGGTTCGCAAAGCAGTATAGGTGCGGACCCCACCGCCTTGGCGCATGGCATCTCAACAGCCCTCTACAACACGGCGTTCGGATTGATCATCGCCATTCCGGCGGCTATTGCACACCGCTATTTCCGCATCAACACACAAGACATTCTAGGCAAGCTTGAAGATGCCGGCCGAGCCTTGCTGGAAAAAATCGTCATCAACCCGCAACGTGCCCTACCCTCTACGCCACCTCCGGGTGTCAGCGCGGCGCGTCCGCCGGCGTCGCTCGGTTCCAGTCTCAATCGCCCCGCTCTGTAAGGCGCTTGGGTAACCATGAACTTTCGTCGAAACAGGCAGGATGAAGAACCGGAAATCAATCTGATACCCATGATTGATGTATTGCTGGTGGTGTTGATTTTTTTGATGGTCACCACCACATTCGTCAAACCGTCCGCATTGAAGGTCAGTTTGCCAAACAGCAAAAGCGAGCAGTCCGGCTCAAAAGAAAACACGGTTTCCATTCGGGTAAATGCCAAAGGATTGTTCGCTCTCGAAGGCAACGATCAACCGCTGACAGACACTGAATTGCGCAAACAACTGCTGCTTCGTGTACAGAAAACGCCGGACGCTAAAAACAAATTGACAATCCTAATTGAGGCAGATGGTAACGCAAGCCACCAAGCGGTTGTAAATGCACTGGACACCGTGGCTCAAGTCGGGTTGAATCGGGTCAGCATCGTTACACAAAAGAGATGAGCTTGACCCATCCTGCAAACAGAGACCTGCGGCCTTTCTGGCAAAGAGCACTGCTGAATTACTGGTACAACAACAAGCCGTTGTTGCTGCCGTTGCGCGCTTTGCTCCACCTGCTTGAACTGATCACCCGTGTGTGGTTAAAGCGCCAGCCTGCGATTGAAAAAAAACACAGTGCAGCCCTGCCTCCGGTGGTGATTGTCGGCAATTTCATTGTCGGTGGCGCGGGAAAAACCCCAGTCGTCAGGCACCTTGTAGACAAGCTCAAGGCCCGGGGCTTCAAGCCCGGGGTGATCAGTCGAGGCTACGGCAGAAAAGAGAAGGACATCGGCATCTACACGCCGGGGGAAGCCAACAATCAAGCCCTGGCCAGCCGCATCGGCGACGAACCCGCGTGGCTGGCGCAAGCCCTTGAATGCCCCATTGCCGTTGGCGCGGACCGAAATGCCACTTTGGCAGCGTTGTACTCGGCCAACCCGCAACTCGATGTTGTGGTGTCTGATGACGGGTTGCAACATCAACCCTTGGCACGCATCTTTGAAATTGTGGTGTGCGATGAGCGTGGTTTTGGCAATGGGTTTCTCTTGCCGGCAGGTCCGTTGCGCGAACCCATCACCGCCTCTCACCGGATAGATGCCTTTGTTTTAACAGCCGGGGAGTGGGACAGGCGGCTGCTCAGCGAGGTCTCGGTCAGAAAGCCCCTCTACAGGGCGGTCATGCGCTTCAAGGACTGGAGAAATGTGGCCACAGACCAGACCATCAGCGCAGAGGCGGCTGCCAGCGTCTGGCAGGGCCAAGCAGTGGTCGCCGTGGCCGGGCTTGCAAACCCGTCAAAATTCTTCCGGGTCATTGACGCTCAAAACATTCAGTACAAGCCTTTGATCGTACCTGACCATTATCAGTACCCCCCGGACTTTCTGGACACCTTGAATGCACCCGTTATTCTGACCACAGGCAAAGATGCCGTAAAATGGAAAAATGACGACCGGGTGTGGATTGCAGACATTGAATTTGATATTCCCGATGAGTTAATAAACGCTTTGGAAGAGAAACTTCGTGGACCTAAAAATGCTTGAAATACTGGTGTGTCCGATTTGCAAAAGTCCTTTGGACCATGACAGAGCCCAACAGGAATTGATCTGCAAGGCTGACAAGCTTGGCTTCCCAATCCGCGATGGCATTCCCATCATGATCGCCGAGCAAGCCCGTGACCTGTTGAAACCTGTCACCGCTGCGCCATCGAGCGAAGCCTGATACAGGTTCACCAATGACTGCCCAATACAAAATTGTTGTTCCTGCCCGCATGGCTTCAACACGACTGCCCAACAAACCACTTGCCGATATTCATGGCAAGCCCATGGTTGTCAGGGTGGCGGAGCGCGTAGGCAATACGCAGGCCTCGGAAATTGTTGTTGCCACCGATCACGCAGAAATTGAGGCGGTTTGTCGAAAACACGGTATTGACGTGGTGCTAACCTCGCCCGACTGCCCCAGCGGCACAGACCGGATTGCAGAAGTTGCCATTGCAAAAAACTGGGGCGACGACCAGATCATCGTCAACGTTCAAGGCGACGAACCCCTGATAGAACCCGAACTGGTTGACCGCGTGGCGCAACGTCTGGCATCGACGGATGCCTCAATTGCCACCTGCGGCAGCGTGTTCGACAGTTGGGAAGATTTTTGCAATCCCAACATGGTGAAGATCGTTCTCGACGCATCAGGTCACGCCATCTATTTTTCCCGCGCACCCGTGCCCTACCCCAGAGACCTCATGGCACAAACGGCTCGCGGTCCGCTGCCGGGCAACTTCCAACCCATACGTCACATTGGCATGTATGCCTACCGGGTGGCCTTTTTGAGAAACTATGTGGGTTGGCAGCAAAGTCCGCTCGACAGCACAGAAAGCCTTGAACAACTCAGGGCGCTATACCACGGCCATAAAATATCAGTCATGCTGGTTGATGAAACACCCGCACCGGGCGTGGACACAATTGAGGACTTGGAACGGGTCAGGCGACTGTGGCGGACACCTTGAAGCGCCGCAGAACTTCAGCAAAACACAAAACACTAATTTTAAATGTTTGACCCCCGAACGACAGTCAGGTAAGTTTCGCGCAAGTACGAGACAGTACAAGTGGGCAATAAAAAAATCTTTTCACTATTCCAGAGGCAAAACAATGCGTTTAATTCTTCTCGGTGCACCCGGCGCAGGCAAGGGAACACAAGCCAACTACATTAAAGACACCTACAACATTCCCCAAATTTCTACGGGCGACATGTTGAGGGCGGCCGTAAAAGCGGGCACACCACTGGGCATTGAAGCGAAAAAAGTAATGGATTCAGGCGGCCTCGTGTCGGATGAAATCATCATTAATTTGGTGAAAGAGCGTTTGTTGCAGGATGACTGCAAAAACGGTTACCTGTTTGACGGTTTTCCCAGAACCATTCCCCAAGCCGATGCAATGAAATCTGCAGGTGTTCGCATCGACTATGTCCTGGAAATCGACGTGCCCCATTCTGAAATCATCGAGCGCATGAGCGGTCGCCGTGCCCACGTGGCCTCGGGTCGCACTTACCACGTCAAGTTCAACCCACCAAAAGTGGAAGGCAAGGACGACGTCACCGGTGAAGACCTGATTCAACGTGACGATGACAAGGAAGACACAGTCCGCAAGCGCCTTGAGGTCTATGAAGCACAGACCCGCCCATTGGTTGGCTATTATTCTGACTGGGCTGCTCAAGGCGATACATTGGCTCCGAAGTACCGGAAAATTGCAGGTGTCGGTCCCGTGGACAGCATCCGCGAAGCCGCACTGGCTGCTTTAAAAAACTGAGTCAGGGCCGAAAAACATGAAATGACCCAGTGTCGCGCAATGCGCGACAGGCCCGTGTGGGGTTGTCGCTGTTTTATACGGCGTGCTGTCCAGTCTATGGATTAACCGCCTGCCAACCGGCAGCGAGCGAATGCGGGAAATCGCAGCCGCCATTCAACAAGGCGCTCAAGCCTATCTCAACCGCCAATACAAGGCCATCGGCCTGGTGGGAACCGTTCTCTTCATCGCAATTGCCCTTATTCCTGGTTTGGGGTGGCCCACTGCCATCGGATTTCTGGTTGGTTCAGTGCTCTCAGGGGCGGCTGGTTACATCGGCATGAATGTCTCAGTGAGAGCCAACGTGAGAACCGCGCAGGCAGCCACACAAGGGTTGCAGCAGGCCTTGGATGTTGCATTCAGGGGTGGCGCAATTACCGGCATGCTGGTGGTGGGCCTGGGATTGCTTGGCGTGGCCGGCTACTTCGGGGTTTTGCTGTTTTCAGCCCCCCACGGTTTGGGAAAAACCGTGAATCTGACAGATGTGCTGCACCCACTCGTCGGTTTGGGCTTTGGCGGCTCCCTGATTTCCATTTTCGCGCGACTCGGTGGCGGTATTTTCACCAAGGGTGCCGATGTGGGGGCGGATCTGGTCGGCAAGGTTGAAGCCGGCATTCCGGAAGACGACCCGCGAAACCCTGCAGTGCTTGCAGACAATGTAGGTGATAACGTCGGCGACTGTGCAGGCATGGCTGCCGACCTGTTTGAGACTTACGCTGTGACATTGATCGCCACCATGATTCTAGGCGCACTCACGGTTGCAAAAGCTCCCTTGGAGGCGGTGGTGTACCCGCTTTTGTTGGGCGGGGTTTCCATTATTGCATCGGTCATCGGTGCCGGGGCAGTGAGGGTCAGGGAAGGTGAACGCATCATGAAAGCCTTGTACAGGGGCTTGATGGTGACAGGGGGAATTTCGCTGGTGTTGTTCTATCCCATCACGGCCTGGATGATTCCAAACGATGCGTTGGCGGGTGGCAACGCCGTTCTTCGCCTGTATGGCGCATCTATCGTGGGCTTGGTACTGACTGCCCTGCTGGTGGTCATCACGGAATACTACACGGCCACTGAATACGCACCGGTACGGTATGTGGCGCAAGCCTCAACCACCGGGCATGCCACCAACATCATTGCCGGCATTGCTGTGAGCATGAAGGCCTGCGCTTGGCCAGTGCTGGCCGTTTGCGCCGCCATTTACAGTTCATTCTGGCTGGCCGGTATCTACGGCATCGCCATTGCCGCGACAGCCATGCTGTCTTTGACCGGCATTGTGGTGGCGCTGGATGCCTACGGCCCCATCACCGACAATGCAGGCGGTATTGCTGAAATGGCCAACTTGCCGGAGTCGGTCCGCAACATCACCGACCCATTGGATGCAGTGGGCAACACCACAAAAGCCGTTACCAAAGGCTATGCCATCGGCTCGGCGGGGTTGGCCGCTTTGGTGCTGTTTGCCGACTACACGCACGCACTGGAAAGAGCCAACAAGGTGGTCACGTTTGACTTGTCAAACCATGAGGTGATCATCGGTCTGTTTATCGGCGGCTTGATTCCATTCTTGTTTGGCGCCATGGCCATGGAGGCTGTTGGCCGGGCAGCCGGTGCCGTTGTGGAAGAGGTTCGCAGGCAGTTCAGGGAAATCCCCGGCATCATGGAAGGCACGGCAAAACCAGATTATTCGCGCGCCGTAGACATGCTGACCACCGCGGCCATCCGCGAAATGATGATTCCCTCGATACTGCCTGTGCTGGTACCGATTGCAGTGGGTTTGCTGTTGGGGCCAGCGGCCTTGGGCGGCGTTTTAATGGGCACCATTGTGACGGGACTGTTCGTGGCCATCTCAATGACAACGGGGGGCGGCGCGTGGGACAATGCAAAAAAATACATTGAAGAAGGTCACCACGGTGGCAAAGGCTCCGATGCACACAAGGCAGCCGTCACTGGCGATACGGTGGGCGACCCTTACAAAGACACCGCTGGGCCTGCAGTCAATCCTTTGATTAAAATTATTAACATTGTTGCTTTAATGATTGTTCCCATTCTGTGAAAACTGTCCTGATTTTTAAAAAGGCAGCCGCATCGGGCTGCTTTTTTTTGCCCCTGTTGCTGGCGAGCGCCGCTTTGGCACCCGCTACCCAATCCGCACCGTTGCAACCGGAAGCTCCCACCTCCATTGCTCGGGGCTACAAGGCCGTTGAGGCCGAAACCGGCCAGCAGTGGATGGCCGTCACTGCAAACCGTTACGCCACGGAGACCGCCGCACTTGTACTGAAACAAGGAGGGCATGCGGTCGACGCTGCAATTGCAGCACAAATGATGCTCAATTTGGTGGAGCCGCAATCTTCAGGGCTTGGAGGGGGCGGTTTCATGATGGTTTGGGATCAGAAAAGCCAGGTCTTGAAAGCCTACGATGGGCGGGAAACAGCGCCTTTGGCCACCTTGGCCGACGATTTTCTAGATGCCGAGGGCAATCCACAAGCCTTCTACGACATTGTTCGGCGTGGCAAGGCTGTGGGTGTGCCCGGGCTGTTGGCCATGCTGGAACTGGCGCACAGGCAACATGGAAAACTGGCGTGGAAATCGCTGATGCTGCCGGCTGCGCAAAAAGCAGAGAACGGTTTTTTTGTCTCTGAGCGTCTGCATGCCTTGTTGAAAAACGATGCGCTGCTCAAGGAAGATCCGCATGCCGCTGCGTTGTACTACCCTGCTGAAAATGCAGTGGAAGCCGGCTATTTTCTTCGCAATCCGGCCTTGGCCAACACTTTGAAAACCATCGCCAACACAGGCGCCAACGGATTTTACAAAGGTACGTTTCCACAACAGATCATCAAGGCCATCAGCGTAAAAACCGGCGAAAAATCCTCCTTGCGGCCCGGCGACTTCAGCCAGTACAGGGCTGTCGAACGGGCTCCAATTTGTGCTGTGGTCATGGACAACAAAGTTTGCGGCATGCCACCGCCTTCTGCCGGAGGCATCGCAGTTTTGCAGATGCTGCAATTGCTGGAAATACAACTGGCGGGCAAAAAAACCAACATGACGCAAACGGACACTGCCGGGCTCGTGCGCTGGAAACCGGAGCAATTGTCTGCCTGGCTTAAAGCATCTAGGCTGGCCTATGAAGACAGGGCGCGTTTTGTAGGCGACCCCGATCTGGTGGAAGTAAATACGCAGAAACTGATCAGCCGTCCTTACCTGAAACAACGGCTGACAGAATTTTCATTGGCGCAACGCTTGAATTCTGAAGAGCGCCCTTCCACCACCCACCTTTCAATTGTCGATGCGCAAGGCAATGCGGTTGCCCTCACCTCATCCATCGAAGATCAATTTGGTTCACGCATCATGGTCAATGGTTTTTTATTGAACAATCAACTGACAGACTTTGATTTGAAACCCTCAGACTCCAAGGTAAAAACGCCCAACCAGGTTGAGGCTGGCAAACGGCCACGCAGCTCCATGGCCCCCACCATCGTGCTGTCCAACACCGAACCCATGCGGGTGGTCAGCGTTATCGGCTCTCCGGGGGGCGCTCAAATTCCCGCGTTCATTGCCTCCCGTTTAATGGCGAATTGGTGGGGCAACACGCAACCGTCGGCTGCGGTGTCTGTGGGGCATGTGGTGTTGAGGGAAAACCGTCTGGACCTTGAACGGGGCGCGCATGCAGCAGACTTTGCGCAAAACCTGAAAAAGAGCCTGCCGGCGGGGGAAGCCACTGACAATCTGAATGTCAGTGTCATCCCGCAGACCAGCGGCGTTCACTGGATACAACGCACACCAGAGGGCTGGCTGGGTGTCGCCGACCCGCGCAGGGAAGGCAGCGTGCTAAGCGACCGGTCTGCGCAATAGCATTTGGGGCGACAACCGCAACGCAAACAGCACCAGAAAATACAAGCCTGCCGCCACTGACACCACCGCCATCACCATGGCAATTCTGAGTGCAGGCGTTGCGGCTAGCTCCAGCCAGGCAACCCCAGAGACCACAACATTCAGAAAAAGCCCCATAAAGGCGCTGGCGGCAAAAATTTTAAGGGCAAACACCAACCAACCCGGCTGCGCAACAAATGTACCGCGGTGCTTCAGACCCCACCACAACACCAGCGCGTTCAGGCTTGCACCCAGCCCCACCGACAAAGGCAAGCCTGCGTGGCCAAACATCGGCACAAAAATCAAATTCATCAATTGAGTGGCAATCACCACCATGATGCCGATTTTTACCGGTGTGCGAACATCTTGTTTTGCATAGAACCCCGGCGCCAGCACCTTGACGGCAATCAGGCCGAACAAGCCAACGCTGTAGCCCAACACAGTGCGACGCGTCATTTCCACATCCATGGCATCAAATTTTCCATAGTGAAACAGCATGGCTGTCAGCGGCTCTGAGAAGGTTGCCAGCCCCACTGCGGCCGGCAGCGCCAAAGCCAAAGCAATGCGCAACCCCCAATCCAGCAAACGGGCATAGGCGTCGCCATCGCCTGCGGCGTTCACCCGGGCCAGGGAAGGCAGTAAAACCGTGCCCAGCGCCACGCCGAGCATGGCAGTGGGAAACTCCATCAAGCGATCGCCGTAAGACACCCAAGACACGCTGCCGGAGGGCAGGTGCGAAGCAATCTGCGTATTGATGATCAGGCTGACCTGCGCCACAGACACTGCCAGACTCGCAGGCAACATCTGTCGCAATATCCTTCTCACCAGCGGATCCGACCATGCGGCCTGCACTTTCGACCAATGCAAGCCGATGTTAAGACTCAAACCTTGTTGCTTCAATGCGGGCAACTGCACGACCAATTGCGCCATGCCACCTACAATGACAGCACCAGCCAAGGCAAACACCGGTTGGTCGAGGTATGGAGAAACAAATCCAACAGCCACAATAAAACTCAGGTTCAACAACACCGGGGTGGCTGCAGGCACCGCAAATTTTTTATAAGTGTTGAGCACACCGGAGGACAAGGACACCAGCGAAATGAGCAAAATATAGGGAAACATCCAACGCGTCAGTATCACTGCAAGCGAATAGGACTCGGGCTTTTCCTGCAGACCACTGGCCATGACCCACACCAAACCCGAGGCTCCGAGCATGCCCCCCAGCGTTACCAGACTGAGTGTCCAAAATAAAACGGTAGCGGTTTTTGACAGCAAATCAGCGGTGGCTTCATGGCCTTTTTGTTGATGCACTTGTGCCAGTATGGGCACAAAGGCTTGTGAAAATGCCCCTTCTGCAAATAAGCGACGTAATAGGTTGGGAATTCTGAAAGCGACAAAAAAAGCATCGGTTTCAGCACCAGCGCCCAACATTCGGGCGGTCAGCGTCTCGCGCAGCAAACCCGTAATTCGGGAGAGCAGCGTCATTGCACTGACGGTCATAGCGGCTTTTAAGATATTCATAGAGTGGGATTGTAGCGAATCCGAAAATAAGTTAGAATCTGTGGCTCTCCAGTTTGCATCCAGTCGGATCTAAGTTTATGGCAAATACAGCACAAGCACGCAAGCGCGCCCGTCAGGGTGCAAAACTGAACTCGCATAACTCGGCACTGCGCTCAATGATGCGCACCGCCGTCAAGCGTGTTCGCCAAGCCGTTGAAGCAGGCGATAAAAACGCAGCCAACGAAGTTCTTCGCAACACAACCAGCGTACTTGACCGCGTGGCTGATAAACAAATCATCCACAAAAACAAGGCGTCACGTCATAAGTCTCGTTTGGCCGCTGCTGTAAAGGCAATGGCGTAAGTTCAATCTGGCTTAGTGAACTTACTTAGTAAAAAAACTGGATACCCTTTAAAGGCTATCCAGTTTTTTTATGGAGTTTTTATTTGGTTTTAATACTTAATTTTTCTTTGGCGGGTCAGGTAAAGAACAGGCGGCAACAGCCACCAAGTCGTTGTCCCGTGCAAAATTAAGCAGAAAATTGTAAGCCATGGGCTCAATATCATTGAGTCGCTCATCTACCACCACACATCGCAATCCGCCTACAACAATGGGGCGAACGTAAGGTGAATACTGGAGATGACTTGCACCATCAGCGTCTTCGTCCGGAACAAAGCGAGCCATCACACCACACAAGCGGTCTGCCCAATCGGAAGGTCTGAATTCCTTTCCGGATTGCGTCATGCCTTGTATGAAAAACTCTTTGTGACTACCGGTAGGCTTTCCGGTCATGGTGGGAACTCTCCGAAATACGCCAAAAAAGGCGTTGTCTGTGCATGCGCAATTATAGCCCAGCAGAACTTTCGAGAACGCCCAACATCCACCGGTCGTAAAGGCGAGAGGTGAACTTGTGCAAGTTTTCACACTGCACAGAATTGTTTTTTAGCATTTCAGTCTGGGTTTGAACACAACTCGAATCGGCAAGGTAAGCCACTTGAATTTCTGCCGCACCCTTCACGGCCCAGCGGGTAATCAGGTCTGGTGTCATCTCCATGTGGCATTGCATGCCCAAATGAGCCACCTGCCCTGCCCGCTCAATGACAAACGCCTGATTACTGCAAAATGAATTGGTCAGCAAAAGCACTGCATCCTCTGGCAAATCAAAGGTATCGCCATGCCACTGAAAGGAAGGAATATTTCCAGATTCAACACCCAGCCATTCCAAACCCAGTCTGGGGTGACTGACAGACAAAGAACCCCAACCCAACTCTTTGCGGTCGTGGGACCGAACTTGGGCCCCCAAGGCTTTGGCCATCAGTTGCCCGCCCAGACAATGCCCAATGACCGGGCGACCGAGCACATCAGACTGAACAATTAATTCACAAACGAGGGGAATCCAGGGAAGCGAATCATTGACGCTCATTGCGCCACCCATCAAACCCAAACCGGCGTAGGGCTCCATTGAATCAGGAACCTTGTCGCCTTGGTCTATTCTTACCCATTCCCAAGCAAACCCCTTGGCCGTGAGATAGTCACCGAAGTAACCAGGCTCAACGTCAGGGGAGTGCTGAAGAACAAGAATAGGTTTCAAGAACGTTCGATGCGGGCGAAAGCGGAGTGATTGTGAATGGATTCGAAGTTTTCGGCTTCGAGCACGTAATGCCCCACTGCCGGGTGGCTGTTCAGACGCAACGCAATATCACGCACCAAATCTTCTACAAACTTCGGATTGTCATAAGCCCGTTCAGTCACATATTTTTCGTCAGGCCGTTTCAACAATCCGTAGAGCTCGCAAGAAGCCTCTTCCTCAATCATCTTGATCAAGGTTTCGAAAGCCACAGCCTCTTTGAGTTGGGCCCGCACAGTGACGTGCGAACGCTGGTTGTGCGCGCCGTAGTCAGAGATTTTTTTGGAGCAGGGGCAAAGGCTGGTAACCGGAACAAGCACGGTCAGCCAAACACAGGTCGTGCCATTGCTAACTTCACCTTCCAGCGTTACTTGGTAATCCATCAGACTGACCACACCAGACACTGGAGCCACCTTGGAGACAAAATAAGGAAACTTTGCGATGATTTTGCCTGAGGGTGCTTCCAAACGGTGTGCCATTTTCAACAAGAGCGACGAGAAGGCCGGAATATCGATGGCACCTTCCAACTCCTCAAGCAGCGCAATAAAGCGCGACATGTGCGTGCCTTTTTGATCGGCGGGCAGGAACACCGTCATTTCAAATTCGGCAACAGTGGCGGTTTCAACGCCATCGTGGCGACGAATCACCAACGGATATTTGACGGACCTGACGCCCACACCCTGAATTGGCATCTGCCGGGTGTCTAAGGTTCTCTGCACATCCGGAATGGCAGCGTCTGCCAGTGAAGCGGATGCGTTTGGATCTCTACTGTTCATTCTAAACTTTCAAGCTGAGGCTGCTTTGCCACCAATCCGGTGAACCGAGCCAGGTTGGCCGTTATCTGTATCAGACAACAAAGCCCCGAAACGCTGCGTAATGCTCTGGGAAATGCCTTTGGCATCCAACCCATGCAGCGACATTAATAAAGCAGGATCGCCATGATCAATGAATTCATCTGGCAACCCCAAGGAAAGCACGGGAATGTTGATGTCTCTGGACTGCAAGAACTCCAAAACGGCTGCACCCGCTCCACCCATCAGACAGGCATCTTCCAAGGTAACCAAGGCCTGATGCGTTCTGGCCATCTGGAGAATCAACTCTTCATCCAACGGCTTTACAAACCGCATATCAACCAGACTGAGATCAAGATCCTCACATACAGACCCCACGACACCCACTAAAGTTCCGAACCCTAACACTGCTACTGCTGAGCCCACCCGTTTGGATTCACGCAACACCACACCTTTGCCCAAAGGCAAAGCTTCCAAGCTGGTGCCTGCGTCCACACCAAAACCAGATCCTCTGGGGTACCGAACGCTGGCAGGCCCCTTATAGTGGTAGGCTGTATTGAGCAATGCCCTGCACTCCGGTTCATTGGATGGCGTTGCAATTACCATGTTCGGAATGCAGCGTAAAAATGCAATGTCATAGTTGCCTGCATGGGTGGCACCGTCTGCCCCAACCAAGCCGGCACGGTCGATTGCGAACGTAACATCGAGATTCTGCAATGCCACGTCATGGATGAGTTGATCGTAGGCACGCTGCAGGAAGGTCGAGTAAATTGCAACCACCGGTTTCATGCCTTCGCAAGCGATGCCTGCAGCAAACGTGACCGCATGCTGTTCTGCAATACCCACATCGAAATAACGCTTGGGGAATTGCCGCTCAAAGGCCACCAAACCCGAACCCTCACGCATGGCGGGTGTAATGCCCATCAAACGTTGATCAGACCGGGCCATGTCACAAATCCACTGACCGAAAATTTGAGTGTAGCTGGGTTTGGCCGCCTTGGCATGGTTCTGAGATTTTGAAGCGTTGGCAGCAAGGCATCAAGGTCGTGACCATCAATGGGGCCGTAGTAATTAAAACCGAATTCCTCAAACAGCGTGGCTGGCGTCACCATGCCTTTTACATGCTCTTCAAGACGGTGGGCCAACTCATACAAGGGTGGTACACCGCCGAGCAAATCTTTGCCCATTTGTTTGGCGCTGTTCATCAACCGACCTGACATCAGGCGGGCCAGATATTTGTTGAGCGCACCGACGGGTGGCGAAATCGACATGTCGTTGTCGTTGAGGATGACCAGCAGATCAACATCGGGAGTAACACCGGCATTGTTCAACGCCTCAAACGCCATGCCCGCTGACATTGCACCATCGCCGATCACGGCAATGTGCTTGCGGTTAATACCCAACTGACGGGATGCCACCGCCATTCCTAACGCAGCAGAAATACTGGTGCTTGAATGGGCAGTACCAAAGGCATCGTATTCCGATTCAACGCGGCGCGGAAAGCCGGAAATGCCCTCATATTGACGAAGACTGGGCATGCGATCCCTGCGGCCCGTCAAAATTTTATGGGGGTAGGTTTGATGACCGACATCCCAGACAATCCGGTCGTCGGGCGTGTTGAACACGTAATGCAATGCCAATGTCAGCTCCACTGTACCCAGATTCGACGACAAGTGGCCGCCGGTTTTGGAGACGCTTTGCAAAACGAATTCACGCAACTCCTTGGCCAGCGCGGGCAACTGCAAACGGCTCAGACGACGCAAATCGGCACTGCTGTTAATTTGATCCAATAGTTTGTTCATGAGCGACGCTTTAACACCTGATCAATGATTCCCTGCAATACCCAGGCCGAATGCCCCAGAGGCAACAACGACACTTGCGCCGTTTCACCCAATTCTTTGGCCAGATGTTTGGCTGACTCAAGACCCAACAGACTCACCATGGTTGGCTTGTTGGCCAGCGCATCTTTTCCAGCCGTTTTACCCAGCACTGCGGTGTCGGTTTCCACATCCAAAATATCATCCACCACCTGAAAAGCCAGACCCAGCGCAGCTGCGTAAGCAGTCAAGGCCTGCAATTGCTCTGAGGTCGCCGCCGTTGAAGACAAACCGCCCAGCAGCACACTGGCTTTAAAAAGCGCGCCGGTTTTACAGGCGTGCATTTGCTTTAACGACTCCAGCGTCATGGATTTGTTGACGTTGAGCAAGTCCAGCGCCTGCCCCCCAGCCATGCCTTGAGAACCGGCCGCTTCAGCCAGCACCTGCATTTGCCTGAAACGAATTGACTCGCTTGAATCAGCCTGCCCCAACCACTCGAATGCCAGCGTCTGCAATGCATCACCGGCCAGAAGCGCCAACGCCTCGCCATAAACTTTGTGGCAGGTCGGCTTGCCGCGACGCAAGTCATCGTCGTCCATGCAGGGCAGGTCGTCATGAATCAAGGAATAGGCGTGCATGGCCTCAATGGCACAGGCAGCAGGCAGCGCAGCCTCTTCGGAGGCGCCAAGACAATGTGCACTGGCCAGCACCAGCAGGCCACGCATCCGCTTGCCGCCACCCGCGCAGGCATACACCATGGCTTCGTGCAGAACCGGACTGACAGGCCTGACATGCTGGAAACGCCGTTCGACAGCCAGCTCCAATAGAGACTTTCTGGATTCAATCCAATGACTTAATTGATCCTGAGACCCGGACATCGCGTGCAGCTTCTTTCGAAAGAGTAAAACCCCTCTATTTTACCCCAGCCCCGGACGAAACCCGAAGCGACTTTCTCGTGCATGCGCACCATTTGAACAAGAAAAACAGGTTTTTATGCATGGACCCCGGTTTGCCCCACCGAAACCCGCGGGGTACAATTCCGTTTCTCGTTTGCGATCAACCATTTGTCAATTGGCCGCCATGACAAATCTGAGCAAGCGAAGGGTGACTTACTGCCGCCCTGACAACCCGTCTACAACCCCTGATGGCGCCTGAGACTACGGGAGGAACCCAGGAATCATGTCGAATCTGAGCGAACAGTCCAAGCTCAAGCCCGCATCTGCCCAATTACCGGTTCATGCGTACTTTGATGAAGCCCTTCTCCAGCAGGAACAGGCCCTACTCTTCAAGCCTGGCCCCAACTATGTCGGGCACGATCTTTGGGTACCCGAAAAAGGTCAGTACCATTCCATCCCCTGGGAAGGTCACGGCCGGGTTCTGGTTCGCAACGAAAAAGGCGTGGAACTGTTGTCCAATGTCTGCAAACACCGCCAAGCCATCATGCTGAAAGGCTCAGGCCGCGCAGAAAACATTGTCTGCCCCTTGCACCGCTGGACTTACGAACTCAACGGCGAACTCATGGGTGCACCGCACTTTCCAGAAGTGAAATGCTCGAATCTGGAAAAATTTCCGCTGCAAAACTGGCGTGGCCTGAATTTTTCAAGCACACAAAATATCGCGAAAACGCTGACTGGCACGCCCTACGCTGAACTCATCGACTTTTCCGGTTACGTACTGGACAAAGTGGTGACGCATGAATGCAACTACAACTGGAAAACCTTCATTGAGGTTTATCTGGAGGATTATCACGTCGACCCTTTTCACCCCGGGCTGGGGCAATTCGTAGACTGCGCAAACCTGCAATGGCATGTTGGCGAGCAATGGAGCGCCCAATCTGTAGGTATCAAGGCTGGACTGCGCAGAGCAGGCACCCCCACTTACGGAAAATGGCACGATGCCGTCACCCGCTTCACCGGCGGAAAAACACCTGAATACGGCGCCATCTGGTTCTGTTTCTACCCCAATGTAATGGTTGAGTGGTACCCGCATGTGTTGGTAGTTTCAACGCTGCACCCCAATGGCCCCAAGCGCACCACCAATGTGGTTGAGTTTTATTATCCGGAAGAAATCGCCCTGTTTGAGCGTGAATTTGTAGAGGCTGAACAAGCCGCCTACCATGAAACCGCTGTTGAAGACGATGAAATCGCAGAGCGTATGGATGAAGGTCGCTGGGCGTTGCACCAAAGGGGTACCAGTGAAGTGGGGCCTTACCAATCGCCGATGGAAGATGGCATGTTACATTTTCACGAATGGTTTCGAAGACAAATGGGAAATACAATCTAAACAAAAACCGAAATAAATTGCGAAACTAGCAGTTTCGTCCAACCTCTGTTCGAAATTTTAATAGAACATGCATGGACATCTCTGGTTGTTTGAACATTTTAAGAATACAATTGCAAGCAACAGGTTGTAGTTGTCTTAAAACAATAAAACATTTCGAACTAGAGGTGCTGCATGAGCATCGAATCAAAACAGGTTCTTGCCGCGGGATCTCCGCTGTACAAGATCGTCAAATCTCAATTGCTGGAATCCATTCAGCGAGGCGAATGGCGCCCAGGCGAGGCAATACCCGCTGAAAAGCGACTGTCCGAGCGCTACAACATTTCGATCGGTACGCTCAGAAAAGCGGTTGATGAGCTGACTGAAGAAAAAATACTGGTGAGACACCAAGGGCGCGGTACGTTTGTCGCACTGCAGGAAGCACGCGACTTCACTTTTGCATTCAAGCGCCTGATTCCCGCCACCAACGACTCAAACCTTTCACTCACACAGGAAAGTCATGATGTTGCGGTGAAGACGCTGTTGAAAGCTGCCGCACACAAAGAAGAGGCTGAAGACCTGAATTTAAGGCCGGGTGCAGCGGTGTATCGCATCAGTCTGCAGCACTTGTTGGAAAATACGCCCGTTGCCTTGGAACAGATCACCGTACCCGCAGACCGCTTTCCAAATCTCGATGAACGCCTTGTGGAGCGTTACCGCGGCAATTTGTACCAACTCTACCAAGACACCTACGCCACAACGGTTTTGAAGGTGCGCGATCTAGTGGGTTCACAGTTGGTCGACGAGGGCATTACCCACTTTCTGGATTGTGCACACAACCAACCCATGGTGCATGTAAAGCGCGTTGCCTGGTCTTATCATGACGACCCGGTGGAAAGCAGGCACTCCTGGATTGATCCGCGCAAAGCCAAGTTCGTCATCACCTCTACCGATTAAAAAAACAGCAAATTTTCAGCCCGAAGCGGGCAGGCTACAATACGGCCATGCAAGGACTATGGATGCTACTTGCCAGCCTGATGTTTGCCGCCATGGGCGCGCTCATCAAGCTGGCTTCTCCCGCTCAGAGCCTGGGTCAAATTGTGCTGTTTCGTGGCATGCCCAGCCTCGCCCTGCTAGGACTCTGGATTTTCCTGAGTAAAAAAACCCTGTTCAACAGCAATGCCTTGCTGCATTTGCGCAGAAACGGTTTTGGCATGATTGCCATGTGGAGCGGGTTTTACGCCCTGCAACACCTGCCCTTGGCCACGGCTACAACGCTTAACTACACATCCCCGCTGTTCATTGCTGTAATTCTGGTTTGCTTTATGGGCAGGACAACGCAACGCTCTCTGGGTGCCCAAGGCGAGCCCGAATGGCGAACCGTGTTTTTCTTTTCTCTGGCCTCCACCTTGACCGGCGCGTTGGCATGCCTGTTCCAAGGGCTTGAAGTGTTGCCGCAAAGCACCGGCGCGCTGGCGCTGCTGCTTGGCATCGGCCTGACAGGTGCGGCCGGACAACTGGCAATGACGAGAGCATTCAGCCGAGGTTCCACTTGGCTTTCCGCCTCGTTACAATATGCAACTGTGCTGTTTTCTGTTCTTTTGGGTGAAACGATTTGGCACGAAAGAATCGATCCATTAGCATTCGCGGGCATCTGTCTTATTATCTTGTGTGGCACCCTGTCTTCATGGGTGACTGCCAAAAAAAAGCCGGAACCCGAAGCGTATTAATATAAGCAAAAGCGCAAGATCTCCATTGTGCGAACAACATTACTGACTCGGAAATAAACATGGGCACCTCTCTTCCCGCAAATTATCCGCTGATTTCAGCACAGGAATTAAAAACAGCCATGGCCGAACAAGGCGAACAGGGCCCCGAGATAAAAGTGCTGGATTGCCGATTTGAATTGGCTGACCTGGGAAAAGGCCCAAGGGAATTTGCGCAAGGGCACATTCCGGGCGCAAGTTATGTTCACATCGATCACGACATGTGTGGTGAAAAAACCGGAACCAACGGTCGCCACCCCCTCCCCCCTTTCTTCGAGTTTGTTCAAAAAACCCAGTGCTGGGGCTTGTCCAAAGAGCAAATCATCATTGCCATGGATGCACAAAACACCATGGTCTCCGGCCGGCTTTGGTGGATGCTGCGATGGGCGGGCTATGGCAACGTGAAAGTGCTGGACGGCGGATGGCAGGCCTGGCTTGCAGCGGGCGGCCCAGTCGAAGGCTCCGCACCCAGTGAAACAGAAGCTGCATGCTTGGCCGAACCGGTTGATCTTTCCGACTTCAAACCTTCCATGGCCACCGTTGAGGTCGACAGCATTGTTGAAAATATCGCAACTGGTGAGTTTCAAATTATTGATGGCCGCGATGAAGACCGTTTTCTGGGTCGGGCAGACAACCTCGACCCGGTTCTGGGCCACATTCCCGGCGCAGATAACCGCTGTTTCCTGCAAAATCAAACCGAAGATGGAAAGTTCAAATCGCCAGAGGTTTTGAAAGCGGAGTTTGAAACCTTGCTAAAAGGGCGAAAGCCAGAAGAAATTGTGCATTCTTGCGGCTCGGGTGTCACGGCTTGCAACAACCTGCTGGCAATGGAAATTGCGGGCTTGAGTGGCTCTAAATTGTATCCGGGCTCTTGGAGTGAATACTGCTCAGACCCCAGCCGCCCCGTGGAGGTGGTGGTGGTGTAATTCCCCCGCTATCAGGGAGATCAGAAAAACGCCTGCGCCTATCAACACGACCTGAGAAACCGCTTCCCTGAGCTTTAAACGGCGCTGCATTTGCGGAATCAGGTCTGCAACGGCGATATACAGAAAGCTAGACGCAGCCAACACCAGCGCGTAGGGTAAAACCTCGGGTTGGTCTTTCAGCCATGTCACGCCCAAAACAGCTCCAAACATTGAAGCCAGGCCAGTAAGACACAAATAGCCCAGCGCTCTCACACGGCTTACGCCAGCATTGAGCAACACCAAAAAATCGCCTAAATGTTGGGGAATGGCATGCATCAGTATGGAAAATGCCGTCAGCCAGCCAACCCGGGTGTCCACCAAAAAAGCGCTGGCGATCAACAGACCGTCGCCGAAGTTGTGAATTGACTCACCCACTAAAATGACAATGCCGCCCTGCCCAGCGTGCTCTGCGTCATAACCATGCGCGTGGTCATGCCCGTCGTGCTCGTGGTGGTGGCTGTGCCGCAGCAAAGACAACTTTTCCAGAACGAAAAACCCCAGCAAACCGCCCAGTAACCACGCAAACAAACTGTGGTGCTGACCTTTCTGGGTGTCAAACGCTTCGGGCAGCAAATGCAGCAAGGCAGCAGACAACAACACACCGGTGGAAATACTGACCAAAGGGTCAATCCACTGGTTCAGACGTTTCTGACTGAGCAGGGACAACGCTGCAAGACTGCAATAAACCCCTGCTGCAGAGGCCAGCATCACCATTAAGATCAAAGAATTCAATGCGCTTCATCCCAGTTTGAACCCACACCAATGCTGATTTCCAAGGGCACCCGCAGATCAGCCACTTTTGTCATGGACTGTGTCAGCAGCGCCTTGACGGCCTCAAGCTCTGCCGTTGGAACCTCAAGCACCACTTCGTCATGCACCTGCATTACCATGCGCGCTTTCAGGCCTGCATCAGGCAGCCCCTTGTGAATTGCGATCATTGCTTTTTTGATCAGGTCGGCGGCCGTACCCTGCATCGGGGCATTGATGGCAGCCCGCTCAGCGGCAGCCCGCCTTGGTCCATTACCGCTGTTGATTTCAGGCAACCACAAGCGGCGACCAAACACGGTTTCAACGAAACCCTGAGCCTTCGCTTGGGTGCGCGTCTGCTCCATGTACTTTGCAACGCCGGGGTAACGGGTGAAGTAGCGGTCGATGTACATTTTTGCAGCCTCGCGCTCAATGCCCAGATTGGCCGCCAGGCCAAAAGCGCTCATGCCATAAATCAAACCAAAATTGATGACTTTGGCGGTTCTGCGCTGGTCGCTGCTGACCTCACTTCGCGGAACACCGAAAATTTCGCTGGCGGTGGCGCGGTGAACATCCTCACCCTCGGCAAAGGCCTGACACAAGGCCTGATCGCCGGAAATATGCGCCATGATGCGCAACTCGATCTGAGAATAGTCGGCCGAAACAATCAGATGCTCTGGAGGAGCGACAAAGGCCTCGCGAACCCGTCGCCCTTCTGGTGTGCGGATCGGAATGTTTTGCAGATTCGGATCATTGCTGGCCAAGCGACCGGTGACGGCCACCGCCTGCGCATAGTTGGTGTGAACCCGCCCGGTTTCCGCATTGACCATCCGGGGAAGTTTGTCGGTGTAAGTACTTTTCAATTTTGCCAGACTGCGGTGCTCAAGCAGGCATTTTGGCAACGGATAGTCTTCAGCCAGTTTTGACAAGACCTCTTCATCTGTTGAAGGGGTTCCACCGGGTGTTTTTTTAACCACCGGCAATTTCAGCTTTTCAAACAACAGTTCGCCGATCTGTTTTGGCGAGTTCAAATTAAACGACTGCCCTGCCAGACCGAAGGCCTCCTGCTCGATTTCCAGCAATCGCTTGCCTAAAAAATGGCTTTGCGCCTGCAGCTTTTCAACATCAATCAAAACCCCCCTGCGCTCAATGTCGAACAAAACAGCAGACACAGGCACCTCAATGTCGCGGTATACAGACAACAATTGCGGCGAGGCCTGCAAATGGGGGAACAAGGTCTGATGCAAACGCAAAGTGACTTCAGCATCTTCTGCAGAATAACGGCAGGCCGTGGCAATGGGCACATCGGCAAAACCGACCTGCGCAGCACCTTTCCCGGCCACCTCTTCATAACTGATGGCTTTGTGATTCACCCAGCGCAAGGCCAAGGCATCCATGTTGTGGGGACGGTGTGCTTCCAGCACGTAACTTTCCAACATGGTGTCTTCGCACAAGCCGGCAACGTGAATGCCGTGGTTGGCCATAACGTGCAAATCGTACTTGGCGTTTTGGGCAACCTTGCTGCAAGCCGCATCTTCAAACCAGGGCTTCAACGAGGCAAGCACGTCGCCTAATGGCAATTGCACTTCGGCATCCAGACCACAGTGGGCCAGCGGTACGTAATAACCGCGCCCCGCATTGACTGCAAAGGCCAGACCAACCATTTTTGCGGTCATGGGGTCCAGACTGGAGGTTTCAGTGTCAAAACAGACCAATTCAGCCGATTTCAAAAGTGCCTGCAACTCAGAAAACGATTCAGGGGTGTTCACCAAAATGCAGTCAATGTCAGCGGCCGTGGTGGGCGCGCGCTCAAACAAGGAATTGGGTTGTGCGGCTGTTGTTTCTTTATCACTCGCCACGGCAGCACCGACAGAAGCGCCCGATGGAGGATCAGCGGGAGGGTCAGAAAACAAGTCTCCCTGCCCTACAGCAGGATTGGCCGAGGTGGAGACCTTGGCCGTGTTTCCACCCGGACCGTTGTCTGCACCACCAAGGGCTTGAAACCACGACTTGAACTCAAATCGCCGGTAGAGCTCCTTCAAGGCCTGTTTGTCGGGTCCACGGCTGGCCAAAACCTCAAAAGAAGGGACTTCACCCGTTAAATCGACATCGCATTTCACCGTGATCAAGGCACGGGCCTTGGGTAACCAGTCCAGCGCTTTTCTGAGATTCTCGCCCACTACGCCTGAAATTTTATCGGCGTGGGCAATAACACCATCAAGGCTGCCATACTGATTGATCCATTTTGCAGCGGTTTTGGGTCCCACCTTCTCAACACCCGGCACATTGTCGACCACATCCCCCGTCAGGGTGAGGTAATCGACGATGCGTTCAGGCGGCACACCAAACTTTTCCACCACACCGGGAGGATCCAGAACCGTGTTGGACATGGTGTTGACCAGGCTGACCTTGTCATTGACCAATTGGGCAAGGTCTTTGTCGCCTGTGGAAATTACGATTCGGTCATAGCCGTTGCCTACAGCCCGGGCCGCCAAGGTGCCAATCACATCATCTGCTTCAACACCGCTGACCATGAGAATGGGCCACCCCAGAGCTGAAATAACCTCATGGATGGCGGGAATCTGGGCTGCCAGGTCCTCGGGCATGGAAGAACGGGTGGCTTTGTAATCCGGGTACCAATCGTCCCGGAAGGTTTTTCCCGGTGCATCAAAAATACAGGCGATGCAATCTTCGACGGCTTCACCCGTCTGATAAGTTGACCGAAGGCTGTTGAGCATGTTTACCATGCCATATATGGCGCCCGTGGGTTCGCCGGCCCGATTACGTAAATCGGGCATGGCGTGAAATGCGCGGTACAAATAACTAGATCCGTCTACCAGGAGCAATCGTTTTATCATGGTCCAATCCAAAAACATTCCCACACTCCGGGCCCTGCCTTCGCAGGAACGTTCCACCTCCGTCAAGGCCCGTGAGTCATGGCACATCTTGGGGATTATGTCAGAGTTCATTGAGGCGGCAGACCGGTTGTCCGAAATCCGTCCCTCGGTTTCAATTTTCGGCAGTGCCAGAACCCCCGAAGACCATCCCTACTACAAGCTAACCCAATCAACCGCCCGCCTGCTCTCGGACGCCGGCTTTGCAGTCATCAGTGGTGGGGGGCCGGGCATCATGGAAGCCGCCAACAAGGGGGCCTTTGAGGGAAAATCGCCAAGCGTCGGCTTGAACATCGAATTGCCTTTCGAACAAAGTGGCAACCCCTACCAAAACATCTCGTTGAAGTTCAGACACTTTTTTGCCAGAAAGGTCGCTTTTGCAAAATATGCAACCGCCTACATTGTAATGCCTGGTGGCTTTGGAACTTTAGATGAAATGTTCGAGGCGCTGACACTGATACAGACGGGAAAAGGGCGAAAAATTCCGATTATCTTGATGGGTGGTGACTTTTGGACGGGTTTGCTGGATTGGATCAAAGGTACATTGTTGGTGCAAGGCATGATCAGTGCGAGTGATATTGACCTAATGACTGCAGTAGACTCACCCGAAGAGGCGATGGAAGCCATATTCAACTTTTATGAGCGCCGTGCATTCGCCCCCTCCCCGGAAGAAAGAGACCGATTGCTCGATCTTTGACGATTTCCGCAGGCGCTGCTCAACCCCGCCCTAAGACATCACAAAGGCGGGGCGTGAGTTGAGTTAAAATAGACCATCAGAGGAAGCCAAATGCGCCAAACCACAAAACTTGCATGTCTATTTTCGCTGCTGATCGCGGCGATTCCATTCTCCGTTACAGCAGAGCCCACGCGTGCCGAAGTACCGCGCCCGCCTGAAATGAGCAACAAACCCTACAACGACGAACTTGAACCCACCGTCACCATCAAAACAGAGGGTGACAGGGAAGTTGAGGAATACCGGGTTCGCGGTCGCTTGTTCGCAATGCGCGTAAAAGTGAAAGGCGCTCCGCCCTACTGGCTCATCGACATGGACGGATCGGGAAGAATGGTGCCGGGTCAAGGCATAGGGCCCACTATTTCCGTGCCCAAATGGGTCATCACGGAGTTTTAACCCATGGCCGTCTTCACTCCCGTATCCCCCACAGAATTGATGCCGTGGCTGGCGGCCCGTCAGGTTGGCGATTTGCTGGAAGTCAAAGGCATCGCCTCAGGCATTGAGAACACGAACTACTTTGTCAACACCACGCAAGGCCAGTTCGTGCTCACCATTTTCGAGAAGCTGACGGAAAAAGAACTGCCTTATTATTTGGGCCTGATGCAACACCTTGCCAAACAAGGCTTGCCCGTGCCCGCTCCGTTTCCGCTGCCTGATGGCCGCCTGTTTTCCAGCCTGATGGGAAAACCGGCCGCCTTGGTCAATAGACTGGCAGGGGCGTCTGTGTTTGATCCCAATGAACAGCAAACCCGTGACATTGGCGAGTTTTGTGCGCAAGCCCACCATGCTGCCAAAAACTTCGCATTGAAATACCCCAACCCGCGCGGTTTGGCGTGGTGGGAAAGTACACAAGCAGCAGTGCAACCCTTCATTCCTGAAGCCTTGCGGCAACTGATGGATGAAGAAATCTCCATTCAAAAGTATTTCGCTACGACGCCGCTCTACCAGTCGCTGCCCAAAAGTGCCGTTCATGCTGATCTGTTTCGTGACAACGCCTTGTTTACGGAAACCGCTCTGGGCGGCGTCATTGACTTCTATTTTGCAGGCGATGACGCTTGGCTGTTTGATCTGGCTGTTTGCATCAACGACTGGTGCATAGACCACGCCAGTGGCGCCATCAAGCCGGCCTTGGCAAACGCCATGCTGGAAGGTTACGCCTGCCACCAAGCATTCACTGACGAAGACATGGAAGCCTGGCCCTTGATGCTCAGGGCGGCAGCGTTGCGTTTCTGGATGTCTCGCCTGTTTGATTTCTACTTACCCCGCCCGGCAGAAATGCTGACCCCGAAAGACCCATCCCACTTTGAGCGCATCCTGAAATTGCGCCGTGCGGGCGATATTGCCCAACTCCCCAAAAAGCAGAGGTAACTGATTCAATGGGAACTCAAGCCCAAACCGTGGCAGCAAAAGAAGGTTGGCGCTGGCTGACATTTGGTTTCACCCTGTTTAAAAAAAATCCTGCGGGCATGCTCTCGCTCACTGTCAGTTATTTTGGCGTGGTGCTGTTTTTGTCCTTGGTCATCCCGTTTGCTGGCTCGGTTCTGGCGGCCATGCTCAGCCCCGGACTCAACGCAGGCATGCTGACGGCCTGCCGCATGGTGGCGCGTGGGCTACCCATCAACCCCAGCATACTGTTCAGTGCATTTCTTGAAGAAAACAAACGCTTCCTCAAACCATTCTTGCGCATGGGCTCACTCTATGCCTTGCTGGTTTTGTTGGTCAGTTTGCTGGCGTCTTCCTTTGGCAGCATAGACATGGACCTCGTAATGCAGGATGGCAAGCCAGACCCTGCTGAAATGATGTCGCAAATGGTGAACGTGTTGGCCGTCATGGCGATTGCGTATTTACCCGTCATGATGCTGTTCTGGTATGCGCCCGCTCTCCTGTTGTGGCATGAAATGCCTGTGGGCAAAGCGCTGTTTTTCAGTTTTCTGGCGGTGTGGCGAAACCGCACGGCATTCCTGATTTACGCAACTGGTTGGTTTTTGTGGCTGATGGCCTGCGTTTCCGTGTTCACCCTTATTTCTCTGTTGTTGCCGCTGCCCACGTTTTTGGCAGGTGCACTCAACTTCATTATGGTGGTTGGTATTTTTTCAGTAACGCTGTGCACGTTTTATCCGTCTTACCTCAGCGTATTTGAACCAAAAGAACTGGGATTCGACGGTACCGGAGTCTGAAGCTTCAGGGCTCTTGCAGCCCTGAGCTTTTGCAAGGACTCAAGCCGCCTGCAGTTTAGCCAAAGCCACTACCAGCCATTTCATGCCTTCGCGTCCGAAATTGATTTGCACGCGAAGGTCATCGCCCTGCCCCTCATAACTCACCACAACACCCGAACCAAACCGCGGATGCGCAACCGATTGCCCAATTTTATACGGCCAGGATGCACGGTTTTGATTGACGGCAGCACTGGCCTTGGCCTGAGACCAAGCAGCAGAACGGTTGTCCCACGCCTGATTCACTACGGAGGGCTTGGGCGGCGCCAACCAACGCACGGAGTCGTCAGGCAATTCAGATAAGAAGCGAGAACGCAGGCAATAACGGGTTTGTCCGTTCAGCATGAGTTGAACGGCATCCTGCCCCTGTTGGGCTTGATTGTCGCCTGCTTCCAAAGACGCATGAGACAAAAATCCGGCCAGTGGCGTTTGAATCTGCGCCTGGGTTTCCTCTCCGGACACTTCGGTGGCCGCGGCTTCAATGCCATAACCTTCTGCGTTTACGAAGGCGGCGGCGGCATTGACCAACTCCTTCAAGTTTTCAATGCGCTCCTCACCTTCCCGCTCGTTTTGGTAATGGTCGAGCAAGCCGGACTCCTGATTCACTTTTGCAGTGATTTCAGGCAAGGACAAACCGCGTGATTCAAAGCGCATTCTTTCTATCAGTTGCACAAAGGCCGCCAGAGAAGTGCCGCCCTTGCCGGTTACATGACCGACGCTGCGGTACAAAGACTGACCATGACGGCGAGACGCATCCTGCAGCATTTCAAGGGTCCGCGCACCGATGCCGCGGGTCGGGAAATTGACTACCCGCATAAAAGAGGTGTCGTCATCGGCATTTTCCAGCAAGCGGAGATATGACAGTGCATGCTTGACCTCGGCACGTTCAAAAAACCGCAAACCGCCATAAACGCGGTAAGGAACACCAGCAGCAAACAAGGCTTGTTCTATAACCCGCGACTGCGCGTTGGACCGGTAAAGAATGGCAACGTCTGCATTGGCATAACCTTCCGAGGTCAGCGACTTCACTTCCTCCAGCAACCACTGCGCCTCGGCCAGATCAGTGTTGGACTCGGCCACGCGAAGCTGTTCGCCGTGCCCCGTCTGCGTCCACAGGTTTTTACCCAGACGGGCCCTGTTGTGGGAAATCAGGTGGTTGGCGGCATTCAGGACATGGCCCACAGAGCGGTAATTCTGTTCTAGCTTGATGCGGTGCTGAACCCGATAATCGCGTTCAAATTCAGCCATGTTGGCCACGCGTGCGCCTCTGAAAGCGTAAATGGACTGGTCATCGTCACCGACGGCAAACATGCAACCCTGCGGACCTGCCAGACGTTTCAGCCAAGCGTACTGCAAGGGGTTGGTGTCCTGGAATTCATCGACGAGAACATAGCGGAAGCGTTCGCAGTAATGATTTGCGATGGCTGGGTGGCGTTGCAGCAATTCAAAACAGCGCAGCAGCAGTTCAGGGAAATCCACCACGCCCTCACGGTCGCATTGTGCCTGATACAAGTCGTAGAACTCGATCATTTTGCGGGTGAGGGGATCTTTGCCATCCAGCCCTGAAGGCCTCAATCCCTGTTCTTTGGAGGAATTGATGAAATGCTGGGTTTGCTTGGGTGGAAATTTGTCGTCGTCGGCGGAAATATTTTTATAGAGTCGCTTGATGGCAGACAGTTGATCTGAGGTGTCGAGAATCTGAAAAGTCTGCGGCAGGTTCGCATCGCGGAAATGGGCGCGCAACATGCGGTTGCACAAACCGTGGAAAGTGCCAACCCACATACCCCGCGTGTTGATGGGCAACAGGGTTTCCAGGCGGTGCATCATTTCCTTGGCCGCCTTGTTGGTGAAGGTGACCGCGAGGATGCCGGACGGTCCAACCTGCCCGGTTTGTATCAACCAGGCAATTCGCGTGGTCAGCACCTTGGTTTTACCGCTGCCTGCGCCGGCAAGAATAAGGGCGCTTTCGCGCGGCAACGTAACGGCAGCCAACTGCTCCGGGTTCAGAAAATCGAGAAGAGACACAGGCACCCCACAAAAAAGAGTCTTGATTTTACTCCTTCTGTGAAAAACCACAGGAAAACCCGCTTTTTCAGCGTGTTAAGCGGATGCTGACAGTCAGGCCGTCAAGCCTTGAACCCCCCGTACGGCTATAATCTGTCCTTTAGCCACGGGCCCAACGCTATTGCGTTGCCCCAAGCCAGTCAAAATCAAAATGCAAGAAAAATACAACGCCGCCGAACTTGAGCGTCAGGCTCAAACCCACTGGACCCACATCGACGCCTACCGCGCCGTTGAACACGCAAAAAACAGTGCCGGACAGGAAAAGCCGAAATACTACTGTGTCTCCATGCTGCCCTACCCCTCAGGTAAATTGCACATGGGGCACGTGCGCAACTACACCATCAACGATGTCATGGTACGCCAACTGCGCATGCAGGGTTACAACACGCTGATGCCCATGGGGTGGGATGCCTTCGGCATGCCAGCGGAAAACGCAGCCATGTCCAATGGCAAACCACCTGCGGCCTGGACCTACGACAACATTGCCTACATGAAAAAGCAGATGCAATCGATGGGGCTGGCCATTGACTGGAGCCGTGAAATCGCCACCTGCAAGCCCGACTACTACAAGTGGAATCAGTGGCTGTTTTTGCGCATGCTGGAAAAAGGAATCGTCTACAAAAAAACCGGTACGGTGAACTGGGACCCAATCGACCAGACCGTGTTGGCCAACGAACAGGTCATTGACGGTCGCGGCTGGCGTTCAGGCGCTTTGGTGGAAAAGCGCGAAATTCCGATGTACTACATGCGCATCACCGGCTATGCCGATGCCCTGCTTCAAGACCTCGATCCGCTGCAATGGCCCGAACGGGTCAAGGTGATGCAGGAAAACTGGATTGGAAAATCCGTCGGCCTGCGCTTCGCTTTCACCCACACGCTAAAAAACGCTCAAGACGAACTCATCAACGAAGGTCGTCTGCATGTTTTCACAACGCGGGCAGACACCATCATGGGCGTCAGTTTTTGTGCCGTAGCGCCGGAGCATCCGCTGGCCCAACTGTCTGCAGCAAGCAACCCGGCACTCGCCGAATTCATTGAAGAATGCAAGCGCGGCGGTGTGGCGGAAGCCGACATGGCCACCATGGAAAAAAAGGGCATGCCCACAGGCTTGAAAGTGGTGCATCCGCTCAATGGCCGGGAAGTTGAAGTCTGGGTGGGAAACTATGTGCTCATGACCTACGGCGATGGCGCCGTCATGGGGGTTCCTGCACACGACGAACGCGATTTCGCCTTTGCGAAAAAATACGCATTACCCATAGAACAAGTCATCGACACCGGCAAACCGTTTTCAGACGATGCGTGGCAAAGTCACTACGCCGACCACGGCGTTTGCATAAATTCAGGCGCACTCAATGGTTTGAGCTACGGCGCCGCCATTGATGCGATTGCTGAAACACTGAGCAAGCAAGCACTTGGCGAGAAAAAAATCCAGTTCCGTTTGCGCGACTGGGGTATTTCACGCCAACGTTATTGGGGAACACCCATTCCCATCATTCACTGCGACAGTTGCGGCGATGTAGCAGTGCCGGACGACCAATTGCCCGTGGTATTGCCCGAGCATCTGGTTCCGGATGGCAGTGGCAATCCGCTGGCAAAAGACGAAGCGTTTTTGTCCTGCAAGTGCCCGAAATGCGGCAAACCCGCTCGCCGTGAAACAGACACCATGGACACCTTCGTGGACTCCTCATGGTACTTCAGTCGCTACGCTTGCCCTGATGCCAACAGCATGGTGGATGAGCGTGCCGCCTACTGGATGCCGATGGATCAGTACATCGGAGGCATCGAGCACGCCATTTTGCACCTGCTGTATTCACGCTTCTGGACAAAAGTGATGAAAGAGCTCGGCTTGGTCAGCTTCAACGAGCCTGCAAAACGCCTGCTCACGCAAGGCATGGTTTTAAACGATACGTTTTACCGTGAGGAAGCCTCCGGCAAGAAGACATGGTTCAACCCGTTGGACGTCACTGTTCAGAGCGATGAAAAAGGTCGTCCGGTCGGAGCGAAGTGCAATAAAGATGGCGCAGACGTGGTTTGGGGTGGCATTGAGAAAATGTCGAAATCCAAAAACAACGGTGTGGATCCACAGCAACTCATCGACCAGTACGGTGCCGACACAGCCCGTTTGTTCGTTATGTTTGCAGCACCACCGGAACAGTCACTGGAATGGAGCAGTGCCGGGGTTGAGGGTGCCCACCGTTTCCTGCGCCGCCTGCACACCTATGCAACCGCACAGACCGCAGACATTTTACAAGCCGGGGCCGTCGGAAACGCCGACCTGCCGGACAACGCCAAAGCCGTGCGTCGCGAAATCCATCTGGTGCTGCAACAAGCAAATTTTGACTATGAACGTGCGCAATACAACACGGTCGTATCGGCCGGCATGAAAATGCTCAACGCACTGGAAAGCGCCAAGCTGGGCAGTGCATCTGGCGAGGCTGCGGTCAAAAAAGAAGGCCTGAGCATTTTGCTGCGTGTTCTCTACCCCGTGGTGCCCCACCTGACATGGACGCTCTGGAATGAACTGGGTTATGCAGACACCTCGGGCGACCTGTTGGACGCTGCATGGCCCCAACCTGAAGCCGCTGCCCTTGAACAAACGGAGCTGGAATTGGTGGTTCAGGTCAATGGCAAGCTACGCGCCAGTATTCGCGTGCCCAAAGATGCCGACAAGGCATTTACGGAAGCCACCGCCCTGGCAAATGAAAATGTGCAAAAGTTCATTCCTGAAACCGGGGTGAAAAAAGTCATTGTCGTGGCGGGTAAACTGGTCAATATCGTTGTTTAATATGACCTACAGGATTTCCTGCTCAATCCAGTGCACAAAAAAACCAAGGAGTTTCGCTTGATTCACTGTCGCTCTCTGTTGCTTGTGCTGCTTATCGGCGGCTCGTTGTTGCTCAGCGCCTGCGGTTTTCATTTGCGTGGCGACACGCAATTGAAGGTTGCATCCATCTACCTGAACGCTCCAAAAAATTCAGCAATTACTTTGGAAGCCAACCGGTTGTTACGGGCCAATGGTGTGAAAACCACGGAAAACGAGAAAGACGCCGAGCTGATCCTCGACATTCTCAATGAGGGTCAAGAACAGTCAATTCTTACCTTTACCTCAGCCGGCGTTGCCCGTGAAATCGAGTTGCGCTACCGGCTCACATTCCGCGTCAGAGGCCCGTCAGGCGAGGTGCTGATTGACAGCAAGCAACTTAATTTTCGTCGCGAACTGCTCACCAGCGAAGGGTTTGCCCTGCCCCGTGAAGCAGAACAACTGGCGCTTTACAAAGATATGAAATCAGACGCTGTGCAGCAAATTGTGCGTCAGCTCGAATTCATTAAAATGCCTCCCAAAAAAGTGGCTGAACCCCAGTGAAGATTGAAGCACACCAGCTTGAGCAACACCTCGCCCGTGCGCTACAAGGCAAGGGTCTTGCCCCTTGCTATTTGGTAATGAGCGATGAACCCTTGCTCAGCCTTGAGGCATCGGACGCCATACGCAAGGCCGCCACGCAGGCGGGTTGCACCACGCGGGAAGTGCTTTCCATTGAAAAAGGTCTGGACTCAGGACGCTTGCTGGGCTGCTTTTCTTCCGGTTCGCTATTTGGTGACAGAACCTTTGTCGAGTTGCGAATTCCAACCGGCAAACCCCAAAAAGAACACATTGCGGCGCTTTTACAAATTACCCAATGGATGAAAGCCGGGCAATGCGACGCCATTGCCTTGGTCACCGTGCCAAAACTGGCCAGCAAAGCCATGGAGGCCGACTGGTTTTCAGCGCTGAGCAATGCGGGAGTGTTCATCAACTGCCCCACCGTAGACGCCAGAAACCTGCCAAAGTGGATAGAAGACCGACTGGCGGCCAAAGGTTTGAAAACTGAGAAGAACTGTCATGTGTGGCTGGCCGAGCACCTTGAAGGCAACCTGATGGCCGCCAAGCAAGAAATCGACAAGCTCGCGCTTTTGTGTGCAGGTCAGGTCATTACGCTGGAACTGTTGCAAGCCAGTGTGGCCAACGTGGCCCGTTACAATGTGTTTGATTTGGGCGTTGAATTGCTGGCGGGCAAAACCGACCACCTACTGCGCATGCTCGACGGCCTTGAGTCCGAAGGCGAAGCGCCCACGCTGGTTTTGTGGGCACTGGGCGAAGAGGTGAAAACCTTGGTGGGCATCAAGCGACTGGCTGAAAAAGGCATGGCCTTGAATGCTGCAGTCAAACAATTCAGGGTTTGGGGCGCCAAGGCCGATGCCATTGGCAAGGCACTGAACCGCCACACCCTCAAACAACTTGAAGAACTGGTCAGGCAAACCGCTCACGCAGACAAAGTCGCCAAAGGACTTGTCCGGGAAGATGCCTGGCATGTATTAAAATGTTTGGCTTTAGGCATTGCCGGATTGCCTGCCCCACCCGTTTTGGAAACACCATGAGCAACCTCAAAGACTACTTCAACACCCTCGGAAAAGCTGCCAGAAGCGCTTCCCGTGTCATGGCAAAGGCCAGCACCGCGGCAAAAAATCAGGCCTTGCTCAACATTGCGCAGGCAATCCGTGAAAACGCTGCCCAACTGACAGCCGCCAATGAGCTCGACATGGCGCGTGCCCGTGCCAACCAGCTTGAGCCAGCCCTGCTTGACCGCCTTAGCCTGTCTGCCAAAGCCATTGAAACCATGGCGCAGGGCTTGGAGCAAATCGCGCAATTGCCAGATCCGATCGGCGAAATCTCCAACATGCGCATTCGCCCAAGCGGCATACAGATCGGGCAGATGCGGGTGCCGTTGGGCGTCATTGGCATCATTTATGAAGCCAGACCCAATGTCACTGCAGACGCAGCAGGTCTGTGCATCAAATCCGGCAATGCGGCCATACTCAGAGGCGGCTCAGAAGCCATTGAATGCAACCGCGCACTGGCTTTGCTGGTCGGTCAAGGATTGGCCGCAGCCGGGCTTCCGGAAACTGCGGTGCAAGTGATTGACACCACAGACCGCGCCGTTGTCGGTGCGATGGTCACCAGCCCGGAATATGTGGATGTCATTGTGCCCAGAGGCGGCAAAGGTCTGATAGAACGCATTTCAGCAGAAGCCAGAGTGCCCGTCATCAAGCACCTCGACGGCATCTGCCATGTCTACATTGACAGCGACGCAGATCTGGAAAAAGCCATCCGCATTGCAGACAACGCAAAAACGCACCGCTACGGCACCTGCAACACCATGGAAACACTGTTGGTTGCGAGCGCGGTGGCAGCGGCTGTGCTTCCCCCGCTGGCAGACATCTATACAAAAAAAGGTGTTGAACTCAGAGGCTGCGAGGCCACACGCCGTATTTTGAAACAAGCAATTGAAGCCACGGAAGAAGACTGGAAAACGGAATATCTGGCGCCTGTTTTGTCCATCCGCATCGTCGCGGATGTTGATGCCGCCATTGAACACATCAATCACTACAGTTCACAGCACACCGACAGCATCGTGACGGAAAACTACAGCCGCGCCATGCAGTTCATCCGCGAAGTCGATTCTTCTTCCGTCATGATCAACGCATCGACCCGGTTTGCCGATGGTTTTGAATATGGGCTGGGTGCGGAAATCGGAATTTCCACAGACAAATTCCACGCCCGCGGACCTGTCGGACTCGACGGGCTGACCAGCCTGAAGTACGTGGTCTTTGGCCATGGAGAAATTCGTCAATAATGCAAATTGCATTGGAGCAGTTCTATGTTGTGGGTTAAAGCCTTTCATATTTTATTTGTCGCCTCGTGGTTTGCAGGTTTGTTTTACTTGCCACGCATTTATGTCAATCTGGCGATGGAAACAGACCCTGCTGCACAAAAGCGCCTGTTGCAGATGGCTCGCAAGCTCTACCGCTTCATGACCCTTCTGTCCGCGCCGGCCACGGTGTTGGGGGTTTTGTTGTGGCTGTATTACGGTATTGGAAAAGGACCGGGCAATGGCTGGATGCATGCCAAACTTCTGATTGTTGTACTGATTTTCGGCTATCACCATGCTTGTGGCCGATTACTAAAAAAATTCGAGCTGGGATTAAATCAAAAAAGTCATGTGTTTTATCGTTGGTTCAATGAAGTGCCAGTGATACTCATGCTTGCTGCGATCATTTTGGTCGTTGTAAAACCTTTCTGAACAGCGAGTTCCGAGCCTTGTCCTACGACACCGAATCATCAAGAAACACCCCCAAAAAAACACTGAGCGTAAAACGCAGCGATCAGCACATCCGCGATCAGGAATTTGCCGCTTTCGCCAGTTGCCCCCGCGGTCTGGAAGCCCTGCTGCTGGCCGAACTTGAAGGCCTGGACGCAAAAAGCGGCAAGGCCGTGGGCGGTGGCGTGGAATTCCGCGCCGACTGGCTGACATTGCAAAAAATGAACCTTTGGTCAGCGCTGGCCGGTCGTATTTACTTGCGCGTGGCCCACGAAGCCTGCAACGACGACGAACAACTCTACCGCCTGGTTAAAAAAGTGCAGTGGCAGCAATGGTTCTCAGACAAGCAACTGCTGCGCGTCGACCTCAACAACTTGGGCGTTGAACTTCCGAATGCGCGGTTTTTGCAATTGCGCGTCAAAGACGCCGTCTGTGATTATTTTCTGGACATCAATGGCCGCAGACCCAGCATCAGCATCGACGAACCCGATGTACGCATTCTGGCTGCACTGGGCCCTACCCACACCTCGGTTTATCTTGATCTGTCGGGTGAAAATCTCTTCAAGCGCGGCTGGCGCCAAGAAAAAGGCAACGCACCACTGAAAGAAAACCTTGCTGCCGGCATGGTCAATATCGCACAGTGGAATGCCGACATCGCGCTGATGGATCCTTTTTGCGGCAGCGGCACCTTACTAATAGAAGCTGCTTGCAAAGCCGTGGACAAAGCCCCTGGACTGGGCAGACGCTTCGGCTTTGAAAAGCTAAAGGGCTACGACCCAACCGCTTTCCGGGCTTTGCAGGAAGAAGCGCGCACCCGTTTCCAGACCGGCCTGCAAAATGTCATGCAGCTCAATTTGTACGGCAGCGACATTACCCGTTTGCTGGTTGAATTGGCAGAACACAATGCAAAATTGGCAGGGTTGGAAGCGCTGCTGGAAGACGGACGCCTGCGTTTTGAACAGCGGGACGCCAGAACCGTTGAGCCCACGGCTGAAACAGGCTTGATTATTACGAATCCACCCTACGGCGAACGTTTGCAGGCGAAAGGTTTAAATTCAGAAGAAAATGAGGCCTATCGAGCGCTTTTCGGTGAATTCGGCACCTTGCTAAAGCAAAAGTTTACCGGCTGGAAATTCAATTGCCTGACGGCAGATCTGGATTTGCGACATGCGCTGGGTCTATCGCCCAAGCGCAAGACACCGCTGTTCAACGGTGGACTGGACTGCAGGTTTTTCGAGTTTCCTCTGGCCCGTGGATCTTACCGACCCCGGTCTGAAAATACGGGCGATGCCGCCGAGGCGTGAAATTCACACCGTCGGCGCTTGCACTGCCTGAGTTCAGGCTTTCAGCAACGCAGCAATGTCGTCTTCCAAGTCTTTTGGAGACGTCGTTGGTGCGTAGCGCTTGAAAACTGAACCGTCTTTTGCAACCAGAAACTTGGTGAAATTCCATTTAACGGATTCTGTACCCAGAACCCCTTTGGCTTCCTTGGTCAAAAACTTGTACACCGGGTGGGCATTGGCACCATTAACCTCAATTTTTTCCGACAATGGAAAACTGACGCCATAGTTGATTTCACAAAACTCGGAAATTTCAGCGGTACCGCCGGGTTCCTGTGAGCCGAACTGGTTGCAGGGAAAGCCCACAATCACCAACCCTTGGGCTTGGTATTGCTCATACAAGGCTTGCAGACCTTTGTACTGGTGGGTGAAACCGCATTTGCTGGCCGTATTGACCGCCAACACCACCTTCCCGCTCAAACTGGAAAACGGAAATTCCTGACCCTGTAAGGTTTTCGTGGAAAAATCAAAAAATGAGGACATCGTGTCTCCGTCTCTAGAGTATCAATTTTCATTTGCAGATTAACACAGCAACTCTGACAGCGCGATTTTTGTAATCCGTCAAATTGGCGTAGGCTGTGGTTTGTATGTAAAACCCATCAGAAGCCACTCAAACCATGAACCCAGAAGCCTCTGAACTGCAACGGTTGCAACGCAACCTCACCCAAGTCAAAGACAGAATTCAAACAGCCTGTGCCGCCTCCCATCGCCACGGCAACTCGGTGGCCTTGCTGGCCGTCAGCAAAACCTTTCCAGCCCACGATGTCGCGCTGATGGCGCAGGCAGGACAAACCGATTTCGGTGAAAACTATGTGCAGGAAGGCATTGAGAAAATCGCCTCTCTCAAGCAACAGGGATTAAGCGGCTTGACTTGGCATTTCATTGGTCCATTGCAAAGCAATAAAACCCGCCCGGTTGCTGAGAACTTTGACTGGGTACACACAGTAGACCGGGAAAAAATTGCCCAGCGTCTTGCTGAACAACGCCCCGCCGGGCTTGCCCCATTGAACATCTGTCTACAGGTAAAATTAAGCACGGAAGAAAGCAAGAGTGGTGCAGCCCCCCAAGATGTTGAGGCATTGGCAGCGCTGGTTGCCAGCCTGCCCCAACTTAAACTCAGGGGGTTGATGACCTTGCCCGAACCTGGCAAGGAAGCAGAAGAGTTTGAACAACTCAAAGCCTTGTTTGACAAAATGAAGTCAAACTACCCGGGCATGGACACACTTTCCATGGGTATGTCTGCAGATTTGGAAACTGCCATTGCCCACGGCAGCACTTGCGTACGAATTGGAAGCGCACTGTTTGGCGCACGAACTTGAATAACCCATCACAGAAACAAACCATGAATCAAACACTGCTTTTTATTGGTGGCGGAAACATGGCCTTGGCCATTGTGCAAGGTCTGCTTAAAAACGGTATCGCCGCCGGGCAAATCCATGTCCTTGAATTGCTGGAGGCTGCCAGAGAAAAATTTGCAGCAATGGGGGTTGGCGCCAGCAACACTTTACCGGAAGGTTACACCCCGGACGTTGCCGTACTGGCAGTCAAACCACAGCAAATGAAGGCAGCTTTGGCGCCATTGGCTGACTCGCTGACCAACAGCCTGATCATCAGCATTGCTGCAGGCATGCCCATCACGCTGTTGTCGGACTGGCTAAAACAGCATCCGCGAATTGTTCGCAGTATGCCCAACACGCCCGCCATGGTGGGCATGGGCGTGAGCGGTGTTTTTGCCAGTACAGCCTGCAACAGCGCAGACAAAGCACAAGCGCAAACCATACTGGAGGCCTGTGGCAGCGTGGTTTGGTTGGAAAATGAAGCCATGCTGAACCCCACCACCGCAATTTCCGGCAGCGGACCCGGTTATGTTTTTCTGTTCATGGAAGCCCTTGAAAACGCAGCATTGTCATTGGGGTTTGATGCAGCGCAGGCACGAAGCCTGGTAAGCGAAACATTTCGGGGTGCAGCAGAGCTGGCCTGCCAAAGCGACGAACCGTTTTCCGTACTCAGGGAACGGGTCACCTCCAAGGGCGGCACCACAGCAGCGGGTCTGGAGGCGATGCTGCAAGGGCAAGTCTCGCACCACATTCAGGCTGGCGCCAATGCAGCGAATGCAAGAAGCATTGAACTCGGCGAATTGTTAAGCAAGGGCTAGACGCCCAGCGCAAAACCCGCGAACACCGCACCGCCCAGCCAATTGTTGTGCAAGAAGGCTTTGAAGCACTGGCTGGGTTCCCGGTGCCTGATCAACGTGTAGTGGTAGGCCGCTATGCCAACCGCTGAACACCATGCCGGCCAGAAAGCCACACCCAAGCCTTCCAGATACGCCACCCAGGCCAACAAACCCAGACTGCAGGCATAGCAGAGCATGACCGCCAGCACATCGTACTTGTGCCTATTTTCAAGTCGTCTTCACGGTCCACCATGGCATATTCCGTATCGTAGGCGATGGTCCAGAACACATTTGCCAACAGCAAGGCCCAGGCCATGGGCGGTACGCTGTTCACGGTGGCCGCATAGGCCATGGGAATGCCGAAACCAAAACAGATGCCAAGGTAGGCCTGTGGAATGGCAAAAAAACGCTTCATGAACGGATAGCTCGCCGCCAAAAATGCCGCCGGAATGGCCAGCAACCAGACCAATGGCGAAAGCAGCAAGACCAACAAAGCCGCCAACAATGCCAGCGCGCCGGCCACCAGCAAAGCCTCCCTGGGTGACACCCGGCCACTGGTCACAGGCCTTTGCGCTGTGCGTTTTACATGCAGGTCGAAATGACGGTCTGCGTAGTCATTGACAGCGCAACCGGCAGAGCGCATCAAGACGGTACCCAGTACAAAAACCCACAGGTTCAGGCTTGCAGGTGTTTTACCCGCGGCCAGCCACAGCCCCCAGAGGGTTGGCCACAGCAACAACAAAATACCGATGGGGCGATTCAGTCGCACCAGTTCCGCATAGAGTTTTAACTTGTGCATTGTCAGATCACCGAGGCGCCCTTGAGCATTTCAGCGCCGTGCAAGGCACAGGCCTGAGTCACATCGCGCAGCGCATCGATGGCGGCTGAGCGTGAAAAACTCTTGCGCCAGACCAAAGCAACCGTCCGCTTTTCAGCCGGTTCTTCCAAGGGCACATACCGCAGCAAAGCATCTTGGGGCGCTATGTTGGGTACCGAGGTGGAGGGTAGCAAAGTAATGCCGATGCCCGAGGCCACCATGTGGCGGATGGTTTCCAGCGAACTGCCCTCAAACGTTCTCTGTATGCCGTCCGAGGCTTGAGAAAACCTTGAAAGCTCCGGACAAATACCCAGCACATGGTCACGGAAGCAGTGCCCCGCTCCCAGCAAAAGCATGGTTTCCCTTTTAAGTTCCTGCGCACCGATGCTGAGCCGATCAGCCCACGGATGCGAAGTGGGCATGGCCACGTAAAAAGGTTCTTCATACAAAGGCAGCACAGAGACGCCCGACTCGGAAATCGGCAAGGCCAGAATGGCCACATCAATTTCGCCTTGTTTGAGCAGCTCCAACAATTTGGCGGTAAAATTTTCCTGTAACAGCAAAGGCATCTCAGGATGGCGACGTATCATTTGACTCACCAGTGCCGGCAGCAAATAAGGCCCGATGGTGTAGATGACTCCCAAACGCAAGGGGCCGTTGAGCGGGTTCTTGCCTTGTTGCGCCAGTTCCTTGATCAGCGCAGCATTTTCAAGTACCCGCTGCGCCTGTTCAACGATACGATCACCAATCGGCGTGAGGCTCACCTCGCTCGAGCCTCTCTCAAACAAAGAAACATTGAGTTCATCTTCCAGTTTTTTAATGGCCACAGACAGTGTGGGCTGACTCACAAAACAAGCGTCGGCAGCACGGCCAAAATGACGTTCGCGTGCCAAGGCAACGATGTATTTCAATTCTGTCAGGGTCATAGGTAATGGTCGTCAAAAAGCGTGAGAGGTTCAATGCTCAATTATACGAGTCACAACAGCAAATACAGAACGAATCGGTTTTAATCTGCCCGCTGTGTGGCCGCGCCATGGAAACAGGTGTCACCACGGACGAACACCACCTGATTCCAAAAAGCATGGGCGGAAAAGAGAAATATCTGTTGCACAAGATTTGCCACCAAAAAATACACACCACACTGACAGAGCGGGAACTTGCCCGGCACTTCAACAACTGGGAGTCGCTGCAGGCGCATCCGGAGATTGCGCAATTCATTGTGTGGGTAAAAAAACGACCGAGCACCTACATTGACCGCAACCGCAAAACCCAGCGCATGCGAAAAAGGTAGCTGCAGCCTTTGGCGTATCATTACGGCTTCGAATTATTTTCAAGCAAATATCACCATGAGCAAACTCGTTATTTCCAGCAGCAACGCACCTGCAGCCATCGGCCCGTACAGCCAAGCCATTAAAACAGGTTCAATGGTGTTTACCTCCGGCCAAATCGGTCTTGATCCGGTCAGCGGCGAATTGGTCGCCGGTTTTGAGGCGCAGGTTCGCAGAGCGTTCACCAACCTCACGGCAGTGGCCAATCAGGCCGGCGGTTCATTAAGCGATGTTGTGAAATTCACCCTGTTCCTGACCGACCTGTCGCAATTCTCTGTGGTCAATGAAATTATGAAAGAGTTTGTGCCCGAGCCTTACCCGGCCCGTTCCACGGTTGGCGTACTGAGCCTGCCAAAAGGCGCCGAGTTTGAAGTTGAAGCCATTCTGGTGTTCTGAAGCACCCTGTTGAAACAACACCCGGCAGTGAGGTTTAAACCGTGAATTACCCTGAGTTTGACCCGCTGCCGCAAAAAATCGCCGAAAAAGTAACGCCTGGACTTGGGTTGAAACGCTGGATTGATCTGGTGCTACACCTTCCTGCGCGCTACCAGGATGAAGCCACCCTCAGCACCTACTTTGACCTTGTCGACAACGCCAAAGCCAGCTTGGTGGGCACCTTGTTGGCCAGCGAAATCATTGAACGACCGCGTCGCCAACTGGTTGCAAAACTCAGTGTGGATGGCGGAGACATACAGTTGCGATGGCTGCATTTTTATCCCGGCCAACAGAGCAAACTTGTAGAAGGCAGCCTGGTAAAAGTGACTGGCGCCACCAGAAAAACCCGGTACGGCTGGGAAATCATTCACCCGAAAATGCTTTTCAACCCAAACCCGAATGAGTTGATTGGCAGCATTACCCGCATCAAAAATACTGACCTGCTTGAAGAGGCCAATGTTTCACCCTATGAAGCTTCCAGAGGCGGCAACGGTGAAAACACGCAAGACGCAGCCCTGCTTGCCACCACAGCAGAGCCCTCACAGGCCAAACTGACGCCGGTGTACCCCACCGTTTCAGGCGTTAAACAAACAGACTTTGCCAGGTGGTTAAAACAAGCACCAGCAGAATGCTTCATTGATTTGCTTCCCGCTTCCTGGTGGCCTCATTTTCCCCTGCCCCGCTGGCCAGAGGCGGTTTCCACACTGCACGGCGAAGCATCCCCAGAGACCGAAGAGGCGCTAAACGATCGCACCCACTCTGCATGGCAGCGCATTAAATTTGAAGAACTGCTGGCGCAGCAACTGGCCTTGAAGCAGGCACGCAAAATTCGACAGGACACCTGCGCAGCCAGCCTCGGTAAACAACCCAATGCAGCCTACAAGGCGGTGCTGGCAGGTCTGCCGTTTCAACTGACAAAAGCCCAACATGCCGCATTGCAGGAACTGATTGCCGACATGAGCAAAACGCAACCCATGCAACGCTTGCTGCAAGGCGATGTGGGCAGTGGAAAAACCGTGGTGGCCGCGTTGGCCTGTGCGCAAGCAGTGGGTGCCGGTTTTCAGGCAGCCTTCATGGCACCGACAGAAATTCTGGCCGAACAGCACTACAGCAAACTGGCGCCGCTGTTTGCATCTGTTGGCATCCGTTGTGAGCAACTGATAGGCGCCACCTCAAAAAAAGAAAAGAAAAGAATTTGCGAGGCCTTGCTGCTGGGCGAAATTGACATCGTGATGGGAACGCACGCCCTGATTGAAGAAAGTGTTCAATTCAAGCAATTGGGGTTGGTCATCATCGACGAACAACACCGCTTCGGGGTTGAACAGCGTCTGGCCCTGCTTAAAGCCAAAGAAGAACAGGCTGTACCCCACCAGCTCATGATGACCGCAACGCCCATACCAAGAACATTGGCACAAACCTTTTTGTCTGATCTGGATGTTTCAAGCCTGAATGAAAAACCACCCGGGCGACAACCCATACTGACAAAATTGCTTTCGCAAAAACGGCGAACTGAACTGTACAAAAGCCTGCATGTAGAATTGCTGGCCGGAAAACAAGTGTATTGGGTTTGCCCACTAATAGAAGAAAGCGAAACGCTGCAATTGCAGGCCGCTGAACAAACTTACGCTGAATTGTGTGAGGCACTTCCCGGCTTGGGCATTGGCTTGCTGCATGGCCGGCTCAGCGCACAGGAAAAGGCAAAAATCATGCAGCAGTTCACGAACAAGGAACTGCAATTGCTGGTGAGCACCACGGTCATTGAGGTGGGTGTGGATGTGCCCAACGCCACGCTGATGGTGATAGAGCACGCGGAGCGCTTCGGTTTGGCGCAACTGCACCAACTTCGCGGACGGGTGGGTCGCGGCAGCGAAGCTTCTGTTTGCATACTGCTGTTTGGCGATCCGCTTTCATGGACAGGCAAACAAAGACTCAAGGCCATGAAAGAAAGCAACGATGGTTTTTGGCTGGCAGAAAAAGACTTGGAAATCAGAGGCCCCGGCGAACTGTTGGGCAAAAGGCAATCAGGCATACCCATGCTGCGCTACACCGATCCGTTGCAAGAAAAAGACTTGGTAAAACTGAGCCGCCGTTACGCTGCACAAGTGGATCTGGAGACCGAACCGTGGGCGCAACGCCTGATTTCGAGGTGGTTTGGCGAAACGGCATGGTGGTTAAGCTGACGCCCAGTGATTGTTAGCATCAAGAAACGACATAAAAAAAGCGACTTTTTGAAAGTCGCTTTTTTTGTTCCACCATTGAGCGAACCCTCCGGTAGAAACGCATGCCGGTTGCAGCTTTGTTGGCTGCCCGGCTTGCTGTATTGCTTACTCTGCTGCTGCCGCTTTTGTGGCAGATGCGCGCGCTGGCAGTTTTTCCTTGATACGCGCAGACTTGCCTGAGCGCTCACGGAGGTAATACAACTTGGCACGACGCACATCACCGCGACGCTTCACTTCAATGGAAGCAATCAGGGGTGAATACGTTTGGAATGTACGCTCAACGCCTTCGCCGGAAGAAATTTTCCGGACGATGAAAGAGGAATTCAAACCGCGATTGCGCTTGGCAATAACAACGCCTTCGTAAGCCTGTACACGTTTGCGAGTTCCCTCGACTACGTTTACGCTGACGATCAGGGTGTCACCGGGACCGAATGCGGGAATGGTTTTGTTTAAACGAACAATTTCTTCTTGCTCGAGAATCTGGATAAGATTCATGTCTGCTCCGATGTCATCTTGATCAGGACTTTATTTTGCATTGTTGCTTCCAACAAAATTGGAATGCTGTTGGTACAAAACCTGTCAGAGGATGAAAGTTAAATTAAAAAGGGCCTGTTCATCTTAGTGATGTATCAGCTCAATAAGTCTGGCCTGTGAAGTTGCGTCATTTTTAAAGACTCACTTTCACGCCAGCCCGCTATTTTGCCATGATTTCCCGACAAAAGCACCTCGGGCACCGCTTTTCCGTCAAAAACCTCAGGGCGCGTGTAATGTGGGCAATCCAGGCGGTTTGTTTCAAATGAATCTTGTATCGCAGACTGAGCATCGTTGAGCACGCCGGGCAACAAACGCACCCAAGCATCCAACAGCATCATGGTGGGCAATTCCCCGCCCGACACAATAAAATCACCGATGCAAAAAGTTTGATCAACGTAAGTATCAATGAACCGTTGATCTACGCCCTCATAGCGACCGCATAAAAAAATCGCACCTTCAGTGTTGGCAAAGCCGCGCACATGCGATTGTTTCAACAGCGGGCCGTGTGGCGTCAAAAAAACCAAGGGCCGACGGGTCTGGTGGGAGGCTCTGATGGCAGTCAGACAATCCACCAAAGGTTGCGCCATCATCACCATGCCCGGACCGCCGCCGTAGGGACGATCGTCTATGGTTTTATGCGCATCCAAGGCGAAATCTCTGGGATTCCAGCACTTCAAACTGACCTTGCCGTTTTTGAACGCACGCCCCACCACGCCCCATTCGGACAGTGCTGAAAAAGTGTCCGGGAACAGAGAGATAATGTCAAAGTGCGCCATCGGTAGCGTCATTAATAATCCGCTTGCCAATCCACGGTAATTTTCTTGTCTGCGAGGCTGACGGCATCAATGTAGACAGGCACAAAGGGAATGAGTATTTCCTCTGCTTGCGCTGGCGTTTTCGGCTTGCTGTCTGCCACGTCGGCAGGCGTGGATGTAGAATCGCTTGACGCACCAGGGGGCAAGGTTTCCGGGGGTTGAACCACCAGAATAGGATGCGCTCCGTGATCCATCACCTCTTCAACCGTACCCAGGCAAACGTCTTCCCTGTTCACCACAGAAAGTCCGACGAGATCTATCCAGTAGTACTCACCCTTTTTAAGGGGTGGGAACTGCGCCCTGGAAACCCAAATACTGCCACCTTTTAACGCTTCCGCGAGATTTCGGTCAGCAAGTCCCTGAATTTCAACGACCAACCGACCACTGTGCATTTTGCTTTGGGCAATGCGCACGGGTTTAAGATCGGTGGGGGGGGCAGGCTTTACGCCCTTAGCAGAAGCCGCGTTTGCCGCGCGAGTGGCCGCAGCGTAGCCTCCTGGAACAGGAAGTTGGATAAACCAGACTTTGGCATTTTTCAGCGCTGAACTGTCTGCGCTGTGGGGCAGAATATTCAACCAGCCTTTGATACCGTAGGGATCTGCGATACGACCGAGTTCGATCAAATCGGTGGGAACCGATTGATCAACCCAGAGACCCATAAGACTCGCCGGATTGGCCTGCGAGGCAGGCGTCCGGAAACCCGACATAATCAGGCAGCGATTTTTTTGTTGTGCGCTTTGACCAAACGCTCAACGGTTGGCGACATTTGCGCGCCAACACCTTGCCAGTAGGTCAGACGGTCTGCAGCAACGCGCAAGCCTTCAGTACCTTCAGACGCGGTAGGGTTGTAAAAACCAATGCGTTCGATGAAGCGACCGTCGCGACGGTTACGTGAATCGGTTGCAACGATGTTATAAAACGGGCGCTTCTTAGAGCCACCACGTGAGAGCCGAATGACGACCATTTGATATCCTTAAAATAATTCTGGTGCGGAAAACCCGCTATATTAGCGCAGTAAAAGAATTTCCTCAATTGGTAGATAAAAGAATGAAGCAAAAAACCCTGGCAACCTGGCTTGCCTTCCTGTTTGGAGCCTTTGGCGCCCACTGGTTCTACCTCAATCAACGCCGTGCGTGGCTTTATCTCTTCCTGTTCCCGCTGTCTTTTTTTGCAGGCTGCATTGACGCGCTTCGGCTGGGATTAATGTCAGATGAACGTTGGAACCAAAGCTTTAACCCCACGTTGCCAGAAGATACCCCACAATCCAGCTGGCTGACAGTCGTGGGTGTGGGCCTTGCACTCGCCATCGGGGTGACTGTGATGATGGCCTCATTGGCGGTGCTGTTCCAATGGTACTTTGTCGGTATGGCATCCTGAAGGCAGCAATCCACCATGAATCCCCGCGAGCAACTTGACGAACTCGAAACAGAAGAAGATACGCCTGACCGTCTGGCCGCCAGTAAACGGGTAACCTGGGTCAGCGTGTTGGTAAACGTATTTTTGTCTGCATTGCAGGTGGTTTGTGGCGTGCTGAGCAATTCAGCAGCGCTGATTGCCGATGGTATGCACTCCCTGTCTGACCTGCTGGCTGATTTTGTAGTTCTGTTGGCCGTACATCATGGCAAAAAGGAAGCCGATGAAGCGCATCCCTACGGACACCAACGCTTTGAGACAGCCGCCTCGCTTGTGCTGGGCTTGTTGTTGCTCGCTGTCGGAGTGGGCATGGCGCTGTCTGCGGCCAACAAGCTGCAGAACCCGGAACAGGTGACAGACGTCGCCCCCTTGGCGCTTTGGGTTGCATTGACCGCCTTGCTGAGCAAGGAACTGTTATTTCGCTACATGCTTAAAGTGGCCATGCAAGTGAAGTCCAGCATGCTGGTTGCCAACGCATGGCACGCCCGCTCAGACGCTGCGTCTTCTCTGGTTGTGGGCATTGGCATTGCTGGCAACTTGCTCGGCTACCATTTGCTGGACCCTGTGGCCGCTTTCATTGTGGGCTTGATGGTGGGTAAAATGGGCTGGGAGTTTAGCTGGCAGGCACTGATGGATCTCACCGACAGAGCCGCCGATTCAAAACTGACACAAGCCATACGCGACGACATACTTGCCACACAGGGTGTGCTTGGCGTGCACGACCTTAAAACCAGAAAAACCGGTGATTTGTTGCTGGTGGACGTTCATATTGAGGTTCAAGGCGACTTGAGCGTGCGGCAAGGCCATGAAATTGCACGCCAAGCCAAACGAAATGTAATGAAAAAACATCCGGTTTTGTATTTGATGACCCACTTGGACCCAGTGGACTGAACGACTGCGCACAAAAAAAGAGACCCACTTAATAAAGTGGGTCCGAAGGGCTTGAGGAGACATGGACTAGCCATTCAAATAAAACTAAGTTTCACTTAAGTAGCAACAGCACTTATTGCAAGTGCTGGAGCGGGTGTTTTTTAAGGACACTCGCTGCATCATCCATTGTTTTAGTAACAACCCCGATCAAAGGGTTCCAACTTTTCCCCGTTTTTTTAGCAGCGCCGCAACATAGCGGCCCACGCCCTCTTCCACTGAATAGAAACTGCCTTGGTAACCGGCAGCGCGCAATTGGGTCAGATCCGCCTGCGTGAAGCTTTGATACTTGCCTTTTAACGCATCCGGGAATGGCAAATACTCAATAAAGCCCTGCGCAACCGCATCTGCGAGCGACAAAACCGCATCTCCATTGTGAACACGCAGCGCATTCAAGGTGGATAAAGCCACATCATTGAAGGTCTGGGCCCGACCAGAACCCAGGTTATAGACGCCTGAAGGCCCCTGTTTTTCAAGGAAATGCAAATTGACTTTCACCACATCTTCAACAGAAACAAAGTCGCGCTGCTGGCAACCATTTTCATAGCCCGCCCAACCGCCAAACAACTTCACCCGTCCATTTTCGTTGAACTGATTGAAGTTGTGAAAGGCCACAGAAGCCATGCGGCCTTTGTGCTGTTCACGCACGCCATACACATTGAAGTAGCGAAAACCCACCACCGGGGCTTTCAATCCTTGTGACATGCGCTGGCGCAGCACTTGGTCAAACAAGAACTTTGAATAACCGTACACATTGAGGGGTGACTCCACCTCGCGGCTTTCAATAAATTGAGAACTGCCACCATAAACTGCAGCCGATGAAGCATAAAGAAATGGAATGCCCTTGGCCTGCGCAAACTCGAACAACTCCAGGGTGTAGCGGTAGTTGTTGTCCATCATGTAGACGCCGTTGTGCTCCATGGTGTCAGAGCAGGCACCCTCATGCAGAATCGCCGTGACTTCCGGCAACTGACCGTTGGCCAGGCGCACCCGAAAATCGCGCTTGTCCATGTAATCGGAAATATTGCAGTCCGTCAGATTCAGGAATTTGTCTGCATTGGTGAGGTTGTCCACTGCGAGAATGTCGTTGTGGCCTTTGTCGTTGAGGGCCTTCACCAGATTGCTGCCCACGAAACCGGCAGCGCCGGTCACAATGATCGTCATGTTGTGTCTCCTGCCATGCAAACCGCATGGCCTGTATTCATTTCAATGGTTTTTAGGAAAACAGTTCGTCCGGGCTGATAACCGCAGTACCCAGTTTACCCACGACAATACCGCCGGCCTTGTTGGCCAGTTTCACCGCGTCGTTGATGTCTGCACCGCTGCCCAATGCAACGGCAAGCGTGGCCATGACGGTATCGCCGGCACCGGATACATCGAACACCTCACGGGCCTGCGCAGGCACGTGAAGTTCGTCGCCGCTGCCGTACAAGGTCATGCCTTCTTCGGAGCGGGTCAGCAACAAATGTGTAACTGACAATTCGGTGCGCAATGCTTGGGCACGGGTGCGCAAATCTTCTTCACTCTTCCAGCGGCCTACAACTTGGCGCAACTCAGACCGGTTGGGTGTGAGTAAATCAGCGCCTGCGTATTTTTGATATTCCTCGCCTTTTGGATCGACGAGAACGGGCTTGCCCGCCACCTTGGCCAAACGAATCATTTCCTTGACATGCGTCAGCCCGCCCTTGCCGTAGTCAGACAAAACAATGAGATCAAAATCGGGCAGCAAAGCGGCGTATTGGTCCAACTTTTCCAGCAAGACATCGCGGCTTGGCGGCTTTTCAAAATCAATGCGCAACAACTGCTGCTGCCGGCCGATGACCCGCAGTTTGATAATGGTGGGACTTTGGTCATCGCGAACCACATGGGTGTGGATGCCGGCTGATTGCAGCATGCTTGCAATACGGTCGCCCGGCTCATCGACACCCAGCACCCCCATGATCGCCGTTGTGGCGCCAAGTGCGGCCGCGTTTCTGGCCACGTTGGCAGCGCCACCAAGGCGCTCGTCTGAATGATCGACAAGCACCACAGGTACGGGTGCTTCAGGGGAAATACGACTGACATCGCCAAACCAGTAGCGGTCGAGCATCAGGTCGCCCACAACGAGAATGCGAGCGCCTTTTAATTGTTCTTTGCTGATGTTCATTAACGCCTCCAGAAAACAAACTCACACGAGCATGCGCCCTTTTGAAACGGGTAAAAGCCAATGCCTGCAAAGTAGCTGCCTGACCAATGTGCTCAGGCGCTTCTTTCGGGAATCGGGTAGAAATCCAGTTCTTCAACGCGACGGGGAATCATGGCGTCCCACTTCGCACAACCCGGACATTGCCAATAAAACTTTTTGGCCTGAAAACCGCAAGCGTGGCAACGAAAACGGGCAAGCCTGTCGGTGTGTCTGGCCATCAACTCACGAATCAGTTTCAAGTCCTGAACTTTTTCATCGTCTTCGGTCTGCGACAACTGCACTTCCAGCAGTTTGTCCAAACCCAAGAGACTGGGCATGCGACGCACTTCAGTGCGGAAGCGCAAATAGGCTTCTTCAGGACCACGGTGGTCGCTCAATGCCTTGAACCAGACCTTCAGCAAATCAATGGAGGGATATTGCGTGCAATATTGCTCAAGTGCCGCTAAACCACCTTCAATATCGCCCTTTTGTTCAAACGCTTTCCAGAGATGTTCGCCTATGAGAGGCAAGTACCATGGATTCTGTTTTTCCGCAGAACGCCACTGCGCAATGGCTTCGTTCAAATTGCCTTTGCCAAGCTCCAGTTCACCGAGCATCAGCGAGCAACGCACGTTGTCCGGTTGTGCCAGCAGGGCTGCCTGAAGCAACAAGGAGGCGCCAGGCACATCATTGGCTTTCATGGAGGCGTCTGCCTGCTCACAGTAAAAATGGGCCAGATCGCGGGAGGGTATGGGGGCACCCAATTCTCGCAGACGGTCTGCCTGTTCTATTGCCTTGCCCCACTCTTTTTCCAGCTCATAGAGCTCGA
>JAJTDO010000099.1 GCA_021300475.1 Burkholderiales bacterium | reverse complement strand
CCGCCTCTGTAATCAGGAAGCTTTTTGCATAAGGGTGATACAGGCAGGTGGGGTGGAACTGTATGAATTCCATGTTTGCGATGCGACAGCCTGCCCGCCATGCCATTGCGGTGCCGTCGCCTGTGGCGGTGTCCGGGTTGGTGGTGTAGAGATAGACCTTGCCCGCACCGCCCGTGGCCAGCACCACAAAGGGGGTGCTGATGGCCAGAACCCGCCCGCTGCTTTCATCCAACACATACAAGCCATGCACCCGCTGGTCTGGCATGTTGATTCTGTCGCCGGTGACCAAGTCCACGACCATGTGCTGTTCCAGCAATTCGATGCGCGGATGATTGCGCACCTTTGCTTCGAGTACGCGCTGAACTGCATCGCCCGTGGCATCTGCCACATGCAGTATGCGTCTGTGACTGTGCCCGCCTTCTCGTGTCAAATGAAAGCCGGTGGCGCTGTCTTCTTTTGAAAACGGCACACCTTGCTGAACCAGCCAGTCAATGGCGTTGGACGATTGCGTTACGATGTGCCTGACAGCGGCCTCCTCGCAGAGGGCGCCGCCCGCCGTCAGTGTGTCGCTGACATGTTCTTCAACGGAATCCGATGGGTCGATCACCGCTGCAATGCCGCCTTGGGCCCAGCGACTGGCGCTGTCTGAAACGGCGCGCTTGCAAATAATGGCGACCCTGAGTTTTTCAGACAGCTGCAACGCGGCCGTCAGGCCCGCCAATCCACTGCCAATGACGACAACGTCATACTGCTTCATAAATTTTCCGTGAGAATCTCTTTTACAGCCTGATGATAACCAAACCTGCGCAGGTTTGGCTGATATCATGCTCGCCAATTTCACTGCATTTTATTTCACTTCGCACAGAGACACGAACCGCATGGATACAGTTTTAATAATGAAGGCGATTATTTTGGGCTTGGTCGAGGGTTTGACCGAGTTCTTGCCGATCTCCTCAACGGGGCACCTCATCCTTGTGGGCAGTCTGCTGGACTTCAATGACGAGAAGGGCAAGCTCTTTGAAATCGTGATTCAAACCGGCGCAATCGCCGCCGTGATGTGGGAATACAGAAAAAAAATTGTCAGCACAGTTGCAGGCCTGGGTAGAGATCCTGTGGCCAACCGCTTCTTCCTTAATTTGCTCACCGCTTTTTTACCGCTCGCCATTTTGGGCTTGTTGTTTGGCAAGGCCATCAAGGCGGTGCTGTTTGCGCCGGTGCCTGTGGCCTCTGCCTTTATCGTTGGCGGCTTCCTGATTTTATGGATAGAGCGGCGGGCGATGCATCAAGTTCGCCCCCCCAGAATTTCCAGCATCGACCAGCTTTCAGGCAAAGACGCGCTTGCTTTGGGGCTGATGCAGGCTCTGGCACTGATTCCTGGCACTTCTCGCAGCGGGGCCACCATCATGGGCGGCTTGGTCTGGGGTTTGTCGAGAAGGGCGGCTGCAGAATTTTCCTTTTTTCTGGCCATGCCCACGCTGATTGCTGCCAGTTTGTATGAATTGGTGAAAAACAGGCAACTGCTCTCGGTGGCCGATGTGCCCTTGTTTGTTGTTGGTTTTGCAGCCAGTTTCGTCAGCGCCTTCATTTGCGTGCGCTGGTTGCTGCGCTACATCAGCACCCATGATTTTCAGGTGTTCGCTTGGTATCGAATCGTGTTTGGTTTGTTGATATTAATGACCCACCACTACAACTGGGTCGATTGGAGCCATTGAAAACAGCGCGCCGGCGGCTTGAAGTTGCCGTTTGTTGAAGGCATGGCAAAACAGCTTGTATTGTTCCAGGGGAATGGCTTTTGACACCAAAAACCCCTGAATGTGGTCAACAGCCAAATGTTGCAGTACACCGTATTCTTCAAGGGTTTCAACACCTTCTGCCGTGACCAGCATACCCATGTGGTGCCCCAGTTCTATGGTGCACCGTAAAATGGTTTCGCTGTCGGTGTTGCGTCTTGCCCCGCTCACCAAAGTCCGGTCTATCTTGAGTTCGTCCACCGGAAACCGCTTCATGTAGGCCAAAGAGCTGTAGCCAGCGCCAAAGTCGTCAATGGCCAGGTAAATGCGGTGTTCGTGCAAACGGTTCAGCGTCTCCAGCACCCTGTCCGGGTCTTCCATGGCATTGGATTCCGTGATTTCCAGACACAACAGGCTGGGATCCACCTTGCTGTTGTGCAGCAATGCAATCACTTTGTCAGCAAAGTCCGGTTGGTGCAGGTCGAGTGCGGAAACATTCACGGAAATACGGGTGTCCTTGATTTCAGCCACCGACTGAATCAGCAGCAGCGCCTCTTCAATGGCCCAGAGGGTAATTTCATGGATGCGTCCGGTTTGTTCGGCGAAGGGAATGAATTCGCCAGGGTAAATCAGGCCGCGTTGCGGGTGTTGCCACCTCACCAAGGCTTCGGCTTGTTCGATGGTTCCCGTGCTCATGTTCAGTTTGGGTTGCAGGTACAGTTGTAACTGACCCCGGCATTGTAATGCGGCGCGTAGTTCGGAAAGCATCGTCAGTCTACTGGTGGATTGAATTTCAAAGTGGTTTTTAAAAGCCAGCCATCTTAAACGTGAATGCCTTGCAATGGACTGGGCTATTTCCGCTCTGCGCATCAAATCGGCTGCAGAACTGCCATCCATAGGTGCGCAGGCTATGCCGCAGGTGGCCGACAAATCCAGCGGTTGTCCGTAAATTCTGACGGGCTCGGCCATGGCGCTGATCACCATTTCCGCGTAGTGCTCAGGGGCTTGCAAGGCTTCATTTGAAAAGGCGGCGATAAAGGTGTTGCTGCTCAAGCGCGCTAGTACCCGTGCGCCTTTCATTGATGCATTGAAGCGTATGCCTAAGGCCCGAAGCAGGTAGTCGCCGGCAGCAAAGCCCAGTACGTTGTTGAGGGATTTGAAGCGGTCGATGTCCCAGACCACCACCACCAGTTCATGAAAATCATCTTGCAGAATGCGGTCGATTTCTTTTACGAAAAACGCCCTGTTGTGCAGACCGGTCATAGGGTCCACGTACGCCAGGTTTTCATGCTCCGTTTGCTGCTGTTTCAGCGATTCCAGCAGTTCATTGCAGGCTTTGGAAAGCGCACCCACTGCGGGTGTTTTAAAACGGCTTGGGGTCAGGGAATAGCGTTGCCCGGTGAGTGCCCGGGTTATCTCGGTTAATTGTTCGATGGGTTGCACCACCTGTCTGGCAAACAGCAGGGTGATGAAAAAGCTGCTTAACATTGCAATTGAGAGGGGGGTCCACGGCTGGTCTGCCGCCGAAGGAGCGAGGTTGGCCAGCCAGACCGGAAGGCTTTCCAGGCTTGGAAATGCACCTTGCTTTGGCAACAGCATCAAGAGCAGGGGAATTTGCATTGAAATGGCGAGCGCGAAGCCACAGGCGATAAGGATCAGCCCCTGTCTGGAGGGGATGGGCTGAGGAGCGGCTGTGTTGTTTACTGAGTTTTCAACCATGGCTGGGCGCTGTGATACGTCAGATCACGTTATCGCCCATCTGCGTTGGGGTTGTAATTACTCGGTTAGGGGAGTTTTGTAAAAATCAGGTCCCAAACGCCATGCCCGAGTTTCAAGCCGCGGTTTTCAAATTTGGTTAAAGGCCTTGTGTCCGGCCGCTGTGCATAGCTTTCAGCCGTGTTTTTCAGGCTGGTTTCTGCACTCAGCACTTCCAGCATCTGCTCAGCATAGTGTTGCCAGTCTGTTGCGCAGTGAATAACGCCGCCAGGTTTGAGTTTCGGCAGCAGCAGCGACAAAAAGCCAGGTTGAATCAGTCTGCGCTTGTGATGCCTGGCCTTTGGCCACGGATCGGGAAAATAGACCATGACACGGTCAAGGCTGGCATCGGCAATCATGAATTGCAGCACTTCCACCACATCGTGGGAAATGATGCGGATATTTTTGATGTTCTGCTCGTCAATTTTTTTCAGCAAGGAACCCACACCCGCCGTAAATATTTCAACCCCCAGATAATTTACATCACTGTTTTGAGTGGCGATTTGTGCGGTGGTTTCACCCATGCCAAAACCGATTTCCAGCCACAGGGGGGCGTCTTTACCGAAGGTACTGACAACGTCTAGCGGCGCTTTTTCAAAAGAAATGCCCCATTGCGGCAGTCCGTGCTGAAAATAACGCTTTTGCGCTTCAGAGATGTGCCCCCGGCGTTTGACGAAGCTGCGGATGTGGGGGCGTGCGGGTTCTTGAGAGTCCATGATGATTACTTTGCTGACGAAATAACACCCGTTGTGGGCGAAGAAGGGGAGGCACTATACAACTTTTTTGGCATTCTTCCCGCCAGAAAAGCCATGCGTCCGGCAGCCACGCCCAGTTTCATGGCCTCGCCCATGAGTACCGGGTTTTGTGCCTTGGCCACAGCGGTGTTCATCAGTACGCCGGCGCAACCGAGTTCCATGGCGATGGCTGCATCCGAGGCCGTGCCAACTCCGGCATCCACAATGACGGGAACCGTGGCCTTCTCAAGTATCAGTTGGATGTTCCATGGGTTCAGTATGCCCATGCCAGAACCGATAAGCGAAGCCAGCGGCATGATGGCCGCACAACCGAGGTCTTCAAGCCGTTTGGCGGCAATCGGGTCGTCGCTGCAGTACACCATGACATCAAAGCCGTCCTTGACCAGCACATCGGCGGCAATCAGGGTTTCAGCCATGTCAGGATAAAGGTTGTTGGGGTCGCCCAACACTTCCAGTTTGACCAGATTGTGACCATCGAGCAGTTCGCGTGCCAGTTTCAGGGTACGGATCGCATCTTCGGCGGTGTAGCAGCCTGCGCTGTTGGGCAGGTAGGTAAATTCTGACGGGGGCAGGGCATCAAGCAGGCTGGGCTCATTGGGATGTTGCCCGATGTTCGTGCGCCGGATTGCAACCGTGACAATTTCAGCGCCACTGGCCTGCACCGCCAAGCGTGTTTCTTCCATGCTGGCGTATTTGCCCGTGCCGATGAGCAATCGGCTGGAAAAAGACCTTTCTCCGACCCGCCATGTGTCCGAAGCAGCTTGATATGTCATAACGCTTTGTTTCCTAGAGGTAAAAATATTTTTTGTGGGCAAATTCCGCGCTCAACCACCGCCCACTGCAACCACCACTTCCAGTGAGTCGCCTTCAGACAGCAATGTTTGACCATACAGACTTTTCGGAATGATCTCACGGTTACGCTCAATTGCGATGCGCTTGTGGGCAAGTCCCAGGTGTTCAATCAGGTTCTGGACATTGGCACCGGTCTCAAGCCGTTGCTCTTCTCCGTTTACGAGTATTTTCATTTCTATATATTTCTTTCTGGCCCTTTTCGCTTTGGGACTTTAAAGGTTTGTTACTATTAGGTTTATTGCGGGTGTAGCTCAATGGTAGAGCAGAAGCTTCCCAAGCTTAAGACGAGGGTTCGATCCCCTTCACCCGCTCCATATTTCTGCAGGGGAACCATTTTGCACTCAACCGTCCAGTTTTTAATCAAAACCAGCTTTCCAGCCATTTCCCGACGCATGGTGGACACCTTGCAACTGAATTTGGGTTACCTGTGCAACCAGAGTTGTGTGCATTGCCATGTGAATGCAGGTCCCAACCGCACCGAGCTCATGAGCCTGGAAGCCATAGACTCCGTCATCCGCATTTTAGAGCAAGGTCAGATCAAGTTGCTTGACCTGACGGGCGGGGCACCTGAAATGAATCCGCATTTCCGTCATTTGGTCAGCAATGCGCGCCGTCTGGGGGTTGATGTCATTGACCGTTGCAACCTCACCATACTTGAAGAGCCCGGCTATGAAGGTCTGGCTGAGTTT
>JAJTDO010000098.1 GCA_021300475.1 Burkholderiales bacterium | reverse complement strand
TTCAATGTATTTGCGGTATTCATCCAAGGTTGTGGCGCCAATGCAGTGCAACTCGCCTCTGGCCAATGCAGGCTTGAGCATGTTGCCGGCATCAATTGCGCCCTCGGCCTTGCCCGCCCCCACCATGGTATGAAGTTCATCTATAAAAACGATGGTTTGCCCTTCATCTGCGGCAATGTCCTTGAGCACGGCCTTCAGCCGTTCCTCAAACTCGCCGCGGTATTTGGCACCGGCGAGCAGCAGGGCGATGTCCAGCGTCAGTACACGTTTGCTTTTCAGGCTTTCAGGTACCTCGCCATTAACGATGCGCTGCGCCAGACCTTCAACAATGGCGGTTTTACCAACGCCGGGCTCTCCGATGAGCACCGGATTGTTTTTGGTGCGACGTTGCAGGATTTGTATGGCGCGGCGTATTTCATCGTCGCGGCCAATTACCGGGTCCAGTTTGCCGGCACGCGCCCTGTCAGTGAGGTCTATGGTGTATTTTTTCAGCGCCTCGCGCTGGCTCTCGGCATCTGCGCTGTCCACGGAGGCTCCGCCTCGCATGGCTTCCACTGCTGCTTCCAAGGCTTTGCGGCTAAGCCCGGACTCTCGCATCACCTTGCCTGTGGCGCCTTTTTCTTCAACGGCAACCAACAAAAAAAGCTCGCTGGCAATAAAGTTGTCGTTGCGCTTCTGCGCCTCTTTGTCTGTCAGGTTCAACAGGCCGGTGAGGTCGCGGCTGATTTGCATTTGCCCTTGGTTACCATGCACTTGTGGTGCACTTGCGATGAGTTGCGCCAAGCCGCTGGTCAGGGTGTTTAAATTGGTGCCGGCTTTGGCAAACAAACCCCGGGTGCTGCCATCTTGTTGCTGAAGCAATGCTTGCAACAGGTGAAAAGGTTCTATGTAGGCGGCGTCTTTGCCCAAGGCCAGACTCTGGGCATTGGCCAGCGCTTCCTGAAATTTAGTGGTGAACTTATCCATTCGCATTGTAGGCTCCCGTGTTTCACACTGAAATTTGTTGTAATGTAGGTAGGGACAAAGCACCGCATTTCAAGATGGGCGTTCGCCCTATTTTTCAAACGGTGTCGCACACAGAATTCAATTTTGCGCTGAGGAGGCGCATATGATCATTAAACAACTGCAACTAGGCTACTCGGCTGAAGAAGATCGCTTGCTGATCAGAATCAACTCCAACGATGGGCAGGAGATTCGCTGCTGGCTGACACGGCGCATGATTTTGCGTCTGATTCCCTCTTTGAACCAGATGATGACCACAATGATCACCAGCGACCGACCGCTGGCAGAACCCGCCAAAGCCGCCATTCTGGACATGACACGCCAAGCCGCCCTTCAAAATGCCGATTTCGCAACGCCGTTTGCAGAAAAACCCGCAAACTTACCATTGGGCCCAGAACCTCTGGTGGTCTCGAAAATAGAGTTACACCCTTTGAGCGACACCCGAGGCGCGGACATCATGATGAAAATGGCCACCGTTACAGGTTATGGCTTTGAAATTCGCATGGCTGAACAGTTGCAGCACGGGTTTTTCGAGCTGATTCGCAAGTCGTGTGCGCAAGCGGATTGGGGGTTCGAAATTCCTGCGCAGGAAAGCTTCTTTCCTGCCGCCGGGCAACATTTGAATTAGTCCAGAAACATCTGTTGAACATCATTGAGGAAACGCAGGCCCAAGTCTGTTGCCTTGAGCACATCGCCGGGCTGCAACAGGCCTTTTTGCTCCGCCTGCAAACGGCTGCGGGTGAGATCTGTGAGTGGCCGGCCGCAACGCTCCCGGTAAAACACATCGGGCACACCATCAATAAGGCGTAAGCCGTTGAGTGCAAATTCGAACGGCAATTCTGCTGCCTTTAAAACGCGGCTTTCCAGCAAGGCATCGCCGGCAAGCGCTTTTTCAATGTAAGCCATGGGTTGGCGTACCCGAACCTCGCGCAGAATCTGCTGGGGAAACGACAACTTGGCATGGGCACCCGCCCCAATGCCAAGATAATCGCCAAATTGCCAATAGTTCAGGTTGTGTCGGCATTCATGCCCTGCTTTCGCAAAAGCGGAAATTTCATAGCGCCGCAAACCAGCGGCACGGGCCTGCTCTCTGACCGCTTCCTCAACGCTTGCTTGGGTGTCATCGTCTGGCAAGGTGGGTGGGTGCACTGCAAATGCGGTGTTGGGCTCAATGGTGAGTTGATACAACGACAAGTGCGGCGGATTGAAGCTCAGCGCTGTTTCAATGTCCTGCAAGGCTTGTTCCTGTGTTTGATCAGGCAAGGCATACATCAAATCAATGTTGAAGGTTTCAAAGACTTCGCCAGCCAGCGCAGCAGCCTGACGGGCCTGCGTTGCATCATGCACACGCCCGAGCCGCTGCAAATGCTGCTCATTGAAGGTTTGCACACCAATGGAAAGTCGGGTGACGCCGGCAGCACGGAACGCGCGGAACCGCGCTTGTTCAAACGTTCCCGGATTGGCTTCCATGGTGATTTCGCCACTGGTGGGTGGGCCAAAGCGCGCAAACACAGCAGACAGCAAGCGGTCTATTTCCTGGGGTGGAAACAGTGAAGGCGTACCACCGCCAATAAAAATTGACCAGAGTTTTCTACCCCACACCTTGGGCAACTGCATGTCCAGGTCTGCAATCAGCGCATCAATGTATTGCGCAAAAGGCAGCTCTGTTTGGCCTTTCGAGCCTTCATGTGAATTGAAGTCACAGTAAGGGCACTTTCGTATGCACCAAGGCAAATGAATATAAAGTGCCAGCGGCGGAGAGGCGGTGAGTTGCAGCGATCCGCGGGTAAACAACTGTATGGTGGCGTCAGACAAGTTTGTGGTCCCGCAAGTTATCCATTAACTTGACCATCGCCTGTCCGCGGTGACTGACCGCATTTTTTAAAATCGCAGGCAACTGCGCCGCACTCAAACCCAACTGCGGCAAGTAGAACAAGGGGTCGTAACCGAAGCCGCCCTCTCCGCTGGCCTGTTTCGCAATTTCACCGTGCCAGGCACCTTGGGCAATCAGCGGATTGGGGTCTTCAGCATGCCTGACGAACACCAGAACACAAACAAAACTTGCGGACCGGTCTTGAACCTCAGTCAAGGCCTCCAACAATTTCAGGTTATTGGCAGCATCTGACTTCTCGCCATTTTCAAGCTGCGCATACCGCGCAGACAGCACGCCCGGCGCCCCCCCCAGCGCACGGACTGTCAGCCCGGAATCGTCTGCCAATGCGGGCAGGCCGGAACAGCGGCTTGCATGGCGAGCCTTGACCAAGGCATTCTCAATGAAGCTGTTGTAGGGTTCAGGCGCCTCGCTGATGTTGAGTTGTCCTTGGGGAATCAAGTCTATTTGCGCCTGCGCAAACAACTGCGCAAACTCTCTTAACTTGCCTGCATTGTTGCTGGCCAATACCCACCGAGTCATCAATTACCTTTCAAAGACCCAAAACCTGCTTTTGAATTGCATTGAGTTGCGTGACGCCCGAACAGGCCAACTCAAGCAAGGCGTTGAGTTCAGCATGACTGAACGGCTCGCCTTCAGCGGTGCCCTGCACTTCAACAAACGCACCTGCGTCAGTCATGACGACATTGAGGTCGGTGTCGCAGTTGGAGTCTTCTTCATAATTCAAATCAAGGCAAGGCTCGCCATTGACCACGCCCACAGAAACCGCCGCCACAAAATGCTTGATGGGCAGTGTTTGTATCATGCCCTGCGACTGCATCCACCTCAAGGCATCCACCACGGCAACCATGGCGCCGGTGATGGCTGCGGTTCGGGTACCGCCGTCGGCTTGAATGACATCGCAATCTATTTTCAGGGTATTCTCGCCCAAGGCTTTCATATCGATGGCTGCGCGCAGCGAACGGCCAATGAGCCGTTGAATTTCCTGTGTACGCCCAGACTGTTTTCCTTTGGCGGCTTCTCGGTCCATGCGGCTGTGGGTGGAGCGTGGCAACATGCCATACTCAGCGGTGACCCAGCCTTGGCCCTGGCCTTTCAGAAACCCCGGTACCTTGGCTTCTACGCTGCAGGTGCAAAGCACTTTTGTATCCCCGAAGCTTACAAGGACAGAACCTTCCGCATGGCGGGTATAACTTCTTTCTATGGTGATGGGGCGAAGTTGGGCAGCTGTTCTATTGTGGGAGCGGGTCATCTGAATTTGGGTCCGTGGGGTTGTGTCTTGCAATTTTACGCTGTTGGGTGGGGCTTGCGTATTTTTGGTGCTCATAGGTGCGTGACTAAAAAATACCCGTTACAGCGTGAAATTGACCGAATTATTTTTGGGGCATTCAGGCTGTTCGCACAGCGAACTGCCGGCCCGGAAATAATGCAGTCAATTTCGCGCCCCTAAAAATCAGGCATTGTTCATCAGTTTGCTGATGTTGCCCAAAGAAAATAAATGACCATAGGCCAAGGCAAGACAATCAGACTTATACAAACCCAGCACCTTGTCGTCAGCCAATTCACGCAAACGTTTTTCATTCACCATTAAAAAACCAGACACTGTTTTAGCCTCAGTGCTGCCAGGTAATTGCATCTGCAAATTGGATTCTTCCAACACACCAGCCGCTTGAAGCTGCTTGGCCATTTCGCGGGTCACATCAGCGTTGCGCTGAAACTCCGCTTCGAATTGCATAATTTTTTCCAGACGCTCAGAGGGCTTACCACCCTCATCCACCAGTATATCGCCGTCTGGGGCACCCAAGCCTTCAGCACTTTTATCGAAACCCAAACTCAGTTGAGCATCCGCGTTGTTGTCATTTCGCAATGCAATGAAGGGGTAACGGCGCACATACGCCGGAATGTAGCAGCCCTCACGCCACTGTCCGTCCGCATTTACAAAACGGTTTACACCATCGCCCACACCTACCACAGCCGTTAAAACAGGTGCCTGATTTTCACCGGTTGGAATAAAGACCAATGGATAGTGACGAGAAGCATCCGCCAACTCACCAATGAAAACAGGAATCAAGTTGGTTTGAGCAGCAAATTTAAAATTGGTCAGTGTTTTTGGAAATGTCAGCGATGCGTGAGCGGTTGAATCAAATGGAACCAGGTCACGGTAAAACAGAGGCAATTCATTGGCCATGAGAGCAGCAATCCCTAAAAGTGATGCGAAGTAAAAAGTCCGCCTTGTTGTTATTCAAAATGTAAATACTCCGTGATTTAATCACAAGCCCAACAAAGCGCAAAGACGCATTGCAGAACCACTGCATTGTGCACGACGTCTTACAGCAAAGAACACCCGAATGAAAACACATGCGGCACACAACTCCTGGACGTGAATGCAGCCCTAGCGCTCAGCGCATCGGTCGCCATGCATGTTGCGTGGAACTTGATGGCCAGACAGCAGAAAGCTTGGGCAGGCAGCAAGTCCTGCTGCTAGCGGGCTCGGTCGTTGGAAAACAAAAGAAAAACCGCCCGTGGCAATGATTTTGCTGGGCGGCTTGTTTATGGGCCTGGCGCAGAAGATTGCTCGCTGCAACCGTCATCTGCGCTGGCTTGTTTATCATTGCCTCGGAAAAAACATCAATTAACGCAGCAGTCCGCCAACACGCTCAGGACGGGTGAAGCTCGGGCGATCCAAGACTGCCAACGGACGATCAATCAAACCGGCTGGACGCTCAAGCAATGCCTGTGGACGCTCGAAAAGAGACACCGCAGGACGTTCAACATTGGCTTTACGTTCACCAGCGCCCACTGAAACACCGACTGAAGCCTGAAGGCTTGCGTTGGCTGTGGAACCGTTATTAGACGTCGCGGGCTTGCCGGAATCTGCAGTCTTGCTGGATTCGCTTGTTTTGTTTCCCTCTGCAGGCTTGCTGCCATCTGCAGTTTTGGTGGTGTCAGCAGGCTTGTTTGCATCGGCTGCAGGTGCATCCATCTTCGGGGCATCGGCCTTGGGTGCTTCTGGTTTGGCTGCTGAAGGCTTGCTTTGACCCACCAAAGCCATCACTTCACCGGCAGCTTTTGCGCTGGCTGTGGCACTGCGGCCTAAAGATGCATTGGAACTGGCATCGAACTTTGCACCGACTGAAACGCTTTCAGCCCCCGATCTGCTTTCAGCCGCTTTCGCTGCGAGGCCACTGGCGGCAGACTTTACTTTTTCACTGGTCGCCGTGATGGTTTCCTTGCCTTTTTCAACGCCAGACTGTAGGGCAGCGCTGCCTTTGTCGGCAGCCGCTTTTGCACCTGAGCTGTCTGGGCCGGCGGCTTTGACTGTCAGCATGGCATCTGCGCTGGCTTTGGCTTGCGCTTGCTTTGTGGCGGCTTCTGCGTACGCCTTGCCCCAACCGTTCAGGCTGCCTTCAGCAGCAGAAACAGGGTTTGAAAATACAGCGGCAATACCGATGGCGAGAATGGATAAGCTGACGTGGTTCATTTGGAATCCTTCACTGAGAGGTTGGTGCGCCGAGACGCGATGGAGTAAATGTAAGGCTTTGACCTACACCAACCCACCCCCTAATGAGGCTACCCCCCTCTTTGCCGGAAAACTGCCTCAGCAGCCCAACTGATCCGCCAGATCCAGCAAGTCTGTGGAATGAAATGTGTTGCTTGCATGCCGTGGGCAAGGCTTGACCTGCCCTTGTCCAAACTCTCGGGGTCTTTCCACATACGCTGTCTGCAAACCCGCCTGCCTGGCGCCGTCACAGTCGTCTTGGTGAGCTGCCACCAACAACACCTCTGACGGAGCCACTGAAAACACCTCCGCCACACCGAGATAAGCACGCGGATCGGGCTTGTAGGCATGAAAGACTTCTGCAGACAAAATACAGTCCCATGGCAAGCCGCCCCATTTCCCCATGTGGGTGAGCAAACTCAAATTGCCATTGGACAGGCTGCACACCACATGGCGTTTCTTCAGGCGCTCAAAGGCCGGCAAAACATCTGGCCACGGGTCAAGGCGGTGCCATGCAGAGTTCAAGCGGGAAATCTGTGTTTCGCTCAAATGGGTTATGCCATAACGTTGCAAAAGTTCGTCAAGAATCAAGCGGTGCAGGTCATCAATTTTCGTCCAGCCAAGTTCACCGCTTCTGACACGCGCCATGGCGGGCTGGTAACCGGCGCGCCACTGCAGGGCAAACTCGGCAGCACTCACGGCCAAATTAAGGGCGTCCACTTCACGCGCCACCCCGCTGTGCCAGTCCACCACTGTGCCAAACACATCAAAGGCCAATACCTGGATTGTCATTTTGCTTTCCTTAAAACAGCGCTTCTTCCGCTTGCCGGACAAGGCGCTGCAAGTTCAATTCGTGGGTACGTTTTTCTGAATCACTGAGAGGCAGCGGCCAAGCCTGCACCTTACGAAGCGCAGCCAAGGCGGCAATTGAATCGGCGCCCCCCTCCAGTGTTGCGGAGGCTGCGTTCAACAATAACTCGAAATACTGGATTTGAGCGGCAAGCTGTGTCTGTTGAACCTCACCAAAAGACCCAAACAACCAGCGCGCCTGTGTGTCGGCTTCTACAGCCTTCAAAAACTTCAGGCGGTCCCTTGCAGAGCCGTGTTGCAGGTCGGGTATTCGATCATCGACCAAAACGCCTAGCCACCTCCATTGACCACTGGCGTGCCGAACCAGCAAATCCTCGGAAAACGCCAGTTCACGGGTCAGCGAAAAGACCAGACCGCTGGACGAATCTCCCTCCAGCGGCGTTGTAAATGACGCTGCAAGGGGAATGAGAATTTCAGTGCCACGCATGTCGCGCATGCCCAACTCCCTTCTCAAGCGTTGCAGGCAATCAGGGCAACGCTGCGACATCAAGCCTTGAGTCACTGCGCCGGACAGCACGCCAATTCGGTTGGCGGGTATTCCTCGGCGGAGCAAACCCTTGCGCAAACCATCGCTGCCCATGACATGGTCTGCTTGTGCCCGCGAGTTAACAATCCAGTAGCGCTGCGCGGGGAATACGCGGACTAAATCTCTAGCCAAGGCACGGCCTTGCCGGTAGGTCGCCCCAGGGTCCACCACCACAACAGCGTCGGGAAGCCTGACCACCAAGGCCTGAATTCTGGCGGCCAAATGCGCGTTGTTGTCGGAAGAAATTTGTTGATGACCACACACCCACAGCGCTGTGTCGCTGCCCCAACGGTTGAAGCAGTCACGCCCCTGGAGCACGGTGTGGTGTGCAAACACTTGCAGCGGGCTCAACACCCACACAAGAAAACACAGGAAAAATTTCAACCTAGCGACCGAATGCAGCGGTTTCATACGCGGGGTAAAGCGTGGCAACCGTTCGGTGATACTCAGCCGGCATTGCCGCCATTTTCGAAAACCGCTCGGGAATGGGCAAGCGCATGACCTGATTGATTTCCAACCCTTGGTTTGCTGCGCTGGTGAACAAGCCATCGAGCCAACGCAAATAGTCCAGCGTCTGGTCAATTGCCTTGGAACCATCGGAAATGGGGCCGTGACTGGGAACGAGCACCTTCACAGGGTAACTTTTCAGGCGTTCAAGGCTCTCCAGCCAAGGCGCCAACCTGGCATGCGGCATGGTGGGTACCCGGTCGTTGAAAACCAACCCGCCCGCCCACATCACGCCGTTTTGACGGTCAAACACCACGAGATCGGAGTCTGTGTGACCGCTCAACTCAATGAGTTCCAGTGTTCTTTCACCTACAGTCAGCATGCCGGGAGACAACTGAAGCGCTGGCGGTGTGGATTCCGTGCCTTTCATCCAGTCGCCGCACAAGCGGTAGAGATTGTCAGCATAGGCACCGCCCTCGCGGGTGGCGCCGGCCATGGTCTCTGCGGTGGCAAGTCGTACGGTGTCTGCATAGGCTTGGTGACCGAAAAAATAATCCGGGTGCAAATTAAGCGCCAGAACCTGTCGCACAGGACGACCGCTTTTCGATTCAATCAGGCGGCGCTGTTGTTCACCGTATTGCAGGGAAACGCCAGTATTGATGACCAGCACCCCGCCTTCATAGGGCAAAAAGCCAGTATTGATAATGTTGCAGCCATTGGCAATCGAGAAATCGTCATTGGCGCCTGCAACCAACTGCCAGCCGCCAGGCAATGCTGATACTTTCAAGCCGTAGTCGCGGGTTGCAATATTTACAGTAGGCAAAGCAACCTCGGGGAGCTCTAGATGTGCAACATTTTGTGACACTTGCTTCACTGAGGTACAGCCCGAAAAAAGAACGAAAAAAAGCGTACTTACAAAAAAAACACCACGCATCAAAGCCCCCTGACTGCAATCAGGTTGCCGTTGTTGTCTTTGCCTTCCAAAGAAATCGGACCAGCGGGCGCTTGGTCAAAATCAAAAGAAAACAAGGGGTTTTCAGACACCGGCTCAAACGGGTACACCGTGGCAAGCAATTTGCCGTCTGCATCTTTCAGCGCCATCTGCTTGATAAAAAACGAAGGAATGCCAGCCACCAAACCAGTGTCCATGGGGTGAAGAACCCGCAACCTTAAGCGCAAACTGCCTTGCTGCCCGCCGGGCACCTCAAACTTGCGTGCCGCCACCTGATTCAGGGTCTTGCTCCATGAACCGTCTTTTCTGCTGGCACCAGACACTGTGCAACCACCGCCGGAGGCGTCAATTTGTGCCGAACCCACGTGCCAGACGCCATCAGACGTCAAGGCTGCTGCCCGTATGGGGCTGGCCTGCTCCAACTTGAACCGGAAAGAAAGGCTGGGCTTCACGCCTTCCGGCACAAACTCCAACACCTTGCGGATCGGGTTTCTATCCACCAGAATCACCAGTTTTTTAACATTGGGCAAAGCCGATGCATCCACAGTGACAGGAACATTCATTGCATCGTCAGCAAATTTAGGTACTTCAACCTTGACCCGTGCATCAAACTCAACGGGGGTGTTCGGTGGGAAAAACTCTTTTTTAAGTGTTGGCCAAACCGTGCTTTCCAAAGGATCACCTTCGGTTAAATCCGGCGCGGCAGCAAAACCGGCCACAGGCGAAAGCAAAACGAAAACAAGGCTGAAACGGATGACCTGTTGAAACATGAACTTCTCCCAAACACACACTTAAGTCGTTGATTCACGCAAAACCCATACCATCAAAAAACAGGTATCTTCATCAATCAACAAACAGATCAAGAATTGGCAAATTCAGCATGGGCAACCAAAGCACGCTTAAGTCTCATTCACAACAGCTGACACCAGCCGTTAGTCTTCAGTGTGACGGCAACTTGGCAATCGTTCAACTCACACGCCCTGAAAAACACAATGCAGTGAATGAACAAACGTTAAAGGGCATCGCACAGGCCCAGAAAATACTGAAAAAAAATAAAGCCATCCGCGCTGTCATTATCACAGGGGAAGGCAGCTCGTTTTGCTCAGGGCTGGATTTCCCCTCCATCATGAAGCGTCCCGGTGTTGCAGCGCTGTTGTACTTAAAACTGTTCTGGCCATTTGCCAACCTGTTTCAGCAATGGAGCATGGGGTGGCGAAACTTGAAGGTTCCAGTCATTGCCGTGGTCAAGGGCCACTGCTATGGCGCAGGCATGCAATTGGCGCTGGGGGCAGATTTTCGTTTTGCACACACAGACAGCCAGTTGTCGGTCATGGAAATCAAATGGGGGTTGATCGCAGACATGGGCGGCCCCACGCTGCTGCGCGAACTGGTGCGCATGGATGTTGCAAAGGAGCTGATGATGACGGGCAAAAAACTCAGCGCCACAGAAGCCTTGGAGCTGGGGTTGCTGACAAGAGTTGATGAAGATCCGATGGCGCAAGCCATTGAGTTTGCAAACACCTTGACCAAGCAGGCACCCAATGCGCTTGCCCAAGCCAAGCAACTGATACAAACCGCGTGGCAACAAAGTGAGCACCTGTCGCTGCGCCAGGAAAGACTGGCGCAACGCAGGTTGCTGGGTAAATCAGAACAACGGGCAACAGCGAAGTCGGTGCTTAGAACTCGCTGAAATCGTCAATGGCGGCAGACTGTTTGCGTCCGCCGTTAGACACCAGCCGCTGGCTGGACATCGTCGAACCACCGTAACCGCCGCCACCTGAACTCTGGTGGTGATGGTTGTCGTTGCGGGCAGACTGGGCAGCCGCACCATCCTTCACCACGAAGAACGCCATCAAATCGAGCAAGTGTCTGGCTTGAGTGCTCATTTCTTCTGCCGTGGCGGCCAACTCTTCAGAGGCTGCTGCATTTTGCTGGGTCTGCTGGTTCAAACTGGTCATAAGCCGCCGTAATTTCTTGCACCAAGTCGGATGTGTGGTTAATTGCCGGCACCATCTGCTCCAGCAAGCCACCGGCTTTTTCGGCCATGCGAACGCTGCTGCCCGCCAACTCACCAATTTCTTGGGCTGCAATCTGCGAACGCTCCGCCAGTTTCCTGACCTCTGTGGCCACCACTGCGAAACCCTTGCCATGTTCACCAGCGCGAGCCGCTTCAATGGCTGCGTTCAGTGCCAGCAGATTTGTCTGGTAGGCAATGTCATCCACAATGCTGATTTTGTTGGCAATGGCTTTCATGGCCTGCAACGTTTCCGACACGGCCCGACCGCCCTCTTTGGCCTCTGTGGCCGCCTTGGTTGCAATCTGGTCGGTGATGCGGGAATTGTCGCTGTTCTGTTTGATAGAGCCCGCCATTTCCTCAACCGAAGAAGACACTTCCTCGACACCGGCCGCCTGCGCGCTGGCACCATTGGAAATCGACTGTGAAGTTCTGGAAATTTCCATGGCCGCGTGGTTAAGCGTGTCGGCGTTGGTTCTGACTTCGCTAATAACTGCCGCCAAACGCGTAATGGTTAAATTGACGTCCTCTTTCACCTTGCCAAAAATACCGGTGTAGTTACGCTCAATGGTCTGTGTCATGTTGCCGGTGGCCAACGCGGAGAGAACACGCACAACATCCGTCAAACTTTCGTAGGTGGTTTCCATGATGCGCTTTGCACCCTGAACCGATTCCGACACCTTGCGCTTTTCGCCGGGCAAATCGGCCATGTCGTCCTTAAAGTCGTTGTTGGCGTACTTGGTAATCAGATCCACCATGCGCATTTTCACATTGATGTGCGCCTGAACCATGTCATTGACATTTTTCGCCATGTCCCTGAAGTTACCACTAAAAGAGTTTTCGTCGATTTTCTTGGAAATAATGCCGAAGTCGTTGTGCTGTATTGCCATTTCAGCCTGCGCAGCAATGAATCTGGCCAACTCTGTTGAGTTGTATTCCATGATCTTCTTGGCATTTTGAACTGCCTCTGACACCTTGCGCTTTTCACCTGGCAACATGGTCATGTCCTGGCTGAAATCTCCGCCTGAATATTGCGTGATCAATTCAACCATGCGCATTTTCACATTGATGTGCGCCTGCACCATGTCATTGACATATTTGGCCATTTCCTTGAACTGACCAGAAAAAGACTCTTCGTTGATTTTGTGGGAAATAATGCCGAAGTCATTGTGCTGACGACTCATTTCCATTTGCGCCGATACGAATTTGGTCAGTTCGGTGGCGCTGTATTCCATCGCCGATTTGGCGGCTACAACCGCATCAGACACTTTTTTCTTTTGCCCCGGCAATTGCGCCATGGACTGACTGAAATCGCCCTTGGAATACTGCGTCACCAAATCCACCATGCGCATCTTCACATCAATGTGCGCTTGCACCATGTCATTGACGTTTTTTGCCATTGTGCGGAATTGACCGGTAAAGGCATCTTCGTCGATCTTGCTTGAAATAATGCCGTGGTCGTTGTGTTGAACGCTCATTTCAGTTTGCGCAGTCACAAACTTGTTGAGTGTCGCTTCGCGTTCGTCAGATTGCTTTTGCAGTCCGTTAATTTTTTCAAGCAGGCAAGAAACCAAGCCGTTAATGTCTGAGGCCACCTGACGGTGACTCTCACCCAGTTCTGAAAGGCTTCCCAGGCGAACGTTGTTCCAATCACCCGCAGACGCTGCGTTTTTCATTTGACGCAATGCATCGCTCAATGCAATGTTTTGTCCGGCATACAAGAAATCAAAGGCACCCATTACCAACCCTTCCAGTCGTTTTTTTCTTCGAACCAACCATTAGCCGATCTGTTGCAAATGCAGATCAGAGATATATCGAAACGTTATGCCTTTAACCGCACTGCAGGAAGGGTGAATAAGGGGAAAAAAGTGTTAGATCGTGATTTTTTAACCAAGATTAACTTTAACAAAAAATGACGCCAGATTAAAAACCCATCAACAAAACACGTATTCCGTGGAGCATTGAATCTATAATTTACCGCATGACACCCGCATTCACCCAATTCGAAGCCGACCTGCGTAAATTCCATCACCACAGTGGGCATGCGCTCTTGGAAGCCATGGCAGAAAGTGGCAGCCAGTCCCCGGTAAAGGCAACTGCTTTTGCCCAATTGCTCAACGACTTTTATTATCTGCTGCAATGGCTGTGGCGAAACCCGGAGAAACTCAGCTACGAGCAAGGTCTGTTCATCAAGGCGTTTGAAGACCTGATTGCCACCATCGAAGGCGAGGAACCCAGCGACAACAGCGTACAAGCCCACATGCGCTTGTGGCAGGAACTGATTAACCGCCCAGACTACGCAGACACACTGACCTTCATTCTCGAACCAGCCCCCCTGACAGTGCGCTTGCTGGAGCGGTTTGATACTGAGCACCGCAGCGCCCATGCGCCGCTGTTAAAAACCATGATGCTGCGCCTGGCCCACTGGGCCTTGCAACAGCACCCGGGCCTGCAAGCAACAGCCCACGAAAAATACAAAGCCCTGGAAGTCATGCTGGAATCCAATACCCCGAATACGCCACCACAACTGCCCGCCTTGCTGCCTGAAACCTTGGTCAGCGACCAGACCGAACAGCGGCATGCCGTTGTGCAACGCGCTACGCTGGCGGGCAACGCAGCAGAACCGGAAGAAACCGTGGAAAGCCTGCTGGCAAAGCTCGACCGCTTGGTGGGCCTGGAACCGGTCAAGGCAGAGGTCTTTAATTTGGTAAATTTGCTCAAGCTCAACAAGCTCAGGCAAACCCGGGGGTTCCCTACGTTGGACATTACCCGGCACATGGTTTTTTATGGCAACCCGGGCACAGGAAAAACCACCATTGCACGTTTGCTGGCAAAAATCTTTAAAGCCCTTGGCGTGCTACGAAAAGGACATTTGGTGGAGACTGACCGAAGCGGCCTCGTGGCGGCTTATGTGGGTCAAACCGCGCTGAAGGTCAAACGCGTGGTCAATCAGGCCGAAGATGGTGTTCTGTTCATTGACGAGGCCTATGCCTTGGTGCGCGGCGAAAACGACTTCGGTTCGGAAGCGGTTGAAACGCTCATCAAATTAATGGAGGACAGGCGCGAAACACTGGTGGTCATCGTGGCGGGCTACACAGAAAAAATGACGGAATTCATTGCATCAAACCCAGGATTGAAATCCAGATTCACCCGCTTTTTGGCGTTCAACGACTACGATGCACGGCAACTCTGCGTCATTTTTGAAACCATGGTTGCAGATGCTGGCATGCAGCTCACATCAGCCGCCCGCGCCGTGGCCATTGAGGCATTTGATCGGGTGTCAGCGACGCGAAGCGAAGGTTTTGGCAAT
>JAJTDO010000001.1 GCA_021300475.1 Burkholderiales bacterium | reverse complement strand
TTTGCAGTGCATTGTGCACGCCCAGCAGCAGGCAGTGACCCGGCAGGCAAGCCCAGGCCAACACTTTTTGCAGGCCCGCCGCGGAGAGGTATTTTTCAGGTGCGTTGATCATCAGGATGTCTGGCGACTGTTGCAGACACAAGTTCAGCAATTCGTCGTTGATTGACAAGTCTAAAGATTGCATTGTGATTTGAGTGCACCCGCTCAGCGCCCCTGCAATGGGGGACTCGAGACTGAAGATGTTCAGATGTTGCGCATCCAGTTCCGTGGCCAGGGCATACAACATACGAACCTGCCGGGCGGTGTCGTTGGCGCTGACTGCGCAGATCCGACCTTCTGTCTGGTTTAGAAACCTACGCACTGTATTGATTTCAACACCGTTCAGACCGAGTTCGTCGAGTGTGGGAAGCCCCTGAATGGTGACGCTGCGACGTAAAACCCGCCGCACCCCATGCTGGCTTTGAATGCTGAGGACATCAAAGACCACAGGTTCAGCGGTTTTTGTGTTGAGTTCAAAGCAGGGTTGGTTTTCCAGCATGTCATTGATGTTCTCTCCGGCGGCATTTGGCAATTCCGCCAACAATTTCATGCCTTGAGTGCCTCTGGAGCGTAAGCGGTAAACATTGCCCTGGGGTTCAAGATGCACTTCAGACGCTCCGTCTGCCAAGGCTTGCAGCAGATATTTTTGCAGGAAACGCGTGGCGGCCGCCGGATCGCTTGGCTGTATGTCAGCGCCCGGTGAGTCAATTGAGTCGCCGCTTGCCGGGGTGGGCTCACAGGCGCGCAAACGCAGCGCGAGTTTGTCTGCCTCAACCACCACAGCGAAGGGTTTCAGGCCGGTGATGCGTCCAATGTTCTGTAGGCGCATCAGATCGCAGGGGTCGGCCATGGCCACTGCAATGCGGTCTGCGCGAACTTGCAACGGCAACGCGCCGAGGTTGTGAATCTGGGTGATCTGTTGTGCGGTGAGCTGGGCCACGGTGGCCTGCCCCATGGCGTCAAGGTCCAGCAGTGGCGTGTTGTACATCTCCGCGGTCAGGCGCGCTGCCAGAGGCGAGTTCAGGGTGTTTTGCTGCAGCATCCAGTCATGCACCGCAAAGCCTTTGGCGTTGGCGGTTTGCTCAGTGAGGTGCGCCATTTCAAGCGTAATCTGACGGGCATTGACCAGCGCGCGCAGCAGTCCTGAACTCAGGCTGTTTTCCTGTTCGATGTTCATTGGTTTCTCGCTTTTGCCTTTGATCCGACCTTGTGCAGTCGGGCAGTTTTTACACTTTTATCGGCCGATTGCACTACCTCAATCACTACATCGCCGATTTTTACGCTGGTGCCCGCTTCGGGGATTTCCTGAAGGTGTTCCAACACCAGACCATTGAGGGTCTTCGGACCATCCAGCGGCAGATCCAGTTGAAACAGGCGGTTGAGTTTTCGCAGTGGCAGGCTGCCATCGACAATCACGTTGAGAGCGCCCGGTTCGGTCTCGCCTTCCTTGTGGCCCAAATGTTCTGAGTAGGGCGCACGAGAAATGAATTCACCGATCAGTTGCTCAAGAATGTCTTCCGGCGTGACCAAACCCATCACCTCGCCGTACTCGTCCACCACCAAGCCCAGACGCTCTCGGTTTTCCTGAAAAAAATTCAATTGCTGCAGGGCTGACGTACCGGTCGGAATGAAATACGCCGGGGTCAGCATTTTTTGCAGATTTTCCTCGTCGAATTCCTGCGCCATAAAAAGGGACAGGGCACTGCGCACATGCAAAATGCCGGCGACATCTCGCCAATCGCCCTTGATGATGGGCAGTTTGTTGTGATGTGCAGTGGAAATTTGGTGGCTAAGCACCTCAAGCGAATGTGTGTTGTTGAGGAATTCCATTTTTGAGCGTGGCGTCATGATGTCATCGACCGTGAGGTCTTCAAGTTCGATGAGGTTGAGCAAAATGGATTTGGGTTTTTGCGGCAGGAAGTGACCAGACTCCAACACCATGGAACGCAACTCTTCCATGTTCAACGCGTTGTTGTCATTGCCGGCAGTGGCGGACAGGCCGAGGCTTTTCATCAGGCGGGCGACAAACAGGTTGATCAACCACACGGCCGGTGAAAACAGCTTCATGAAGGGGGTGAGTAAAAAACTGGCTGGCAGTGCTACCTTTTCAGGGTGCGCCGCACCAATGACTTTCGGGGTGATTTCCGCAAAAATAATAATGGCAAAAGCCACCACGGCAGTGGCGATACCCAAGGCCATTTCGCTGTTGCCATACCACTGTATGGTTAGCGAGGTTACCACCGCAGTAATGGCGGTGTTCAAAATATTGTTCCCCAGCAACAGTGTGGAGAGCAGGCGATCCGTTTGTGAAAGCAGTTTTTTTGTGAGCGCGGCCGCCCGGCTTCCTTGTTGCACCCTGGCCTGAAGCCGGTAGCGGTTGATGGCCATCATGCTGGTTTCTGAAATCGAAAAAAAGCCCGACAGGGCCAGCAGAAACAGCAGCAGCACGATCTGCAGCCAAAGGGGTAGATCACTCACACAGGAAGCGGCCTGCAGGGCCGCGAAATTGAACAGGCTTCAAGGATAGCACTCGTCCTGTGCTTATGGGTACCACCCACAAAAAAGCACAGTGTTGGATCTCTAACAGACCCCTGCGAATTTAAATGAGAACTTGCGTCTGGTGATTTTTTTGTGTGTTTCGCAAAGCGCATACACAAGACATCAACCGGGATTTTTTTTCAATTTCAGCATGGTCTGATCTTTTGAGTCGAGAGAGCTTATGTGTGTACGTAACAAGATCGTTGGCAGCATTTGCTTGTTGGGTTTGATGCCGGTTTGGGCGCAAGCACAAGCGCCGGTGGAGACGCAGTGGGAAGTAAAAATGATGGATATGCGCATCGACAAGGCCTTTAAGCGCTGGGCCAATGAGGCTGGCTATTCATTTCGTTGGGACGCGGACCGCTACGTAATGGTAGGGGCGCATGCGGTCTACACCGGCAGCATTGAACAGGCCATTGAGGGCGTTCTCAACACACCCGGCATTCGGGATTCCCAATATCCGCTTGAGGCATGCCTTTATCAGAACACGCCACCGTTGATACGAGTTACCCGTTTGGGTGATCAGGCTGAAGGATGCAAATAACATGAAATCTATCCCCAAAAAAGTTTATGCAGCCATTGTGGCGGCTTTTATGTCGGCTGCCTGTACTGGTCCCAACATTCAGCAGTCCACAGACAAAGAGCTTGAAGCCGGTGCGACAGCGGTCGGCAAGGTCAGGCCGCGTCTGGAGGCACCTGTTGAAGAGATGCGTGGCAGCAGTCGCTACGCGGAGAACAAGGCGAACGAGCAGAAACAGATGCCTGTCATGCGAAAAACCTCGAAGTCTTGGGTGGGGGCCGTCATGGTGCCTGTGAATGCAGACGACAAATTGCCGCAAGTCTTTTATCAGGACTACACCCTGAATTTTGCCGACCGTTCGCAGCAGGCCAGTATTTCAACCGTGGCCGCACGTTTGAGCCAGATGGTGGGTATGCCAGTGCGGATTCAGCCCGATGTGTATGCCAGCGCTGTAGCGACGGATGCCTCCGGTGTGCGTCGCTTGCCTCCGGTGACCGGTGTTGCCGATGAAGCGCCGAGTGCAAATGTTTCTGTGGCCGGCGCAAGCCCCCTGAATATCAACGCCATACAAATGAAATGGAATGGCACGCTGAAAGATTTTCTGGATCACCTGACCGACAGGTTGGGGCTGTCTTGGGCTTACCGGGACAATTCCATTGTCATCATGCGTTTCACCACGGAAGTGTATGAGTTGGCCAGTTACCCCAGCGGGTATGACTATTCATTGACCAGTGGCACCAGTGGTCAGGTTTCCTCAAGTTTCGGCAGTGCTGGCGGGCCGGGCGGTATGCCGGGTGGCGCAGGTGGGGGCGGAGCAGGCAGTCGGGGTTTCAGAAGCGCCACGAACCTGACAATTAATGAGCAGGGCAAGGTGGAGGGTGTCATGGGCATTCTCAACGTGGTGCAAAAAATGATTGCAGGCGTACCCGGTTCAGAGGCCTACATGACCGACGGCAGCGGACGCTTGGTGGTCAAGACCAACCGCGACATGCAAACGCAGATCCGCGAGTTTGTACGCGCTGAAAACACCAACATGCTCAAGCAGGTACAGATTCAGTTGGACATTTATTCCGTGATGTCCAACAACGATGACCAACTGGGCATTGACTGGAGCATTTTCTACAACAAGCTCTCACGCGACAACGTGGGTTTAAGCATTATTTCGCCTGCCACCTTGGTCGGGCCCAACACAGGTTCTGTGACCTTGCGGGCAAACGGTGGGAACTTTATCAACTCTCAAAGTGTGGTGAGCGCATTGAGCCAACTCGGGCGCAACGTTCAACACCGGCCGGTTTCGCTCATTGCCCTGAACCGGCAATGGGCGCGAAAGGCAAAGCTGACCTCCACCGGGTATCTGGCTCAAACCATTCCGGCTGTGGTGGGGTTGGGCGGTGGCTCCGGCTTGCCAGGTCTGGTGACAGACAGTGTGACCACGGGCGATCAGTTTGCAGTCATGCCGTTTGTGTTGGACAGCAACACCGTGATGTTGAAGTTCGGTATCAGCTTGTCTGACCTGCTGGCCTTGTTCACGGTCAGTTCGGGTCAGGGGCCGACCTTGCAAAGTGTGCAGACGCCCAACACCAGCACCATTTCCGATCAGTTCACCGTGGCCTTGCGCCCCGGAGAGGTGATGGCCATCACCGGGCTTTCCAGAGAGGTGGCTTCTACCGGACAGCGCTCTTTCTCTGAAAATATTTCGGTGTATGCGGGCGGCTCGCGCACCATCAGCAAGATGCAAGAACACTTCATTGTGTTTCTCAGAGTCATCTCGGTTTAAGAGGGGAAAAACATGGCAGAGCAAACCGCACTTGTTCATGGACTCGGTCAGTCTTGCATGGTGGCTGGTCTGAGTTGGCAGTTGCTGAGTAAAACCGGACGCCGCCAACAGATCGCTGAGATACGCACGCTGGCCAATGCCATAGAGGCCAGACAGTACGTCGCTAGAACTGCAAACGATCTGAACTATGTTGGCTTTTACAACTATGACGCGTTCGTGGCGGATGAAGGCCGACCGAGAAAGGCTTACAGTCTGGCCGCCTTTTTATGTCGCCAGTTTGGAGAGCAGGACACCATCGTGCTCTGGAATATTGAGCAGGGCCAGAGAAAAGACGATGTGTGTTTGGTGGTGATTGAAAAGGGCGTTCCCATCACTGATCTGGTGTTGAGCCGGCAGGAAGCCCAGAGTACTGCGGAGAGCTATCTCAGCGATGCATTTCGCGAGCAAGGTTACCGCCTGCTGAGCAACGATACGTCGAGCTTTCCTGCTGCGGAAATGATTGCACCGGACGTACTGAAGTTGAGTTTTTTCAGGCAGGACGCAATCGTCAATTTACCGGTGGATCCGGCTAAATTGTTGATGGTCCTGCTACTGGTAACTTTTCTAGCAGCGGCGCTTTACGCAGGCAATGAATACCGCACCTACCTTGAGCAGCAGGCGTTGTTGGAAGAAATGCAGAACGCGGACAAACGGCCTGCCTACAAGGCGAAGTTGTCAGAAACGCAGCGCTCGCTTGGCATGACCTCGCAAGACACATTCAAAGTGATGAACACTTTGCTGGGACAGTCTTTTGTCAGGGATGGCTGGGTATTGAAAGAGATGAGTTGCCGGCTTGGCGCCTGCACGGGTATGTGGAATTCGGAAGGTGGATATACCCAGGAAATCATCAAGACCATGGGCACCAGAAAACCACAAATCGACATCAAGAATTTCAAGTCGATCCGGTTTGAGCTTGATATACCTGTGGCTGTTGATGGTGTGGAATCCCTCAATGAGTTGCCCTCTAAAAAAACGTTGGTGGATACCTTGTACGACGAGCAGCAAATCTGGAGCAAGGCCAATGTGCAATACCAATTGTCGCTGGACGGACAGGTTTGGCCCAGTGGTTTTGAGAATATTCCTGAGGGCGATGCGATGAAGCGGTATGCGTTGAAAGTGACAGGTGACTCCGCCACGGTCGAGTATTTCCTGACGCAATACAAGCACGCGGTTTATTGGGACTCAATCAAACTGAACTTGAATGCTTTCGACATTAAAAATGCGGTGACTTTTGAATTGCAAGGTGCCTTTTATGCGTACTAAACGTTTACTTGTTTTGTTGTTTTGTCTGCCTTCCATGGTGGCCATGGCAGCGTCCCCTAACACCCCTGAAAAAGTGCCTGAAGTGCCGCGCAATACGCTTGACGTACGAACGCTGGCCAAAGCGCAGCGAGCCTATGACGAGGGTGTTCTTAGGGCAAAACTTTCGAGCGCACTGGCTTCTGTGAAATCGGATTCCAATTACGCAGCCACCGTTAAGGCAGAGGCTGCGCCGGTGTCTTCAAAGTTTTCAGAGCCAAAGGAATACAAGCGAGAACCTGCGCGTTTGGTCTCTGTATTTGGAACATCGGATGCCTTGGTTGCCGAAGCCAGGCTGCCTTCCGGGCATGTCAAAAGTTTGCGTATCAACGATGTGCTTGACGACTATGTGGTCACCGACATCAATGCGCATGGCGTTGTGGTTCGCAAGAAAAATACCGAGTCGCGCTTTTTGGCGGTGGGGTCGCGTTTCTGATGATGGGCGGAGAAAAAATAGTGAGTTCTTTGCTGGCGGGCAGCGCATTGATGAGAACTTTGAGTGGAAAGCCTGCGTTTGAAAAACTCAGTGACCTTCCACCCTTTTCGAGAGTTCTGACGGGCAGCGATGGTTCATCCGTGGTTCGTGTACCCAGAGAAATTGAGAAGCATCTGGTGGTGATTGAGACCGGCGCAAAGCGTGCATTGATTTGTTACAACCCTGAGCACAGCGTCACGCTAAAGCCCCACATGGCCATGATTCGTGGACGCCTGATTGCCGAGCGCTACCACCTCGACAACGCTGAAGTGGCTTGCAGGGGCGCTGTCATAGAGCAAGTGGTGGACGCTGCCGCTGTGCGCAATGGGGAGACACGCCTGACCGATGGTGAAGGCGATGTGCACTCCAATGCAAAAGAGTTGTTTGATGATTGGGTGCAATTGGCGGTCGAGGAAAACGCCACAGACATACATGTGCAGGTCATCAACAACATCGCTGAAGTCCGTTTGCGTGTGGATGGTGCCTTGGAGTTGCTGCGCGATGGTAGCGCAGGCATTTACACGCCTATTCAGGCAGAGCGTGCATTGGCGTGGGCTTACAACAATGCAGCGGGCAAAGGTTCCAACAGCAATTCGCAATTCTCTGCTGCCGAAAATCTCTATTGCATGATTGAAGCCAGAGAAGTCGGCAACAAACGGGTGGCGCTGCGGTATCAATCGGTCAGAGGGGCCGCAGGTGTAAAGGCGGTTTGCCGATTGCTCAATGTGGACATTGACATGCCCACCTTGAGTTATCAGCAACTGGGTTATGCAGAGTCGCAAATTGAATTGCTGGACATGGCCTCGCACACACCCTCTGGTTTTGTAATTTTTGCGGGGGTTACCGGTTCTGGAAAAACCACCACATTAAAAACGTTTATCGAGACGCATCCGGACACAGGTCATGAGGCTTTTTATTCCATCGAAGACCCGGTTGAGTATCCGCTGCGAGGCGTGCATCAGATACCCATTCAACGGGACTTGATTGACCGGGCTGGATCGTCTGCCAAGTACGCAGAGGTAGTGGCTGCGTTAATGCGGGCGGACCCTGGCTGCGTACTGATGGGTGAAATCCGTGACACTGCAACCGCGTTGGCAGGTCAGCAGATTGTTGAGACAGGTCACATGGCTTGCGCAACGGTACATGCCCATTTGATTTCCGGCATTGTGCCGCGTTTGACGAACAGTGAAATTGGCATGAGCCGTGATGTGCTCACCAACCCGAACATGCTTTCGCTGTTGGCCTACCAGGCGCTGGTGCCGAAGTTGTGTCCGCATTGCCGCATCAGGGGCGATGCCTACCCCAACCAGTTAAGTGATTCAAAGCATATAAAAACAGTGCTGTCTGTTTTGAAGTCGCGTTTTAAATTGCCGGCCAATTTGTTTTTCTTTCGAAGTTCCCAGGGTTGTGAGCATTGCAAATTTCGTGGCACGCGAGGTTTGTCTGTGGTCGGAGAAATGTTGATGCCGGACAGAAAATGGCTGAGCTTGATCCGCGACGCAAAAGACTATGAAGCCGTGGTGTATTACCGCTCCATGTCTGACAAGAAACTGGAGTCGCCGGACATGACAGGAAAAACCGTCTTTGAACACACTTTGTACAAAGCGATCACCGGTCTTGTAGACCCCAGGCAGTGTGAACGTTTTGATAGTTTCAACCGCTTTGAATGGCTGTAAGGAGAACTTAAATGATGAATCTGACCCATGGTTTGAAACGTATTTTTTTGTCGATTGAGTTGTCTGACTTCAGGTCTGAGCGCGGTGACTTCTATGAGCAGTTGTCCAAAGCAATTGAGAACAAGGAACAGTTGAAAACCTTTCTGGTGGAAGAGTTGAAGATCAGTCGGAACCGGAGAACTGCCAACAGCAGCAGGGCACGCGCTTTGAGTTTGATGGTGAAAAAAATCAGCGCGGGTGACGACTATCGCATCAGTCAGATTTTAGGTGCGGTCATGCCGCAGGAAGACCAGATGATGTTGAGCGCCGTAGACGCGTCAAAAGACAAGCCGGCTACGCTGAGGGCCCTGGCCACAGCGCTGCGAGAACAGCAAGAGGCTCGAACCATGCTTTGGAAGGCGGTGATTCCGCCCACCATTCTTTTGCCGGGTGTTGCTGGTTTCAGTTATGTGATGGCGACAGAAAGTATTCCTGTGATTGTAAAAATTGCGCCTCCTGAAGTGTGGACGCCTTATAACCAAGCGGTTCGTACTTTTGCTGAAACGGTCAGCAATCACGGCGGATCGATACTGCTGGGCATTGTTGTGTGCGTCACACTTTTTTCTTTCAGCTTGCCGCGCTGGACCGGTTCCGCCCGTGCTCGACTTGAGCAAGTTCGACCTGCCTTGGGCTTGCTGTTGATGCCAGTGTTGCCGTTCTTGTTACCGCTTTCCATTTATCGCGATTTTCAGGTGTCTTTGATGCTGACTTCCTTGTCGGTGCTGTTGCGCAGTGGCATGACACTGACAGAAGCCATTGATCAGCTCGCCAGAAATGCATCTCCCTGGATGAGTGCCCACTTGCGAAAAGTGCGTGCGCATTTGCAAGTATCACCCACTGATTATGTGCCGGCATTGGCCAAGGGGCTGATGAGCCCGAGTTTGCTGGCCAAGGTGGCCACCACCATTCGTTCCAATACGCAATTCGACAAGGTGTTGATTGAACTTGGAACCAAAGAAAACGTTGAAATCAGAAATCAGATTGCCAAGACCGCGAAAGGCGTGAACGCGGTCTTGCTAACAGCTGCGGGTGCGTTGGTGTTGTTTTTGTATGTGGGGCAGTTGTCCATTACGCAAAGCATGACATCAGAGCTGGACCCCAACAAGAAGCTACTGCGAAGTTTGCAATAGTGATCGTCATGTGTTTTTCCTTTTTTTTGTTCTTTTTTTAACCTTGTGCAGTACAACTTTGGAGTTTTTTTAATGAAATCTTTGAAATTCAAAAATACAAATCAGCGCGGTATCACCTTGATTGAAGTGTCCATCGGTCTGATTATTGCCGCCATCGTGGCCGCTGCTGCCTACATTGCATTTTCCCAGAATGCACGTCGTCAGCAAGCGCAGGAAAATTCAACTGTCGTGACCAACATGATGGCTGAACTGAAAGCCAAGTTTGGTTCCAGTGGCGGTTATGCAGAGTTCACAACAACACCTGCAACTGGCACCACTTTGGCCATCAACAGTTTGGTGGTTCCCAAGGAATTGGTTTCTACCGTAGCGGGTGTGACCACTGCCAAGAACTCCTACGGTGGTGTTATTACCATCGCGGCTGATGCAGCCGCTGGTGACAATGCTGTGATTACTTACCCTGCAGTGCCTAAAGAGCAATGCGTGGATCTGGTGATTGCTGCAGGCAAGGGTGCGCGCGATATTTCTGTGAATACCGTTGCAGTGATGACAGCCGGTGTTCTGACTGTGGCAAGTGCTTCAACAGAGTGCGCAAAGGTTGCCAGTTCCAGCCTTGTGTTCACGGTACCTAAGTCTTAATTGAGTTAATTTTTTTACACACGAGGTTCTTTATGAAGAAATATCAGTTTGGTTTAACCCTGATTGAAGTTGCATTGGCACTGCTGATCTCATCAATAGTGGGTTTGTTTGTAATAAAGAACCTCGTGAGTGAGTCAAAAAAAGAGGCCGCAAAAATACAGGGTGCGCAATTGAATCAATTGCGTGTCGCCATGCAAAGTTATCTAGAGGCGTATCGAGACAATATTGCGAATAATGCTGGAATTACAATCAATGGTGTCAGTTACGCAACTGCAACCGAAGCCAGGTCACCCACGGTGGCCTTGTTGAAACAGCTTTCGCTGTTGCCCAGCGGGTTTTCACAAACCGCTTTGTTAAAAGGTACGGGGTTTTCAATTTGCGGTTATGACGCCACAGCAACTATTTTAAAAGCGTCCCCTACTTATACGACCTGTCCGGCGCTGGCGCCGGTGCCTTCAGGTTGTTTAAGCAGCGTTTGTTCCATCACCGGTTATGTGCGAATGACGTCCATTATTGACGATGCAGATTTTTTAATGGGCATGCTCACTGCATTGGACGGCAAGGCTGCGTTTGCCCTGACTGCCGGTAATCTTCGTGTGCAAAACTCCGCAGCCTATATCCCCAATGACCTGACAGGTAGGCCTGTTGGTGTGGTGGCCGGTGTGTTTGGTGTTTCCCAGATTACCTCAAAAGGCGATCCTGTTGCAGGCGTCGATTACTGCCCCGGTGGCTTGATTACCATCAGTACCCAAGGAAAAAATAAAACCTACGTGGCGGTTGATTCCAACAATGTGACGCGTACGGTGACTGCTGCCAATGGCTTCACTGGCAACTGTTCCAACACGTTTGCGTTTGGCGATACGACGCGAACCACTTCTTCCCTGTCGTCCGGGGTAACTGCTGGCAATACCTCGGGGGCCATAGGCGTGACATGCAATGTGGATTCCGCTACCAAGGCGCTTTTTCCGAGCTTTAAAATTTATGCCTGCTGATGTTTGTGTGCAGCGCCGGCATTTTATGTCTTTCCTGCCGGCGGCATGTCTGGTTTTACCTTCCTTGAGTTTGGGCAACGAGGCCAAACAGATGCCTGCTTTGCTGGACTTGCAACGCGGCAATGAACGCTTCCAGATTGATCTCGACAGTTTTGAGGGTTACCGGATGGCGGCGTATTTGTTGCGTGATATTCGTTCAGGTCAGCAGGGGTTTCCCGACCCCGACCTGTTGCGTCTTGCGGCCTGGTCTCAGGCAGTGATGGCTCAGTCCGTGGCTTATACGGCCTTTCGTGTCACCTCTGGTTTGCGGACAAGGCAGACGAATCAGGGCATTGAGGGCGCCGCGAGAAATTCAAGGCACCTGCCTGATGAGCAAGGACGTTTTTTTGCAATGGATGTAGAGCCCGTGGGAAGTCAGGTCGAACAACTGGCTACAGCACTGGTACGGGCAGGTTTTGGCGGGGTGGGCGTGTATGAGCGGCATGTTCATTTTGATGTGCGTGAAACGCCTGTGCTCTGGCGCAAGACCCGCCTGCCTTGGTGAGTGCAAAAACCTCTGCTAACCTTCGCCCAAGCATAATTTTATTCAATGGGTGAGTGATGTCTGATCTGGTGGTGGTGACGGGTGCATTTGGCGTGGTGGGGCGTGCTTTGTGTACGCGGCTGGAGTTGGCCGGTTATGGTGTTTTGATGGTGGACAGTCAGCCTGAGGTGCCTGCCGACTGGCCTGCATCACTGGAGTCGCAGCGTTGCGTGCGTGGCATTGATTTGCGAAATGCACAGGACACTGCCGCCGCCTTCAATGAAGCGTTGGGTGATTTGGGTGGTGCCTACGCCTTGGTGAATCTGGCGGGTGGGTTTGCATTTGAAACCGTTGATGGTGGCAAGGTAGACACCTGGGACGCCATGTATGAAACCAATTTGAAAACCGCAGTCAATGCAAGTCAGGCGGTGTTGCCGTTTTTGTTGGAGCGCAAGCGCGGGCGTATTATTAACGTGGGCGCTGGCGCAGCAATGAAAGCGTCTGCCGGGTGATTGCGTTCTTCTTGTCGGCAGCCTCAGCAGACATTACCGGTGCGTGTTTGCCTGTGAATGGCCGGGTGTAATTTTTTGCTTGTACGTGTCAGAGGTACTGCCGAAAAAACGCGGTGGTTTCCCGTGTAATTTCGTAGAGGTATTTTTCGTTCGCAATTTCCTCTGGCGAGCAGTTCAAGGCGTGGTACTCAAAGAATTTTGGCGCCGATTGGTTCAGCTTTTTCACGGGCACTGTGGGGTGTTGCGGGGTTGTCCACGCCATAACGCCACCTTGAATTTTTTCCAGTGTATTGGCCGGGGAAAACCTGAGCAGGCTGGTCCAGGCAGTCAGAAACTGCGGGCTGCTGTTCAAGTTTGACAGTGTCGGTGTTTCAAAGCCTTCCTGTTTTAGCAGTGACACCACTTGTCTGGGGTTGGCGCAATGCTTTCCCACGGGCGTGGGCGCAAGTGCCACAGTGGCTTTGATGTCTTTGTGCAGCGAGGCCAGACGCAGTGCCCGGTGCGCCCCCAAGCATGCGCCCCAGATGCCTACACGGTTGCCGTCGACTCCCACCATCTTTCGCAAGTACGTGTGTACAGTGCCCAGCGTCCGGATCTGCAACTTGAGATCGAACTGTTGTCTGGGTGCCCCTCCGCTGTTGCCAAAGTAAAGATGATCGAATTGCAGCACTGCAAAACCCGCATCAACATAATGTTGCGCGTAGGTTCTGTTGACCGCATGCTGGGTACCTGAAAATCCGCAGTCCATGACAATGGCGGGGCAGTACTCGCGCTTTTCAGGCCAATGTATTTTGGCGTGGATGCGAAACCCACTTTGCGCAATGTGCAGCGTTTCTTCTGTACATTTTGCAATGGCGCGCAAGCTGAGGGCTTGAGCGCCTGGGTGGGAGCGGTTCACCGGGTTCACACTTCGTGGACAAACAGTTTGCGATCGAAGCGCACCTGCGGATGAAACACACCGTCAGGGGCACGCTCACCGGCTGCAATAATCATCACTGGAAATGCTTCGCTGGTCAGGTTCAACAGTTTATTGACCCGGCTTTCATCAAAACCCTCCATGGCGCAGGTGTCAAAACCGTGGGCCCGGAAGGCCAGCATCAAGTTCTCGCAAGCCAGCGCCGTACTTTTTGCAGCCCACAGGCGCAGTTCGGACTCTGTGAACGGGCCCCTGGGCACAGGGTAAAGCAAACCGCCCACTGCAAATGCCGCTTTCTTGGCCAGCGCAAAGGTGTTGAGCGGGCCTGAAGCGTAGTGGATTGGAATGAGCTTGTAGTAGCGCTTGACGATGGTGGGAATGTCCGGTGTGGGCCATTCGTCGAGCATGCGTTTGGAAAATTCTGCGATACGATCGGTGCGGGCCACCACCACAATCAGTTCAGCAGCGGTTTGCGCAGCCATTTGGCTGAAACAGATTTTCACCAGCTTCTTTTTTTTGGCTTCACTTTTAACCACATAAAAATCCCAAGGCTGAAGGCCGGAAGAGTTGGGCGCCAGCAAGGCCATGTCGATGCAGTCGTTGAGCACATCTTCTGGAATCGGTTTGTCCGTGAACTTGCGAACCGAGCGGCGGCTGATCACTACCTTTCGAAACTCTTCCGTTTTAATGGCGGGGGCCGGTTCGAAATAGCGTTCCTTGCCGTCCACCACAATGGTTTTCATTTGGGGCGTGTCTTTTTCACCCGTCGCCTTGCTTGTGCGCGGTGCTTTTTCTGGTGCGTTCATGTTGTGGGAGTCGAAATGGGGGTTTAGAAGTGCCCCCACAGCCTTGGCGTGAGGGCGACTTTTCAGCGGTCAGACAGTGCCGCTTCAGCAGTCATTACTTGGCGCGTTTGTCGAAGTATTCATCGTAGCGGGCAACAAAGTCTTTGGGTGCCAACGGCAGGTGGCAGCCGCGGCAAGCCACTGGGCTGTCGCTGGAGGCCTTGCCGTCAGGCAGGTAGGCTGAGTAAATCCATTCGCCGTTTTTCAGGCTTTCAGGCGCATTTGCCCCCCAGCCTTTGTCCTTGCCCATGACAAACACTTTCGCAAGGTTACCGCGGTTCAGTGTGCCATCGGCATTCGGCGTTGCGCTGTAAATTTCCATTACAAACTGGGTGCCGTAGGGGAAGCCAGCTTCACGTGTGGATTGGCTGTGACCCTTGGGGTTCACGTAAATTTCGCGAATTTGCTTTGCTTCGGCTTTTTGAATGTTGGAGAGGAATTTCGGCCAGGTTTTGTAGTCTGCCGGCAGTGCCAGTTCGCCATCATTGAGCGGAGGGGGTGGGGGCTGCATCATGGAACATGCACCTGCTGCCAGAGAAATAGCCAAACCCAGAACGATTTTTTTCATTTTTTTAATCTCCTAAAGGAATTTTTGTTGAATTGTGCTGTGAAAAGATACCGCCATTCGGGGGTAGCTCGCAATGAGAATCTGTTTTAAGCACCAATTCTGATGGCTTTATAAAAGCCCAACTGTTCGCTGGCAAACTTACAGGCATTGCAAGGAACAAGTCAGTGACAGGTGATGCTTCAGTGACTGCGGTGAACCGCCAAGTGGCACAGATCTATCAAACTGGTTCTGAAAGGAGAGGGTGGCAAAATGCCGGCAATTTCAATGGCGTTTTCCGCCATTTTGCGGGCGTAGTTTTCGGTGTATTGAATGGAACCGCTTTTTTGTATGTGCGCCAGAATGATGGCCACTTCGTCGGTGCCACCGTTTTCAATGGCTGCGCGGATTTTTTCCGCCACGCGGGGTTCGGCGTTGCTCAGTGCGTGGATAAGCGGCAGTGTGGGTTTGCCTTCGCGCAGATCGTCGCCGACATTTTTACCCAAGGCGTTGCTGTCGCCGGCGTAGTCAAGTACGTCATCAATGAGTTGAAACGCAGTGCCCAGCAGGCGCCCGTATTCGCCCAGCACGCGTTCTGTTTCGGCATCAGCACCGGCCAGCACCGCTGCCAGGCGAGCGGCCGCTTCAAACAACTTGGCGGTTTTGTATTCAATGACTTTGAAGTAACTGGACTCTGAAACGTCTGCGCACCCCAGGTTCAGTAATTGCAGCACCTCGCCTTCTGCGATGGTGTTGGTGGCGTCCGCGAGTATTTCCATGATGCGCATTTCGCCCACGTTCACCATCATCTGGAAAGCGCGCGAATATAAAAAGTCGCCCACCAGCACCGAGGCGGCATTGCCGAACATGGCGTTGGCGGTTTTTCTGCCGCGGCGCAGGTCGGATTCGTCCACGACATCGTCGTGCAGCAGGGTGGCCGTGTGTATGAACTCAACCACGCAGGCGAGTTGGTGGGCCAGCGGCATTTTTTCTTCGGGCAGTTTCAGGGCGCGTGCCACCAGCAACACCAGCGCGGGGCGCAAGCGCTTGCCGCCGGCCTGGATGATGTAGTCTGAAATCTGGTTGATGAGCGCAACCTCGGAATGCAGGCTGGCGCGGATGGTTTCATTCATGGCCTGCATGTCTGCGGCGACGGGTGAAAGCACCGCTTGGGCGGTCAGGGGGGCAACTTTGCTATCCATGTTTCCTCAAAACGGCACATTGAACGACTCATCGAATTTTGCGTTTATTATACTGGCAAGCGCAGGAATCATAAGTTTTTGACTTCTATCGGGAATTCTTTCATAATCTTGGACTTTTCCGCGTTTGTGCGGGAAATTTTATCAAGAGGTCAACAAATGTATGCGGTCATAAAAACCGGCGGCAAGCAGTATAAGGTTGTTGCGGGTGAAAAATTGAAAGTAGAACAGATACCAGCAGACATTGGCCAGGAAATCACATTGAGCGAAGTGCTCGCCATCGGTAGCGGAGAATCTCTGCGCGTTGGTAGCCCACTCGTTGAAGGTGCCTCGGTCAAAGCTGTGGTCGTATCTCAGGGTCGTCATGACAAAGTGAAGATTTTCAAGATGCGTCGTCGCAAGCACTATCAAAAGCGTCAAGGCCATCGTCAGAATTTCACTGAAATCCGAGTAGAAGCCATCAACGGCTGATCAGTCGCAAGGAGAGTGTAAATGGCAAGTAAAAAAGGCGGCGGCTCTACGCGAAACGGACGCGATTCCGAGTCAAAACGACTTGGCGTCAAAGTCTACGGTGGTGAAGCGATCAACGCAGGCAGCATTATTATTCGCCAGCGCGGAACCCGCGTTCATGCAGGTCCTAATGTGGGTATGGGTAAAGACCACACCTTGTTTGCCTTGGTCGATGGCCATGTCAAATTTTCCGTCAAGGGCGCATTGAACCGCCACACCGTGAGTGTGATTCCTTCCGAAGCCTGATTGCTTTGGTTGGTGGCAGGATAGCGGCACCTAGTGCTGCTCCGGGCCCTGCTTATTGCAGGGCCTTTGTTTTTATAAGGTCTGTTTTATTATGAAGTTCATTGACGAAGCACTCGTTGAGGTCATTGCTGGCAACGGCGGCAACGGCGCTGCCAGTTTTCGCCGTGAAAAATTCATTCCCAAAGGGGGTCCTGATGGTGGTGATGGCGGACGCGGCGGGCATATTTATGCCATTGCAGACCGCAACATCAACACCCTGATCGACTACCGCTACACCCGAATGTTCCGCGCCAAGCATGGTGAAAACGGCCGTGGTGCCGATTGCTTCGGCGCCGGCGGCGACGACATCGTGCTGCGCATGCCCGTGGGTACCTTGGTGCTCGATGAAGACACCGGTTTGATTGTGGCTGACCTGACCGAGCACGGCCAGGAAGTGTTGCTGGTTCAGGGCGGTGAAGGCGGCATGGGCAACCTGCACTTTAAAAGCAGTGTGAACCGTGCGCCCAAGCAGCACACGCCGGGCCGTGAGGGTGAACGTCGCCGTGTGCGGCTTGAACTCAAAGTGCTGGCCGATGTGGGCTTGCTGGGCATGCCAAACGCTGGAAAGTCCACGCTGATTGCAGCCGTTTCCAATGCACGCCCGAAAATTGCTGATTATCCATTTACAACACTGCATCCGAATTTGGGCGTGGTGCGTGTCTCTCCGGAAAAAAGCTTCGTAATTGCAGACGTGCCCGGTCTGATTGAAGGCGCTGCCGAAGGCGCCGGCTTGGGCATCCAGTTTTTAAAGCATTTGTCGCGCACCCGCGTGTTGCTTCACCTCCTGGACATTGCGCCCTTCGATGAAGGTGCAGATCCGGTGGCCGATGCCATCGCAATTGTGGAAGAACTTCGCAAGTACGATGAAGACCTCTACTCCAAGCCTCGCTGGCTGGTGTTGAATAAAATCGACATGGTGCCAGAGGAAGAGCGCGCAGAACGCATTGCAGACATCGTGCGCCGGTTTTCCGAGGCCACAGGTTGGGAGGGTCAGGTTCATTCCATTTCCGGCTTGACCGGTGAGCACTGCCAGCGCTTGATGCTTGATATTCAAACTTATCTGGCCCGTCGTCTGGCCGAAGAAATTGCGGCTGAAGAAGCCCTGGCCGCTGCCGCTGCATCTGAAGGATCTTTGCTTGATGAACCCATCCACCCCATCGGTGATTAAGCAGGCCCGGCGCCTCGTTGTAAAAGTTGGTTCCAGTCTGGTGACCAACAACGGGGCCGGATTGGACCGTGAGGCCATCTCACGCTGGGCGCAGCAAATTGCCTTGCTCATTGCCAGTGGCAAAGAGGTGGTGATGGTGTCTTCAGGCGCCATCGCCGAGGGCATGCAGCGGCTTAACTGGGTCAAGCGACCCAGCGAAGTGCATGAATTGCAGGCTGCTGCGGCTGTGGGGCAAATGGGGTTGGTGCAGGTCTATGAGGGCTGCTTTGCCCAGCATGGCTTGGTGACAGCGCAAGTGTTGTTGACCCATGCCGATTTGGCGGACCGCGAACGCTACCTGAATGCCCGTTCCACCTTGTTTACCTTGCTCAACCTCAAGGTGGTGCCCGTCATCAATGAAAACGACACCGTGGTCACCGATGAAATCAAGTTTGGCGACAACGACACCTTGGGTGCCTTGGTGGCCAACCTGATAGAGGCGGACGCCTTGATCATACTCACAGACCAACAAGGGCTTTTCAGCGCCGACCCAAGAAAAGACCCGACCGCAACGCTCGTTGCACTGGCGCAGGCTGGAGACCCTGAACTGGAGCGAATGGCCGGTGGTGCTGGTTCAAAAGTGGGCACAGGCGGCATGCTGACAAAAATTACGGCGGCCAAGCGGGCGGCGCGCAGTGGCGCTGCCACCGTGATTGCCGCAGGCCGTGAACCCGATGTCCTGACCCGGCTGGCTGCCGGTGAGCGCATCGGAACCGAATTGCAGGCCCCAGTGGAGCGCTTGGCTGCCCGAAAGCAGTGGATGGCGGACCACCTTCAGCTTAAGGGGCGCATTTACCTTGATGAGGGTGCTGCCATGGCGCTGCGCTCCGGCGGCAAGAGTCTGCTGCCGGTTGGCGTGCACCATGTGGAAGGTGATTTTTTGCGGGGCGATATTGTTTCTTGCCTGAATGCGGCCGGACAGGAAGTGGCCAGAGGCTTGGTGAATTATTCAGCCGCTGAAACCAGAAAAATTGCCAAGCAACCCAGCAGCCAAATCAAGGCGCTGCTAGGCTACATTGACGAGCCGGAACTCATACACCGCGACAATCTGGTGGTGCTGGACTGACAACAGTCGCATTTGTACCATTCGCCTCAGCGGCGGTGGTTGCGATGGCAGGTACTTCTTCCTCTGGCAGTTTCCAGATCTCTTCACTGGGTTGGCGACGCGGGTCGTTCTTGCCGAACAAAAAACGCGCAAGTTCATTCAATGCACGACGATAAACATCCCGCTTGAATTCAATCACTGTTTCCAGCGGAATCCAGAAGTCGTTCCAGCGCCACGCATCAAATTCAGGATGATCTGTTGCGCGCAGGCTGACATCACTGTCTCGTCCCACCAGTTTGATCAAATACCAGATCTGCTTTTGCCCTCTGTAGTTTCCCCGCCATTCACGACGTATCCATTGGTCAGGCACTTCATAGCGCAACCAATGACGCGTTCTGGAAATAATTTGGACATGTTCCGGTAAAAGGCCCACTTCTTCATGCAATTCCCTGAACATGGCTTGTTCTGGCGTTTCGCCGTACTTGATGCCACCCTGAGGAAATTGCCACGAATGTTCCTTTACCCGCTTGCCCCAAAATACCTGTTTTCGTGCATTGACGAGGATAATGCCTACATTGGGCCGAAAGCCGTCTCTATCCAGCATACAAGCCCCAACATATTCTTTACAATTCTGCTTCCTATTATAAGCACCAGAACCCTCTGGTGGTGACTTTCGAGCAAAACTCTATGCGTGCATCCCAGTTTTTTCTAAATACCCTTAAAGAAAACCCCGCTGACGCGGATGTTGTCAGCCAGCAATTGATGATGCGCTCCGGCATGATCAAAAAACTGGCTGGTGGCATTTACACCTACATGCCTGTGGGCCTGCGCAGCGTGCGCAAGGTGGAAGCCATTATTCGTGAAGAAATGAACCGCGCCTGCGCTGTTGAAGTTCTGATGCCTGCCGTTCAGCCCGCAGAGTTGTGGCAGGAGTCCGGCCGCTGGGAAAAGTACGGGCCTGAGTTGCTGCGCTTGAAAGACCGTCACCAGCGTGAGTTTGTCATTGGCCCCACGCACGAGGAAGTGATCACGGACGTGGCGCGCCGGGAAATTAAAAGCTACCGTCAGTTACCCGTGAATTTTTACCAGATTCAAACCAAGTTTCGCGATGAGATTCGTCCGCGCTTCGGTGTGATGCGGGGCCGTGAGTTTGTCATGAAGGATGCTTATTCCTTTGACCGCAACATGGAAGCAGCCCTGAAAAGCTACGACACCATGTTCGATGCCTATCAGCGCATTTTTTCCCGCATGGGTTTGGTGTACCGCGCTGTCGCCGCCGACACAGGTTCCATAGGCGGCACCCGCAGCCATGAGTTTCACGTGATTGCAGACACAGGTGAAGACGCAATTGCCTACTGCCCTGACTCCGATTTTGCAGCCAACGTTGAACTGGCCGAGGCGGTGGCGGTGGGGCAGAGACAAGCACCCGGTTCCACGCTTGAAAAGTTTCCGACACCGGGTCTGAGCAAGTGCGAGGACGTCGCCAGCTTGTTGAACCGCCCTTTGTCAGACACCGTCAAGGCGGTGGTGTTTGCAGTGGAAGACAAAGACGAGGCAGGCAAGCCGACCGGCAAGCCGGCTGCAGTGGTGTTGGTACTGGTTCGTGGCGACCATGAAGCCAATGAAATCAAGGTGGGGAAATTGGCGGGTCTGGCAGATTGCCGCATGGCCACCGAAGAGGAAATTGTCCGCGCCTTTAATTGCGCTCCCGGTTCACTGGGGCCCGTGGGTGTTTCAGCCGCCGTTCGGGTGGTTGCCGACCGCGCTGTCAGCGTGATGTCTGATTTTATTTGTGGTGCCAACGAAAAAGACGCGCATTTGTATGGCGTGAACTGGGGCCGCGATTTGCCCGAGCCTGAAGTGGCTGATGTGCGCAATGTTGTCGAGGGTGATCCATCCCCGGATGGCAAAGGCAGCCTGGCCTTGTGCCGTGGCATTGAAGTCGGGCATGTGTTTTATTTGGGCACCAAATATTCTGAGGCTCTGAACGCCACGTTTCTGGAAGAAAACGGCAAGCCTGCCGTGATGGAAATGGGTTGCTACGGCATAGGCGTCACCCGGATTCTGGGGGCGGCCATTGAACAGAACCACGATGAAAAGGGCATGATCTGGCCGATTTCGATTGCGCCCTTTGAGGTGGTCTTGTGCCCCATCGCTTATCGCCGTTCGGAAGAGGTGAGACAGGCTGCCGACACCCTTTACGCCGACCTTAAAAAAGCCGGTATTGATGTCATTCTTGATGACAGGGATGAGAGACCGGGGGCAATGTTCGCAGATTGGGAACTCATTGGCGCTCCTTTCCGACTCACCATAGGAGACCGTGGCCTGAAAGAAGGTTTTGTCGAGTTTCAGGCACGTCGCAGTACGCCTGATGCCACCGACGACGGTAAGTGGTTGCTGGCAGACGCCGCTGCCCGCCTCATCGCAGCGGTGGAGGCGGCAAAGGCGGGTTTGTTGGGGTGATGCATCGGTAAAAACTGGGTGGGGTGTATGGTTGCAGGCAGTGTCAGTGCGGTTGTGGCGAACGTGTTTGCAAAGGGGTTGCTGGCGAAACGTGTTGTTGTCTGCCTCTGGTTTGTCTCAGCCTGGTTTTTCAGTGGACTGTTGTGCCCGGCAAGCGCATGGGCGGGCCCCCAGCAATATGAGCCGCTGTCTGATGCGGTTCGCCTGGCGCTGCAGGCGGCGCTTCACGACCGAACCCCGCCTGAGCCTTTGTTCAGTTCCCAATCCGAGCGTGAGCGCTGGATGTCAGAGATGCATGTGCGTTTGCGCAAGAAGCTAGACGACCCGATATTGCGCGAAGACCTTCTGAAAACGGCCCGCTATGAAGCGCAGCGTGCCGGTCTTGACCCGCAGTTGGTGCTGGCGCTCATTGAGGTGGAGAGCGGCTTCAGGCAGTACGCCATCAGCCACGTGGGGGCGCGCGGGTTGATGCAGGTGATGCCCTTCTGGACTCGAGTCATTGGCGATGGCAACCCTAGCACCTTGTTCAACATGCGCAGCAACATCCGCTATGGCTGCGTCATTCTTCGACATTACCTCGACATTGAAAAAGGCAATGTTTTCAGGGCGCTGGGGCGCTACAACGGCAGTCTGGGAAAAGCGGAGTATCCAAACCTCGTGCTTGGGGCCATGAATTCCAAATGGGCATGGTGAGTGTCAGCTTTTTCAGGTTTGCATCGAAAAATTGCTGCGTATAATCACAAGTAGCTAGGGTTAGCTCTTAGTGGTTTAAACCTTGGCTGCTGATGACCCTTGACCCCAAGAAAGAAAAAAACATGAATGTTCGTGCCCCCCGGTTTTTCATGAGTATCGCTCTGGCCTCTGCCATGCTGATGAGTGTTCCTGCGGTGTCTTTCGCAGAGGATGCGCCTGCCAATTCCGGTTTTCTGAGCAACTATGAGCGTCTCTCCAAGCAGGGTATGCCACGCAGCCGTTTTCTGAATTACAGCGATCCGGAGTTAGCGAAGTTAAAAATAAAAACGGTTTTTTTAATGCCGGTGGAAAGTTTCCCTGCGCAGGCTGCGTTTGAGGGCATCAGCAAAGAGGTGGTGCCGGAATTGCTGACCTACACCAACCAGCGCTTGCGTGAGCAACTGGCCAGTCGTGTGACCTTGGCGACTACGCCGGAAGCAGCGGACGTGACTGTGCAAGTGGCGCTCACGGCAGTGACTGCCCAACCGGAAGGCAAAACCATTGTGGACCTGGTGCCGTTCCGTCTGGTTACAGGGCAGGTTAAAAACGCCGCCATGGGTAAAATGATGGAGGCGGGTGCACGCATGGAATTGCGCGTAAGCGATCCGAAATCCAGCAAGCCCCTGCGTGAAATGCTGCATGAAATTGCCGGCAAGGAAGTGGGACGTGAAGCAGAGCCGAAATCGCGTGTCACCGCTGAAAGCTTGAAAGAAGCGGTGGACACCTGGGTGACCGCCGCCGTTGATCAGATCGCACCGAAGCGCTGATTTTTTAACGGCGACTTTTTTCAGGTGTTTAAAAACCGGTACACCTCAGGGTGTACCGATGAACATGAATACCCTGGGGCTGTAAGACACGGCCTTGGAAACACCCAAATAGATGGGGCCCAACGCTGTTTCGCCTCCGACATAGAGACTGCCGGATTTAATGGTGTCCTGACTCTGGCTTTCTGAGTAACGTGTGCCCATGTTGGCTCCTTCCAGCGACAGGCCCACGCGCAAATCACCCCGGATACCCAAAGGCATTTGGCTGACAATCTTTTCAACCCGGGCACCGGCGTAGCGCATATCGTCGCCGATCAACTGCCGTGTTGCCAGCCCTGCCAAATTGTTGGGCCCCCCTAAAAATGCGGCGTTGTTCAACGGTAGCGTTCCCCGGGGCGAGCCAATGTAGGCCACTTTGCCTGTCATGACATACTGCCCCACACTGACGGCAGCAGCACTTTGCGCGTCAAGCCGACTGTAGTCTGAGGAGTCACTGTACTTGATCTGCGCATTCCAGCCATCCGTGGGAAAGTACAAACGGTTCATACGGTCGAACCGGGCTTGTACAAACACGGCGTCTGTGGCGGTGGAGCCTGCGCTTGGCAGCGCTGAACTTGGGCCTATTCTGAGTTCCGTACTTTGGTTGGTGTGCGATGCGCCCATTCGCACGGAACCTAAACGGTTGATGTTGTAACCCAAGGCACTGCTGAGTTCATTGAATGAACTGTCGTATTGGGCTTGAACCTTGTTGTTTTGATAGAGGTTTACATCTTGATTTGAGTAGATGTTGGCGACTTCGGCAAACCAGCGTTGCGAGGAGTCCAGCGGCTGATAAAAATTAATACCCAACCTGTTCTCTGAACCCACTTGCCCGCTTAACAGCAATTCTGCATCTTTGGAATTCAATTCTGTCATTTGATAGGCCAGGCGAAGGTTGTATTTGGCGTCGCCTTCTTTCTCCCAGGAGAAATTCACACCGGCCCGCAAGAAATTTGGCCCCCAGGCTTTTTCGGTGGGCACCAGACGAAGAATGTTTTTTTCTCTGTCGCTGAGCAACTGATATTCCATGTTGGAGTGGCGACCATCGCCGTAGAGGTACAGCAGGTCTTCTTCCAGTGTTTTTGTTTTAAGTGGTTCACCGGTTTTTTGGGTAACGCGTTTGGCGAACTGTGAGGCCTTTTCAGCTGGCAGATTGGCCACTTCAATTTCATCAATAACCTTTGCGGGTCTGTTGGAACGGGCATTTTTTTGTTGCCATGAGGCATACGCCTGCGCACTGACGGACAAGGCTTTCAGGCGGGGTTCTGCTGCGATGGCTGCCTGATAACCGCGTTTGACGGTTTCAGCGTTTTTTTCGAAATCGCCGGCGCTGATGCCTTCCAGATCCGGGGTCAGATAAATGTCGATGTTCGGCTTGAGCAAAATGAGCGATTGAGCCACGTTTTGCTCGGTCAGAATGTTCACCATTTGCACCGCCACAGACAGGGGCGATGACTCGATGTCCTCGCGTTTTAGCAGTGGGGAGCCGACGTTTACCGCAATGATGACGTCGGGTGCGCACATGTCATGCACTTCCTTGATCGGTACGTTGTCGACCAAGCCGCCATCCACCAGTGTTTGTCCTTGGTAACTCACCGGTGCCATCAGCCCGGGTACAGACATGGTGGCGCGCATCAGGGTGGCCAGCGAGCCTTCCCGATAGGCCCGGCGTTGGCCGGTGACAATGTCAGTGGTGATCAGTGCCAAGGGAATGGTTTGGCCTTGTATGGTCTGTGGCGTTTCGTTGGCACCTATGAGGCGGTCTATGAAAAACTTGATTTTTTGCCCGGCCAGTGCTGCCGAGGGAAACTGCAGTGAACCGTTTTTAATGCCTGATTCTGTGCCTGGAATGTAGCTTCTGAGCAGGCTTTGTTGCCGGGAGGGAATGTCTGCGAAGTTGGCGCTGTCGTTGAACATGTCGCGCCAGTCGGCTTGCGCCAGAGCGGTTTGCATTTCATCGGCGCTTAACCTTGCGCTGAATGCGCCTGCGACCAGGCCGCCCATGCTGGTGCCAGCCACGCAATGCACCGGAATGCGCAATTCTTCCAGCTTTTTAAGAACACCCACGTGCGCAGCACCCCGTGCACCGCCACCGCCGAGCACCAAACCTACTTTTTTCTCAACAGGAACCTGGGCATGCAAGGTCGGGCTGATGCTGATGCCTGCGGTGAGCAGAACCGGCAGGGCGATCATTGCCCCGTGAGCCCGGTTCAGTCTGCGGCGCGTGTCGTTTTTTTTCATGGATCGCTTTTTTTATGGATATTGCGGCAGGGAAGCGACCATGCTAACCGAATCACCCTGAAAGTGATCCGGTTTAAAGCGCTGTTTAATCTTTCAATTGATTTCGCAGGCAGGGCGGTGCGTTGTTAAATGCGTTTTGCCAGATCAGCGGCCAGGCCGATGTAGGAGCGCGGGGTCATGGCCAGCAAGCGGGTTTTTTCCGCTGCGGGCAGTTCCAGGCTGGTAATGAAGGTTTGCAGTGCTTCTTGCGTGATGCCTTTGCCGCGGGTGAGTTCTTTTAGACGCTCGTAGGGTTGTGGCAAACCATAGCGACGCATGACGGTTTGCACCGGTTCGGCCAGCAATTCCCACGCATTGTTGATGTCTTCATCAATGGCTTGAACATTGACCTCCAGTTTGCCCATGCCGCGCAGGCAGCTTTCATAGGCCAGCAGGCCGTAGCCCAATGCAACACCCAGATTGCGCAATACCGTGGAGTCGGTGAGGTCGCGCTGCCAGCGGGAAATTGGCAGTTTTTCGCTCAGGTGCTTCAACAATGCGTTGGCCACGCCCAAGTTGCCTTCCGCATTTTCAAAGTCGATCGGGTTGACCTTGTGCGGCATGGTGGAGGAACCCACTTCGCCAGCTTTCAAGCGTTGCTTGAAGTAACCCAGAGATACATAGCCCCAGACATCGCGGGTGAAGTCGATGAGAATGGTGTTGGCGCGTGCCACGGCATCCATCAGCGCAGCAATGCCGTCGTGGGGTTCGATTTGTATGGTGTAGGGATTGAAAGTGAGGCCCAGACCTTCAATCAGGTTGCGCGACAGCGCTTGCCAGTCCAGGTCAGGGTAGGCGCTGAGGTGGGCGTTGAAGTTACCGACGGCGCCATTCATTTTTGCGGGCAGTTCAACCGCGCTGATTTGGTCAAGCGTGCGCTGCAGGCGGTGCGCCACGTTGGCGAATTCCTTGCCCAGCGTGGTGGGGCTGGCTGGTTGGCCGTGCGTGCGCGACATCATGGGCATGTCGGCGAAACGGTGCGCAAAACCTTTGAGTTCAGTGATGAGTTTTTCCAGGCCGGGGGCAATGACTTCTTCACGCGCCGCTTTCAGCATCAGGGCATGCGACATGTTGTTGATGTCTTCGGAGGTGCAGGCAAAGTGCACGAACTCGCTGGCGGTTTGCAGCGCCGGATTGGTTTGAAACTTTTCCTTGATGAAATATTCAACGGCTTTTACATCGTGGTTGGTCTGTGCCTCAAACTCCTTGATGCGTTGGGCATCTTCAGAGGAGAACTGCGCCACCATCCGGTCCAGAAATTCCAGTGTGTCTGCGGAAAAAGCGGGCAATTCAGGCAGGCCTGCATTGGCCAGCGCCTTGAGCCATTCAATTTCCACTTTGACGCGAAAATGCATGAAGCCAGCCTCGGACATCATGGGGCGAAGTGCACTGACTTTGCTGCGGTAACGACCGTCAAGGGGTGACAGGGCGGTGAGTGCGGACAGGGCTTGGGCGTCAATCATGGTGTGAGCGTTTGGGTGAAAGCGTGGATTTTAACCCATGGACGATGTGTGACTCCATGAGGGTAGGGTGATTCTTCCGGTTTCTGTGCTTCAGGGGAGCCTGTTTGTGGGTGAACAGGGGCTTGAGTAAGGTTTTGCTTTTTTGAAAGTGAAGCATGCTGGCCTCTGTGAATGCGTTTCTGGCAGGTTTTGATGCGAATCAGCGGTTTTTAAAAATCCGCTGGATCTCAGACATGCAGGTTGATCCTGCCCTGCATTGGACAGACGCGCTGTGCCCCGCCTCTTTCAAGGGTTCCGAGGCGCTGGACACCGGCTTTGCCGGTCATTTGCGCTGCTTTTTGCCTGCGGGTGCTTACCCCTTCGAGCGTTTGTTGGGGCAAACCTTGGCGGTGGCCTACCCGACGCAGTGGGGGGTGCGCCAGCATGTGGGTTTGGTCGGGGCTGTGTCTGTCGAGGGCGAATCCGGCGGATACCTCTGGTTGGCCATCAGCCTGCAAGACGGCTTCACGTTGTTAAAGCAAAACAAGGCAAGCCGTGTTTTTAATGAACTCAATGCCTTGCAAATCACTGAACTGGTGTTTGAACGGCTGGCGCAGCAAAGCACAGCGTTTGCGCGTTTGATTCGTCTGGACACGCAGGCGTTGGTGGCTGGTCTGGCTGCTCAGTCTTGCCCGCCCATGGCTTTCACCTTGCAGTACGAAGAGTCGGATTTTGCTTTTCTCTCGCGGCTTTGGCAGCGTGAGGGCTGGCATTGGCACATTGAGTCGCGTCAGGTGGAAAACACGTGTTTTCAGGCGTTGGTGTTGTCTGCACAGACAGCTTGCTGGTCCACGCTGCCCGGCGTGCGCTTTCACCGTTCGCACGCCACGGAGCTGTCTGACACCGTACAGTCTTTTCAGCGGCGCACCGTCCTGACTGCTTCGCAGGCGGATGCGGCTTGCTTTGATTATCGGCAGCCCCAACCGGTTCAGCGTGCCTGCGCTGACATTGAGGGTGCTTGCACAGCATTTACCGGTGTTCTGGAGGCGCGGTCGTTTTTGGACAATGGCGCCGCCACGGATGCGAATCGTCTGGAACACCTCACACAAGCATTGGCTGCTCAAGCGGCCGGCAAGCCTGTTGTATTTGAGGGGCAGGGCAATGTGCGGCATTTTGCGGTGGGTACTGTATTTAACTGGGAAAGCGCTTACGGTTTTGAGGCGTTTCATCCGGTGTTTGAAACAGAAGGTGCCGGCTACGCAATTACTGCGCTGAAGGTGGAAGTAAACAACTCATTTTCAGAAAAGCACGCAACTGCGGATGTGGTTTATGCCAACACGTTTTCTGCGGTGCCTGTGAATTGTCCCTTTGGGTATGACACGCTGGCGCAAATACCCCGCTTGTTCACGCTGACAGCCACGGTTACAGGAGAGGACGCTGATGGGTCCGCCGGTGCGGAGGCCAGTGGTTTGCAAGGCGTGGGTTCGGTGTTTACAGATGAATTGGGTCGCATCAAGGTGCGGTTTCACTTTTCCGGCCTGCAAGCAAATGCGCCTCATCAAACGGCCTTCTTGCGCGTCGCACAAGCGGCGGCATCGCAAGGCTACGGTCATGTCTGGTTGCCTAGGGTTGGCGATGAAGTGGTGGTGCAGTTCATGGGGGGGCACCCGGACCGCCCCATGGTCATGGGCAGCGTTTACAACGCCGCTAACTTGCCGGCGGCGGCTGGCAATTTGGCGCATTTGCCCTATGACGCTGCGTTGAGCGGCATTCGCACGCGCGTGTTGCCAGGAGAGGCTTGCGGTGTTTCGGCGGGTTCAGATGAGGGGGCGGGTTTGCAGTTTGCGCGGGCCCGGCAGGGCAGTGAACTGGTGTTTGATGACACGCCGGGGCACTTGCAGTTGCGTCTGGCCTGCGATGTGGCGGACACCCGGCTTGCGTTGGGCGCCGTTACCACCCCGAGACAGCAGGGGTTGGCGAGTTTGCGCGGGGTGGGTTGGGAAATTCAGACGCAGGGGGTGGGTAGCGTGCGTGCTGGCGCCGGTGTTTTATTGAGCACTTTTGCGGCCGATGGCCATGGCCCGCTGATGGCATTGGCGCCTCTGTTGGCCCAGTGGCGGGCACAGCGGGCGGTGGATGACGCTTTGTTGAAACAAGCGCAGCAACGTTGCGGTGGCTCAACAAGCCTGCCGGTGCAGGCGTTTGTTCCCGAACCGACTGCAGGCGATGCCATGGTGAGTTTCAGGCAACCGGCATTGGTTCAGCACAGCGCTGCGGGGTGGTATGCAGCGGCCACGGGCGAGTTGGCATTGAGCAGCGGCGGTTTGATGAGCCAGCGGTCCGGTGCCGACATGCTCTTGATGACGCAGGGCCGGTTGAGCCTGAATGCCCAAAAAGGGTTGGCGCTGTATGCCGCATCAGGCGGCATCCGCCTGCAATCGGAAGCTGAGGGCTTGCTGCTTCAGGCGTTTTCCGGTGCCCTGGAAATTCAGGCGGCCGGGGCGGTGGAAATCACGTCGAGCGAGCAGGGGGTGTCGCTGCGTGCGGCAAAATTTGTCGAGTTGCAATCGGGCGGCGCGCGTATTCGTCTGAGCAACGGCGCCATTGAAATTCATGCGCCTGCCGGTCTGGATTTGCGGGGCAGTACGAAAAAAATGGGGGCTAAAGCACAGGCTGTGGCGCCACTGCCTGAATTAAAGCCGCAACAGGCAGCAGCAATTGACCGCGGGCAACATGTCACTGCCCACGCGCTCGCCGGCGCTGCGTTGCCTAAGGGGCACCGTTTGTTGCGCTACACGAAAAAAGAGGGCGTGTTGTTGCCGCATGCGTCGCAGTCCTTCGGGGCCGCAACCGGGCAGAACAATGCCAGTCTCACCTTGCGCGAAAAAGTAAGGAACGAGCACGCCCAAGAGAAGGTGCTGGTGGGGCAAGGCGGGTGGCAGTCTGTCTTTGAAAACAGGCAGGCACAGGTCAGGAGCGAAGTCACTGAAAAAGTCTGGAAATCCGTGGAAGTGGAGGGGCAGGAAGGCGGGTATGAATAAAGAAGATTCGAATAAATAAGATGCAAATAAGGTGGATGAAAATAACGGCGGGGAGTTGAACACTGGGAATTGAAGATGGCAGGACTCCGGCAAGGGGCCGCGCTGATGGCGCAGCCTCTTGCCGTGCGTGAAAATATTACAGCTGGCGGGCGATCAACTCTTTCATGATTTCGTTGGTTCCACCGTAAATGCGTGAAGCGCGTGCGTCCACATACATGCGTGCAATTGGATATTCCAACATGTAGCCATAGCCACCGTGCAGTTGTACGCAAGCGTCAATGACTTCATCGGCCATGTCTGTGGCCCACCATTTCGCCATGGCGGCGGTGTCCACATCCAGTTTTTCCTGAAGCACCAACTCAAGGCAGCGGTCAATGAATGTGCGGCCGATTTGAATTTTGGTTTTCAGTTCAGCCAATGTAAACCGGTTGGCCTGGTAGCTGGCAATGGCTTTGCCGAAGGCAGTTCTGTCGCGTGTGTATTTCAGGGTTTCTTCAAACGCTGCTTCTGCACCCGCTACTGAAGTGATGGCGATGATCAGACGCTCCCAGGGCAATTCTTTCATCAACATGAAAAAGCCGCCGCCTTCAGGGCCGAGCAGATTTTCTTTGGGAACCACAACGTTGTTGAAGAACAATTCGCAAGTGTCCTGGGCTTTCATGCCCACCTTTTTCAAAGGCTTGCCTTTTGTAAAGCCAACGCTGTCGGCTTCAACCAGCAGCAGGGAAATGGCTTGCGCGCCTCCGTTGGCTGGGCCTGTTTTGGCAACTACCACCACCAGGTCAGACAAATAACCGTTGGTGATGAAGATTTTCGAGCCGTTGAGCACGTAGTGGTCGCCGCGGGAAATTGCGGTGGTTTTGATGGCTTGCAAATCAGAGCCCGTGCCGGGCTCTGTCATGGCGATGGCGCCTACCATCTCGCCACTGGCCATTTTTGGCAAGTAGCGCTGTTTTTGTTCTTCGCTGCCGAAGTTGTTTACATAGTTCGCCACGATGTCGTTGTGCAAGCTAAAGCCGATACCGGAGGCACCGACGCGGCACTGTTCTTCCATTTGAATGACGCTGAACAAGCGATCCACGCCTGAGCCGCCGTATTCCGTGGGCATGGACATGCACAGGTGACCCAACTCGCCAGCACGGTTCCAGATGCTGCGGTCCACGTGGTTCTGATCTTCCCAGCGGGCGTGATGGGGTGCAATTTCTTCTTCGAAGAAACGTCTGACCTGACGGCGGTACTCTTCGTGTTCGTGTGTAAATAGTGTGCGTGGAATCATATTGGCCCCTCTTGCTCAAAATATTGGTTTCTGTGGTCCCAATATCGCTGTTTGCGCGTACTTTTAGTTGCTTAAACGGGCCAAGCCATTTGCTGAAATGAGTCAGCCAGTGCCGCGCAAATCAGAGGGGCTTTTGCCAAACCACCGCTTGCAGGCTCTGCTTAAGGCCGAGGCATCTGAAAACCCGAGGTCCAGTGCAACAGCGGTGAGCGGGTTTTGGGTTTTTGTGAGGGCATGGTGCGCTCGTTCGCTGCGGATCTGGTCGGTCAGCGTGGAAAAACTGCTGCCTTCCTCGGCCAGTTTTCTTTGCAGTGTGCGGGCACTCATGTGGAAATGGCGGGCGGCGAGGTCGTCGGTGAGGGTGTGCTTCCCTAGTTGGGTTTGAATCCAGCGTTTTACATCATCGGTGAGACGTTTCGGGCGCAGGGCCTCCAGTGCTTCGCGGTTCAATAAGTCCAGGTGCCCGGATACAGCGGCGTTTCCACCTTTCAACGCTTGTTCGAAGCAGTGTTTCGGCAAAGCCAATGCATTTTCAGCAGCGGCAAAATGCAGGGGGGCGCCAAAGCTGCGTTTGAACTCTTGCAGCGCGTGAGGGCTGGGTTCCGGTCGCTGCAAATAGATGCCGTTGAAGCGAAAGTTCGGGTCTGCCAGCAACATGCAGGTGTTGGCCAACAAGGCCATGAAGGCGTCAATGGAGTAGAGGGACGCCGGACTGCCTGCGTCCGGGCACAGCTTGATGCGAACTTCCTCTGTGCTTTCTTCCACCAGCAGTTGCCCGGAATTGGTGATGAGCAACGCGAAGTCGCTCATGCGCTTGAAGGCTTCCCTGAGGTTTTCACTGGCCAAAACAGCGTAACCCAAGGTGTAGAAATGGGCGGCGTGCAGGTTTTTGATCATTTTCAAACCCAAGGCTTCGTCTTGCGTTTCCAGTACCGCCATGTCCCAGAGTTTGCGGCTGATGCGCACGGGTACCCGCTCTTTGGGGTTGTTCAGTTTGTCGTGCGGCAGGCCAGCCCGCGCGCACAGGTCTTCGGCGTTCAGCCCATGTTGCTCCACAGTGACGCACAAGGCCTTGACCCAGGCGGACAGCGCGGTGCTGTTTTCCTCGGTCTGAGGGGTATGGGTTTGCATCGCTTGGGTGTTCCGCTGGGGCTGGTCGGACATTGCGTGAATTCTGGCTTTAAGAAATCAGCCTCAATCATACCAAGTGTGCAGGCAAAACAGGCGCAAAAGGCAAGGCCGCGCCGCGGGTAACACCATTTTGTCGAATTGCCTGGCAATCCATCGATCAGGTTGGTCAACCGGCCCGTCTCGTTTTACAATAGTGGGTTGTGTTCCTTTGATTCGACCTGACGCCGTGCCAATTTACGCTTACCGATGCGAAAACTGTGGTTTTGCCAAAGATGTTCTGCAAAAGCTCAGTGACGAGCCTTTGACGGACTGCCCTTCCTGCGCAACTCCGAATTTCAAAAAACAACTCTCTGCCCCGGGTTTCCAGCTCAAGGGTTCGGGTTGGTATGTCACCGATTTCCGCGATGGTGGTGGCAAGAAAGAGCCGGTTAAAGACGCATCCAAAGACACCGCTGCAGCGCCGGCGGCAGATACCGGGGCTGCTTCAGGCACGCCTGCGGCCAGCGATGCGAAACCAGCCGCTGCGCCGGTGAGTACCCCCGCGCCCACGCCGGCGGCCGGAAAGGCTGAGTAGTTACATGCAAGCATTGCGCCGTTATTTGGTCACAGGCTTGTTGGTGTGGGTTCCCATTGCCATTACCTTGTGGGTCATTTCCTCTGTAGTGGCGGTGCTTGACCGGTCGCTGGCTGTTTTGCCGGCTGAGCTTCAACCTGAGGTTTTGTTGGGTTTCAGTTTGCCAGGCATCGGTGCCTTGTTTACTTTGGCCATTATCTGGCTGACAGGCCTTGTCACTGCCAACATGGTGGGACAGTCGCTGATGCGGTGGTGGGAAGGTTTGCTGCGCCGAATTCCGTTTTTCAATTCAATTTACAGCAGCGTCAAGCAAGTGTCTGACACGTTGTTGTCATCTTCCGGAAAAGCCTTCAGAAAAGCCGTTTTGGTGCCGTTTCCGGGCGGCAATACAAAAGCCATCGGGTTTTTAACCGGTGAGGTGTCCCCAGGTTTGGCCAACGGATTGGACGAAGGTTATGTCAGCGTTTTTATTCCCACCGCCCCAAACCCAACGGCCGGTTTTGTATTGCTGGTGCTTGAAAAAGATTTGATTGAACTCAACCTCTCTGTGGATGAGGCCTTAAAATACGCAGTATCGATGGGTGTTGTTGCACCCTCACTCAGTTCTACGGACAAATAAACATGACAAAAATGCGATCCCACTACAGCGGTAACCTATCAGTTGCTGAATTAGGTCAAACTGTTTCCCTGTGCGGTTGGGTACATCGCCGCCGCGACCACGGCGGAGTTATTTTTGTGGATCTGCGCGACCGTGAGGGCACCGTGCAGGTGGTTTGCGATCCAGACATTCCCGCAATGTTTTCCACCGCAGAAACCTTGAGAAACGAGTTTTGCGTGCGCATTGAGGGTTTGGTGCGCCGCCGCCCCGAAGGCACGGAAAATACCACCCTGAAAAGCGGCCAGATTGAAATTCTCTGCAAAGCTGTGCAAGTGTTGAACCCTTCGGTGACACCACCGTTCCAGCTTGACGATGAAAACCTTTCTGAAACCACCCGCCTGACGCACCGAGTGTTGGACCTGCGCCGCCCGCAGATGCAAAAAAACATGATGTTGCGCTACAAGGTGGCCATGACCATTCGTCGCTTCCTCGACGGCAATGGTTTCATTGACGTTGAAACCCCGATGCTGACCAAAAGCACCCCAGAGGGTGCGCGCGACTACCTAGTGCCTTCCCGCGTGAATGCCGGCATGTTTTTCGCGTTGCCCCAGTCGCCCCAGTTGTTCAAGCAATTGTTGATGGTGGCCGGTTTCGACAAGTACTATCAGATCACCAAGTGTTTCCGCGATGAAGATTTGCGAGCCGACCGTCAGCCTGAATTTACACAGGTCGACATCGAGACCTCCTTCATGGACGAGCAGGAAATCCGTGACTTGTTCGAAGGCATGATCCGCGAAGTGTTCCAGCAAACCATTGGCGTTGAGTTGTCTGATCCGTTTCCTGTCATGCAGTACAAGGATGCCATGTTCCTGTATGGGTCGGACAAACCCGACCTGCGCATCAACATGCAGTTCACCGAGCTTACAGATGTCATGAAAACCGTTGATTTCAAGGTGTTTTCCGGTGCAGCGAACATGGAAGGCGGTCGTGTGGTGGGTCTGTGCGTTCCCAATGGCGCCGAAATCAGCCGTTCTGAAATTGATGCCTACACCACGTTTGTCGCCATTTACGGTGCCAAGGGCTTGGCGTGGATCAAGGTCAATGATGCAGCAAAGGGCCGTGAGGGTTTGCAAAGCCCCATCGTCAAAAATCTCAACGATGAAGCCATTGCCGAAATCCTCAAGCGCACGGGCGCAAAAAACGGCGATCTGATTTTCTTTGGTGCCGACAAGGCCAAGGTGGTGAACGACGCCATTGGTGGTTTGCGCCTGAAGATAGGTCACAGCGATTTCGGCAAGCGCAGTGGATTGATGACAGAAGGCTGGCGTCCGCTGTGGGTTATCGACTTTCCGATGTTCGAATTCGACGAAGAAGGCGACCGTTGGGTGGCCTGCCACCATCCCTTCACCAGCCCGCAAGATGGCCATGAAGACTGGTTGGAGTCCAATGCAGGTGCCTGTATTGCCAAGGCCTATGACATGGTGCTCAATGGTTGGGAGCTCGGCGGCGGTTCGGTCCGTATTCACCGTGAAGAAGTGCAGAGCAAAGTGTTCCGCGCCCTCAAGATTGATGAAGAAGAGGCGCAAGCCAAGTTCGGCTTCTTGCTCGATGCATTGAAATACGGCGCACCGCCTCACGGTGGTTTGGCGTTTGGTCTTGACCGCATCGTGACCATGATGGCCGGAGCCGAGTCCATTCGCGACGTCATTGCCTTCCCCAAAACCCAGCGCGCCCAATGTCTGCTGACGCATGCACCCAGCCCTGTGGATGAAAAGCAATTGCGTGAATTGCACATTCGCCAACGGGCCACTGAAATAAAGTAAATTTAAAATGTTAAACCCCAGTATGATTGGCGTATGGAGCCAAACTGGGGTTTAAATGCCTTCATTGTTTAAATTTTGTGGCAGTTTAAAAACACTGCAATCACTGGTCGTGGCCTGTGCCATGGCCGGAGCGCTGCCTTCCGTGCAGGCCGCACCACAGCAGTTCATTGTCAATTTCAAGGATGCCAGCAGACCCTCGCTGACTGTTGTTCGCCAGCGCGTTGCCCAAGCCACCGGTCTACAGGTTCTCAGCAGTTACGGCCTTATTCAAAAAGGCAGCTTCGTTTTGCAATTGGAAGACGCCGGCCGTTCCCCCGCGCTCATAGAAGCCGCTTTGCGAGCCTTGCCCTCTGTCAAGTTTGCCCACCCCGATTACCCCTTGCAAGCGTTGGCAAACGCACCCACCCCCAACGATACTTTGTTCGCTGCAAATCAGGCGGACTACATGGGCCCGGTGGGGTCTGCCAATTACGCAGCCATGAACATGCAGGCGGCCTGGGGCATTGCCCGCGGTTCTGCCAGCGTGGTGGTTGCTGTACTTGATTCCGGCGCGCTGTTTGAACACCCGGAGCTTAAAGGGCGTTACTTGCCGGGTTACGATTTTGTTCGCACTGTGAGTGAACCCACCGGAACCGGTGTTGCCCGCAGCGGGGGGTCCAATGACGGCGATGGTCTGGATGCAGATGCTTCCGACCCAGGTGATGCCTCGCCATCCGGCGTGTGTCCCGGTGGTTTCACAGGCAGCAGTTTTCATGGCACAGCGGTGGCTTCCGTGGTTGCGGCCAACACCAACAACGGGCTTGGCATGGCGGGCATGAATGGTTCTGTTCGCATTCTGCCCGTGCGTATCTCCGGGCAGTGCGGTGTGGCGCTGACGTCTGACATTATTGACGGCATGTTGTGGTCTGTAGGTGAAACGGTGGCCGGCATTCCTTTGAACCCCAACCCGGCCAAGGTGGTGAACCTGAGCTTCGCCGGAGGCGTGAGCTCACTGGGTTGCAGAGACAATGCCATTGTTGATGCCATTGCAAAGGTGCGGGAAAAAGGAGCCTTGTTTGTAACGGCTGCAGGCAATGGAGGCGGGGCGCTGGAATCGCCCGCCAGTTGCGATGGGTCCGTGGCGGCCGGAACGGTGAATTCCGCCGGTCTGAAAACAGCTTACAGTGCCTACGCACCCAGTACCGCTGGCACCACCGTTTTAATGACACCCAGCGATGCCAATGGTTCTTTTCTGGTGGCCAGCAACAATCAGAACTCTGACGGTACACCCAACCCGAGCGCGCACACAGTGCGACTGGAAGCTGGCACCAGTTTTTCAGCGCCCATGTTGTCCGGTTTGGTGGCCTTGATGCTTCAGGTGCGCCCGGATTTTCTTCCGGCACAGACCATTGCGGTGCTCAAGCAGTCCGTCAAGGCATTTCCACCGGGTAATGTGTTTAACGCCTGCCGCAGCAACATTTTTGGCTCGCAGACCACGTGCGCTTGCTCAACCAGTACTTGCGGTGACGGCATCATTGCACCAGTGAGCGCCCTGATGCAGATGCGTTCTTTTCCCGGTCAGGTGCCTGTGGCCAACGTGCCTTTTTCCTTGCAAGCCACCGGCGGTGGAGCGAGCACGGTGCTGGATGGTGGGCTGTCTTCCCGCAGCACTGGTGAAACAGCAGGTCTTTCCTACCAATGGCGCCAGTTGAGCGGGCCAGCCTACAACCTGCAGGGAACAAACACCTCTGTTTTGCAAATTACGGCGCAAACCGCTTCAACGGCAACCGCCCGTTTTGAACTCACGGTCAGAGACACCAGCAACAACGTGCAGCATGCGGCAGAGATGGTGGTGTTTTCCAATGGCGAAGCGCCGGTTTCTGAGCGGGTACTTGCCAATGACACGTCCTCAGGAACCGCCAGCATGGGGGGGTCTTCCGGTACGGTTGTGAGCAGCGGCTCAAGCGGTTCATCGGGCGGCGGTGGTGGGGCTTTGGGCTTGGCTTGGGGGTGCCTGACGCTGGGTCTGGTTTTGCTGCGAAGGCAAGCTGCGGTTAAGCTTGCAATTCCTACCTCGTAAAGCCTGCGCATGACTCATAAAATTCCGGAATCTGTTTTGGTGGTGATTCATTCGCCAGACCTGCAAATACTGATGTTGGAGCGGGCCGATCAGCCTGGTTTCTGGCAGTCTGTAACTGGCAGTAAAGATACCCTTGAGGAAGCACCGGCAGACACAGCCCTGCGCGAACTGCAAGAGGAAACCGGTGTGGTCGCAATTGCGCAACCCGAGGGCAGTGCACCGCATTCGCTGTTTGAGTTGCACAACATGCAGCACAGCATTGAGTACGAAATTTTTGAACACTGGCGTTGGCGCTATGCGCCCGGCGTGACGCACAACACGGAACATTGGTTCAGTGTCTGCATTTCCCTGCAAACCCCTGTGCGTCTGGCGCCCAAAGAACACCTGCGCTATGAATGGATGCCTTGGCAGCAAGCGGCGGAGCGTTGCTTTTCCTGGAGCAACAGCGATGCAATCAAGCGGCTTGTTGCCGGATTTTAAGCCTTGCTTTCAACGAAGAAGCGCGTTGGGCGGCCGCAATAATGTTGCGCCACAAGCGCCTTTGAAGGTCGTCGGGGCAGGACAACCAACTGCCTGACACCGTGCAAACATTCGGGTGTGCCAACCACTCCGTGGCCAGCGCTTCTGTCAATCCGCCGGTGGGGTAGAGCTGCACTTCCGGCATCAGATCCAGCCATGCGCGTGCCAAGGTTTGGCTGTCTGACAAATGGGCCGGGTACACATGCAGTACCGTAAAACCGATTTCCCTGGCCATCATTAATTCACTGGTGGTTGAAACGCCGGGAATGCAGGGCAATTTCAGTTTTGCACAGGCTTGCACCGCAGAAGGGCTGAAGCCCGGGGAGCTGACAAACATGGCGCCCAAGGCCTTGGCTCGCTTGGCATCCTCTGCATTGAGTATGCCGCTGGCGCCGAACGCGATGTCGCTGCAGTGGTCTCTGAGGCATTTCAGAACGTCTGCGCCGTTGGCACTGGTCAAACTCACTTCAAATGCGGTCAAGCCGCCCTCCTGCAGCGCTTCCACCAAGGGCAGAGTGTCCGCAACACGTTCTGGCTTGAGTAGCGGAATGACGCTGTTGCGTTTAACCAGTTCGAGTATGAAGGGATGGCTCATGGTGTGTAAAATCAGACGACAGTTGAAGGCTGGACCGTGTGTGCGTCCACGCACAATCGGCAATGATAACCTGTCTGCAGGTCCGCAAAAAATTGCTTTCACTTTTAGGTGTACGGCGTGAAGCCCAATGATCTGGTTGTACTCAGGCCGCAGGGTCTGTATTGTCCGCAAGGCGATTTTTACATCGACCCCTGGCGCCCCGTCGGCCGGGCGCTCATTACCCATGCGCACGCCGACCACGCCCGCACTGGGCACACACATTATCTGGCGGCGCAACCGGCCGCAGGCGTCTTGAAATCAAGGCTGGGCAACATCAGCCTGGAAACCCTGCGCTATGGCGAAAAAACCCGTTGCGGTGATGTTTCGGTGTCGTTTCATCCTGCCGGCCATGTGCTGGGGTCGGCTCAGGTTCGAATTGAACACAAGGGCGAGGTCTGGGTGGCCTCCGGCGACTACAAACTGGAAGCAGATGGCACTTGCGATCCTTTCGAGCCTGTGCGCTGCGACACCTTCATTACGGAATCTACCTTTGGTTTGCCCATTTACCAGTGGCGTGCCCAGTCTGTGCTGTTTGCTGAAATCAACGCCTGGTGGCTGCGCAACAGGAACGAGGGCAGGGCTTCGGTGATGTATTGCTATTCTTTTGGAAAAGCGCAGCGTATTTTGTCCGGTCTGTCGCAAGACATTGCACCCATTGTGGTGCACAGCGCGGTTGATGCCCTGAATCAGGCCTACCGCGACGCTGGCGTTGTCTTGCCGCCGGCCTGCAAGGTGTCTGATCTGGAGACGGGTACGGACGTGCGTGGTGCCTTTGTGATTGCACCGCCCGCAGTGCAGGGCAGTTCGTTCTTGAAGCGTTTTAGGGAACATTCCGATGCATTTGCCTCCGGCTGGATGCAGTTGCGCGGTGCACGAAGGCGGCGCGGCGTTGATCAAGGCTTTGTGCTATCCGACCACGCCGACTGGCCAGGTTTGATGCAGGCCATCAAGGCCACAGAGGCGCAACGGGTGATAGTGACCCACGGTTCAGTTGATGTGATGGTTCGTCATTTGTGCGAGCAGGGCCTGGAAGCCGAGTCTTTCAGCACCGAGTATGGTGTGGAAGAACCCGCATGAAACGGTTTGCCCGCCTCTACACCGAGCTTGACGCCTCCACCTCCACTTTGCTCAAGCAACGTCACTTGGTGAATTACTTTTCTGAGGCAAACGCAGCAGACGCAGCATGGGCGGTTTATTTTTTATGCGGTGGCAAGCCCAAGCGCATTTTGCCGACGGCGCTGATGCGTCAGGCCGCCTGCGAACTTGCGCAGGTGCCGGACTGGCTGTTTGAGGAGTGTTACCAGGCGGTGGGCGATCTGGCAGAAACCATTGCGCATATTTTGCCGGCACCTGAGTCTGCGATGGACATGGGCTTGGCGCAGTTTATTGAGTCGCAATTGTTCCCGCTGCGCAAATGCAGTGCAGAAGACGCCTTGTTGAAAGTGAAAACACTTTGGTCTTCTCTGGAAGCGCTGGAGCGGTTTTTATTTGTGAAGTTGGTGGGGGGCGGTTTTCGGGTGGGTGTTTCGAAGTTGCTGGTGACAAAAGCGCTGGCGCAGTTGGGTGGGTTGGAGGTCAGTCTGGTGGCGCAACGTCTCATGGGTTACACCGAATCTGTGAAGCAAGTCAGCGCCAGCGATTTTTCCGCGTTGCTGATGGCTCCGCAAGCAAACCAGGGCGAGGCGGCAAACAATGCGGCTCCTTTTCCGTTTTTTCTGGCGCATCCGCTGCCTGCCGTCACTGATGCACTTGGGGCCTGTAACGACTGGCTGGCAGAGTGGAAGTTCGACGGCATTCGCGGGCAAGTGGTGAAACGCGGCGGCGAGGTGCGCATCTGGTCGCGTGGGGAAGAGCTCTTGAATGATCAATTCCCTGAGTTGTTGGGCATGGCTGCTCAGTGGCCCAATGGCAGTGTGCTCGACGGCGAGTTGCTGGTGAGCCGTCAGGGGCGTGTGGCCAGTTTTGCGGATCTGCAAACCCGCTTGGGGCGCAAGCGCGTGGATGCCAAGCTGCAGGCCACTCACCCCATTATTTTTATGGCCTATGACTTGTTGCAATGCGAGGGCGAAGACATCAGGCACTTGCCCCAACAGGAAAGAAGAGTCCGGCTGGAACAGTTTGCCTTGAATTTTCCTGATACCGACGGCCGCTTTGAATTGTCTGAATTGTTGCAGGCCGATTCATGGGATGCCCTGCAGGTATTGCGCGCACAATCGCGCAGCCGCGGGGTTGAGGGCCTGATGCTGAAACACCGTCAGGCCGCCTATGGCGTGGGGCGCACCAAAACAGCGGGTGTCTGGTGGAAATGGAAGCTCGACCCCATGAGCATTGACGCAGTGTTGGTGTATGCGCAGCGCGGCCATGGCAGGCGGGCCAGCCTTTACACCGACTACACGTTCGCGGTGTGGGACAAAGCCCCCGAGGCTGCTGAGGTGTTGGCAGTGTGCGCCGCCATTGAAAACAAGGAGTCGCTTGAACAGTCTGCAGCGCGGGGCTTGCCCCGGTTGGTCACGTTTGCAAAGGCTTATTCAGGGCTGACGGATGAAGATTTCAAACGGGTGGACCAGGAAATTAAAAAGAGCAGCGTTGAAAAATTCGGACCGGTTCGCAGTGTGGTTCCCAGCTTGGTGTTTGAGTTGGGGTTTGAGGGTATTGCCTTGTCTGGCCGACATAAAAGCGGGGTTGCCGTGAGGTTTCCCAGAATGCTGAGAATCCGTGATGATAAAACCCTTGCGCAGGCCAACACGCTGGCAGACTTGCAGGCCTTGTTGCCGGCAGAAAAAAACGGTGAGCGGTAATGCCTGACTTCAAGCGTATTTATGGTGTCGATTTTTCTTCCAGCCCCAGTAAGCGCAAACCCATTGTGGTTTCACAAGCGGGTTGGCTGACGGACAACACGCATTCGGTTTTTGAGCTGCAGGCATTTCACCGGTTTTCCGACATTGCCACTTTCGAAGCATTCTTAGCACAGCAGACTGAATGGATGGGTGGCTTTGACATGCCGTTTGGCTTGTCCCGGCATTTGCTGGATGTGCTGCAGTGGGCGGGTGCCCGACGCTACGATTTGCAGGCCTGGGATGCATTCGTTGATTTTTATGCCGCCCTTGATAGGGCAGAACTGCGCACGGTGTTTCAGGCGTGGTGCAATGCCCACCCGCCGGGCCAAAAGTTTGCCCACCGTGCCTGCGATCGTCCGGCACAATCTTCGCCGTCCATGAAATGGATCAACCCGCCGGTGGCTTACATGCTGCACGCCGGTGCGCCGCTGCTAAAACGTCTGGATGCCCACATTCCGCAGCAGCGTGCAGGCAATGCGAAACGCGTCGCTCTGGAAGCCTACCCAGGTTTTCTGGCGAAACAGTGTCTGGGGCGACGCAGTTATAAAAACGACGACGCAAGTAAGCAAAGCGATGCGCGGCAACAGGCCAGACAGCTCATTATTGAAGTGCTGTTGCAAGACACCCATGGCTTTGAAGTCAGGCTGGCAAGCTGACTGAAACAAGGCATGCTGGAAGACCCCAAGGGCGATGTGCTTGATGCAGCCCTGTGCGCGTTTCAAGTGGCTCAGGCCTTGCATGCCGACCCGCAAAACTTCATGCGCCCTGATGACATCGACCCTTTGGAGGGTTGGATACTCACCGTACCCCATGCGCAGGTACCCAGACATGTGCCGGCATTGGGTGAAGTTGAAGCTGCGCTGCTGCGCGCCAGTGTCTTGAACGCTTTGCCGCAGGCACTGCAACTCAAGCTTGCGCATTTGCAAAATACACAGGTGGCTGCGTGAGCGCCACCGTGGAAGTCACTGAAGCAAGCACACTGGCATGGTTTGAAACACTGGGCTGGAAGGCCTTTGATTTTCAGCGGGAAGTCTGGCGTACCATGCGCGCAGGCGGCAGTGGGTTGTTGCATGCCACCACGGGATCCGGCAAAACATATGCCGTGGCTTTGGGTGCTTTGCAAGCTCTGGGGCCTGTCAGCAGAACGCGTGAAACCCGCATACTCTGGATAACGCCCATGCGCGCTTTGGCGGCCGATTCCGCCCGTGCGCTGGAAGTGGCGGTGCAGGCCCTGGCGCCTTCGCTGAAAGTGGGTTTGCTGACGGGCGACACCAGCACATCCGTACGTGCCGGTTTGCAAAAATCACCAGCCACTGTGCTGGTCACCACCCCGGAAAGCCTGACCCTGATGCTGGCCAGAGGGCAAGCCGATGAAACCCTGGCAAAAGTCAGCGTGCTGGTGGTGGACGAATGGCATGAACTCATCGGCAACAAACGGGGTGTGCAGTTGCAACTCGCGCTGGCGCGCTTGCGCCGACTGAACCCGCAATTGCTGTCATGGGCTTTGTCTGCCACTTTGGGTAATCTTGATTATGCACAAACGGTGCTGCTGCACGGCGGTTCAGGCGCCGCCCACCGTGTTGAAGGGCTCACCCCCAAGCGGCTGCAAATTGACACCCTGATTCCAGACAACATTGAACGCTTCCCTTGGGGCGGACATTTGGGCATGCGCCAGGTTAAAGCGGTGGCGGCTGAGATTGAACAGGCGGCCACCTCGCTGGTGTTTACCAACACCCGCTCACAGGCGGAAATCTGGTACCAGGCCCTGCTGGAAGAAAAGCCGGAATGGGCCGGCCTGATTGCCCTGCACCACGGTTCGTTGGACAAGGAACTGCGCACCTGGGTGGAAAACAGTTTGAAGACCGGTGCCCTGAAAGCCGTGGTCTGCACCTCAAGTCTGGACCTTGGCGTTGATTTTTTACCCGTGGAACGCGTGCTGCAAATTGGTTCGCCCAAAGGGGTGGCCCGTTTGCTGCAAAGGGCGGGGCGCTCCGGCCATGCGCCGGGCAGGGCTTCCAGAATTACTGTGGTACCCACCCATGCGCTGGAATTGATGGAGGCTGCGGCGGCCCGCCATGCCGTCGGGCTCAAGCGCATTGAGTCACGGGTCTCGCCGCATGAGCCCATGGATGTGCTGGTTCAGCACTTGGTCACGGTGGCGGTGGGCCCAGGCTTTATTGCCGACGAACTGTATGCGGAAGTCTGTGCGGCCTATGCTTTCAGAAACCTGAGTCGTGAGCGTTTCGATTGGGCATTGGCTTTTGTGGAGGGCGGTGGCGCCTCGTTAAAAGCCTATCCGGATTTCCACCGCATTGCCAAGGATGAACATCAGGTTTACCGTGTGCCGCGTGCAGACATTGCGCGGCGCCACCGCATGTCCGTGGGAACCATTGTCTCCGATGCCTCCATGTCTGTGGCATGGCTCACGGGGGGACGCATCGGCAGCATTGAAGAAAGTTTCATCGCCCGTTTGAAAGCGGGTGACTGCTTTACCTTCGCCGGTCGCGTGCTGGAATTGATACGTGTGCGCGACATGACAGCCTTTGTACGCAAGGCGCCCAAAGGCAAGGGGTCCGTGCCCCAATGGCAAGGCGGCAAGATGCCTTTGTCTTCAGAGTTGGCGCAGTCTGCGCTGGAAATGCTGGCGATCACGGAAACGCAGCCGCACTCGGCGTGGCCGCCGGAAATGCAAGCCCTCCAGGGCCTGCTGGAAATTCAGTCGCGTTGGTCGGCGTTGCCTTCGCCAGAACGTCTGGTCATCGAAGAAATTCACACAAAGGAAGGGCAGCATCTGTTCGTGTATGCCTTTGCCGGGCGCATGGTGAATCTGGGGTTGGCCAGCTTGATGGCCTACCGCATGGCCAAGCAGTCGCCTGGTACCTTCTCCATTTCCGTGAACGACTATGGTTTTGAATTGCTCAGCGCCGATGTGTTTGACTGGCGCAGCGCGCTTGATGCGCAGGCTGGCGTGTTGTCAGCCCTGCAAATGTCAGAAGATGTTTTGGGTTCATTGAATTCTTCCGAGTTGGCGCAACGCCGCTTCCGGGAAATTGCCCGCATCGCTGGCCTGGTGTTTCAAGGTTTTCCGGGTGCCTCAAAAAGTACCAAACAACTGCAGGCCTCCTCCGGTTTGTTTTTCGAGGTGTTCAAGCAGTACGACACTGACAATCTTTTGTTGAGTCAGGCCAACACCGAAGCCATGGAGCAAGAGTTGGAAATGCACCGTCTGGCGCAATGCCTGCAAGCACTGCAGTCAAGGCAACGCGTTTACCTCACCCCCCCCAAACCCACGCCGTTTGCGTTTCCCTTGATGATTGAACGCCTGCGCGAACGCATTTCCACCGAAAAACTCAGCGACCGCGTGCAACGCATGGTGGCCGATCTGGAAAAGGCCGCCCGTGTCAGTTGATGTTTTTCCTGTAATGCCGCCCCCAGGGGCGGTCAGTTTCAAAGTGCGGGGCGAGCAGTTGTACTTGCTGCCGCAAAAGGCGCTGTGGTGGCCGGCAGAAAAAACCCTGTTTGTGGCTGACGTTCACATCGGTAAGGCAGCCGGTTTCAGGGCGCTTGGGGTGCCGGTGCCGTCTGGTACCACGGCCAACACCTTGCAGCGCTTGTCTGAGCTGACTGCACAACACCAGCCCGCCCACTTGGTGGTGCTGGGGGATTTGCTGCACTCTGCCAAGGTTCATGAAACAGAAGCGCTGGACAGTTTTTTGCAGTGGCGTGTGTCGCAACCCGAATTGCAGATCACACTGGTGCGTGGCAATCACGACGACAAAGCCGGTGACCCGCCTGCAGCAGCCAATGTGCGCTGCGTAGATGAACCGTTTCTCATCGGACCGTTCGCAGCACTTCACCATCCAGGGGAGCATCCGCAGGCGTATTTCTTGGCCGGTCACATTCACCCCTGTGTAAAACTCAATGGCAAGGGAAGGGATGCACTTCGGCTGCCTTGTTTCCATGACAACGGCAAAGGCATGGTGCTCCCCGCTTTTGGTGCCTTCACCGGAATGCACACCTTAAGCATCGCCAGTGGTGAAAAAGTCTTTCCCGTAACCCCCCAAGCCGTATTTTCACTCCCTATATTTTGAACATACGTGAAATTGCTGCGCTGCATGAGGATTTGTTTCCATGGCTCTCGTATAGTCTAGATCGGTAGAAGTTGCGATTGTTGCGCTGCAAAATTAGAATGGCTGCTCTAAACCCAATTTCTTCCTCGAATTGACATTTTTCCGATTGGGCCGTAAAAAGAACGACCGTTCATTTATTTTGAATTGAAAAACCATGCGCAAAGGGGAACAAACCCGAGCCGTTATTTTGGATGCAGCACTCGACATTGCTTCCCGCGAGGGCCTGGAAGGCCTCACCATCGGTGTTTTGGCTGACCGTATCCAGATGAGCAAAAGCGGCGTTTTCGCACATTTTGGTTCAAGGGAAGATCTGCAATTGCAGGTCCTTAAAGAATATGAACGGCGTTTTGTGGATTTCGTTTTGCTTCCCAGCTTGTCTGAAAAGCGAGGCTTGCCCCGTTTGGAAGCCATCTTTACCCGGTGGCTTGAAAAAGTGGGCATGGAAATCCACAGCGGCTGTATTTACGTCTCTGGCGCCTCAGAGTACGACGACAGGCCCGGCCTTATCCGGGACGAGTTGGTGCGCATGCTGGGCGCTTGGGAAAAAGAGATGCTGCGTGCAACGCGGCAGGCCGTAGAAGCAGGCGATCTCGGTGGCGAAACCGATGCTGAACGTCTGGTCTTTGAAATGTTCGGCCTGACTTTGGTTGCCCATCAGAGCGGTCGCTTGATGCACCGGCCTGATGCAGTGTCACTTGCTAAAAAAGGGTTTGACCGGCTGGTCGGTCGAAACAAAACTGTGCAGTAACCCCGATGTGTAGAGGAGAAAACCATGGGACAGTATTTACCACCGCTTCGTGACATGCAGTTTGTTTTGCATGAGTTGTTAAATGCAGAGGCCGAATTGAAGGCCATCCCCAAGTACGCTGACATTGATGCGGACACCATCAATGCAGTGCTTGAAGAGGGTGGAAAATTCAGCTCGGAAGTGCTGTTTCCCCTGAACCAGACCGGCGATGCAGAAGGTTGCACCTTCACGCGCGAAGGCAACACCGTCACCACGCCCAAGGGCTTCAAGGAAGCCTACGAGCAGTATGTTGAAGGTGGTTGGGCTGCATTGGCTTGCGACCCCGAGTACGGCGGCCAGGGCCTGCCCCTGTTGTTGAACCAGGCGTTTTACGAAACCATGAATTCTGCCAATCAGGCATGGTGCATGTACCCCGGTTTGAGCCACGGCGCCTACGAGTGTTTGCATGCCCACGGTTCCGATGAACAAAAAGCCATCTACCTGCCCAAGCTGACATCTGGTCAGTGGACAGGCACCATGTGCCTGACCGAATCGCATTGCGGTACCGACCTCGGCATGCTGCGCACAAAAGCCGAGCCAAAAGGCGACGGTTACAGCATTACTGGCAGCAAGATTTTTATTTCTGCCGGCGAGCACGACATGGCAGAAAATATTGTCCACCTGGTGTTGGCACGTTTGCCTGACGCACCGGCCGGTACCAAAGGCATTTCACTGTTCGTGGTGCCAAAGTTCATTCCCAATGCCGACGGCACACTGGGGGCACGCAATCCGATTTTCTGCGGCGCCATCGAGCACAAGATGGGCATTCACGGCAATTCAACCTGCCAGATGAACCTGGACGGCGCAATGGGCTGGCTCATCGGCCAACCACACCGCGGCCTGCAGGCCATGTTCGTCATGATGAACGCAGCCCGTCTGGGCGTGGGCATGCAGTCGCTGGGCCTGACGGAAGTCGCCTATCAAAACGCAGTGGTGTATGCAAAAGACCGCATCCAGATGCGTTCCCTGTCTGGTGTAAAAGCCCCCGACAAAGCGGCCGACCCCATTATTGTTCACCCTGACGTTCGCAAGATGTTGCTGACTGCCCGCGCCTACGCGGAAGCCGGCCGTGCATTCTGCTACTGGACAGGCCTGCAGATCGATAAGGAACTCTTCCACCCTGACGAAGCCGTTCGCAAAGAAGCCACCGACATGGTTGCCTTGGTAACGCCAATCGTTAAAGCCTTCATCACCGACAATGCCTGGCTGGCCACTTCACACTGCATGCAGGTCTATGGCGGCCACGGTTACATCGCTGAGTGGGGCATGGAACAGTATGTTCGCGATTCCCGTATCAACATGATCTACGAAGGCACCAACACGGTTCAGTCTCTCGACTTGCTGGGTCGCAAGGTGTTGGGCGATGGTGGTGCGAAACTGAGCAAGTTCGGCAAGATGATCACCGATTTCATTGAAGCTGAAAAAGACAATGAAGCCATGAAGGAATTCACCGAGCCATTGGGTGATCTGGGCGGCAAAGTCACCAAGCTGACCATGGAGTTGGGCATGAAAGGTATGCAGAACCCAGATGAAGTGGGTGCAGCGTGCGTGGATTACATGCGTGTTGTGGGTCACATGATCTATGCTTACTTCCTGGCGCGCAGTGCAAAAATTGCGTTGGAAAAACAAGCCAGCGGCGATGCTTTCTACACAGCAAAACTGCACACGGCACGTTTTTACTTCCAGAAAATTCTGCCCGAAACAGCCTCGCACATCCGTTTGGCGCGCGCCGGTTCAGAGTCCCTGATGGCCATGCCTGTTGAAATGTTCTGATCTGTTGTAAACGGTTTCATTGTTTTACAACACAGTAACAAGTTGTAGTCGTCGCTTAAAGAGGAGCCCTTCGGGGCTCTTCTTGTACAACCTCCCAAGGAGACAACCAGTGTCAAATTTCATTGTCCGCAAAGTCGCCGTACTTGGCGCGGGCGTGATGGGTGCGCAAATTGCAGCCCACTGCGTAAATGCCAAGGTACCTGTTGTTTTGTTCGACCTTCCTGCCAAGGAAGGCGACAAGAACGGTATTGTCAATCGCGCCATCGAAAATCTGAAGAAACTCAGTCCAGCCCCGTTTGGCGATAAAAACGATGCCAGCCATATCCAAGTGGCCAACTACGAAGACCACCTCAGTGTGTTGTCCGAGTGCGATCTGGTGATTGAAGCCATTGCGGAACGCATGGACTGGAAACACGACCTTTACAAAAAAGTGTCGGCTCACCTTGCACCCAACGCCATTTTTGCCTCCAACACCTCAGGTCTGTCCATCAATCAGTTGGCAGAAGGTTTTGATGCTGAACTGAAACAACGCTTCTGCGGCGTTCACTTTTTCAATCCGCCACGCTACATGCACTTGGCCGAGTTGATTCCAACGACATCAACCCGTCCTGAAATTCTTGATCAACTGGAAATTTTCCTGACCACCACCTTGGGCAAAGGCGTGGTTCGCGCCAAAGACACGCCCAACTTCGTGGCCAACCGCGTGGGTGTGTTCGGCATGCTGGCCACCATCACGGAAGCCCAGAAGCACGGTATTCCTTTTGACATCGTGGACGACCTCACCGGCAGCAAGCTGGGCCGCGCAAAGTCAGCGACTTTCCGCACCGCAGACGTCGTGGGTTTGGACACCATGGGTCACGTCATCAAAACCATGCAGGACACCCTGCCCAACGATCCGTTTGCAGCCACGTATGCAACGCCTGCCGTGCTCACCACACTGGTGTCTCGCGGCGCCTTGGGTCAAAAGACCAAAGGCGGCTTCTACAAAAAAGAAGGCAAGCAGATCATGGTGCTCGACCCGGTCAAGGGTGAGTACGTGCCCTCCGGCGGCAAGGCCGACGAAGCCATTGTAAAAATTCTCAAGGGCAAAGACCCTGTTGCAAAGTTAAAAGCACTGCGCGAAACAGAGCATCCGCAGGCGCAGTTCCTGTGGGCTATTTTCCGTGACGCCTTCCATTACATCGCCGTGCACCTTGAAAGTATTGCAGACACCGCCCGCGAAGTCGATTTCGCCCTGCGTTGGGGCTTTGGCTGGAGCACCGGCCCGTTTGAAACCTGGCAAGCTGCAGGTTGGAAAGAAGTGGCCGGCTGGGTCAAGAGCGACATTGATGCAGGCAAGGCCCTGTGCAATGCGCCCATGCCCGCTTGGGTATTTGAAGGCGAAGTGGCTGAAAAAGGCGTGCACACGCCGGCCGGTTCCTGGTCTCCTGCGAAGAAGGCCTACATACCGCGCGCTACCCTGCCTGTGTATGAACGTCAGATTTTCCGTGCTGCACTGGTCGGTGAAACCACTGTGACAGGCCACAACGGTGGCAAGACACTAAAAGAAGACGACAGCGTTCGCCTCTGGACAGCACCGGGCAATGACGACGTGCTCATCATGTCCATCAAGAGCAAAATGCACGCCATTGGTCCGGGCGTTATTGCCGGAACCTATGAAGCCATTGCGCTGGCGGAAAAGCAGTACAAGGGTTTGGTCATCTGGTCTCCCGATGAACCGTTCTCCGTGGGTGCCGACCTGCAAGCCATGATGCCTGCCTTCATGGCCGGTGGCGCCAAGGCGCTGGAAGGCGAAGTCCGCAAGTTTCAGGAAGCCACAACTGCCATCAAGTATGCGCAGGTTCCTGTGGTTGCCGCTTTGTCCGGCATGGCGCTGGGCGGTGGTTGCGAATTTGCGATGCACGCTGCCAAGCGCGTAGCCAACATTGAGACCTACATGGGTTTGGTGGAAGTCGGCGTGGGTCTGATTCCCGGTGGCGGTGGCTTGAAGGAAATTGCAGTGCGTGCCGGTCTGGCCGCGCAGGCTGCCGGCAGTACCGACTACCTGGCGTTTGTCAAAGACGGCTTCATGGCTGCAGCCACAGCCAACGTGGGCAAGAGCGCCATGGAAAGTCGCAAGCTCGGTTATCTCTCGCAAAACGACAACATCGTGTTCAACAGCTACGAAGTGTTGGGCGTTGCCATCGGCGAAGCACGTCAGATGTTTGACTCAGGCTACCGCCCCCCGATGAAGCTAAAGGGCGTACCGGTGGCCGGCAAGAGCGGTATTGCAACCATCATGGCGCAGTTGGTCAATATGCGCGATGGCGGTTTCATCACCGGACACGACTTCACCCTGGGCAAGATCATCGCCACCGTGGTTTGCGGCGGCGAAATCGAAACAGGCTCGCTGGTGGATGAGGCTTGGTTGCTGGGGCTGGAACGAAAGTACTTCGTAGAACTGCTCAATCACCCCAAGACTCAGGAACGAATCATGGGCATGCTGTCGACCGGCAAGCCCGTCAGAAACTAAGGAGACACGAATGTCCCGACAAGTACAAGACGCATATATCGTTGCGGCCAGCCGCACCCCGATTGCAAAAGCACCGAAAGGCAGCTTCCGCAATTTCCGTCCCGACGACCTTCTGGTTCGTGCGCTGCAAGGCGCCATGGCCCAGGTGCCCAATCTCGACCCCGCCTCCATTGAAGACGCCATCGTAGGTTGCGCCTTCCCTGAAGGCGAACAGGGCATGAACATGGCCCGTATCGGCGTGTTGCTCGCAGGGCTGCCCAACAGCGTCGGTGGTGTCACCATCAACCGCTTCTGTGCATCAGGCCTTACCGCACTGGCCATGGCGGCCGACCGCATTCGCGTCGGCGAAGCCGACGTCATGATCGCAGCCGGTGCTGAGTCCATGAGCATGGTGCCCATGTCTGGCAACAAGCCGTCCATGAACCCAGCCATTTTTGCCAAGGATGAAAATTTCGGCATTGCCTACGGTATGGGCATGACTGCGGAAAAAGTGGCCCAGCAGTGGGGCATTTCCCGCGACGATCAAGACGCCTTTGCGTTGCAGTCGCACCAACGCGCGCTGGCTGCACAGGCCGCTGGCTACTTCAACGATGAAATCACCCCGGTGATGTTCAACGAAGCCACCCCAGACCTGAACACCGGAGAAATCCTTTTGCGTGAAAAGGGCCTGCGTCTGGATGAAGGTCCCCGCGCTGAAAGCAGCATTGAAGGTTTGGGCAAGTTAAAGCCTGTCTTCGCCGCCAAAGGCTCTGTGACCGCTGGCAACAGCTCGCAGATGTCTGACGGTGCGGGTGCCTTGATTGTTGCCTCCGAAGCCGCCGTAAGGCGTTACAACTTGCAGCCTTTGGCCCGTTTCGTGAGTTTTTCAATTCGCGGTGTGCCACCGGAAATCATGGGTATCGGCCCCAAGGAAGCGATTCCCGCAGCCTTGAAAAATGCTGGTCTGACCCAAGACCAGATGGACTGGATTGAACTCAACGAGGCGTTTGCAGCACAGTCTCTGGCGGTCATCAAGGACTTGGGCTTGGACACCAGCAAAATCAATCCGATGGGCGGCGCCATTGCCTTGGGTCACCCACTCGGTGCAACCGGTGCCATTCGCGCAGCAACCGTGGTGCATGCACTGCGTCGCAACAACCTGAAGTACGGCATGGTCACCATGTGCGTAGGAACAGGCATGGGCGCAGCGGGCATTATCGAACGCGTCTGATGAAAGCCCGCGCTGCAAGCGCGGCTGTGTCAAATGCAAAAACGCAGGGGTTGAAGCGATGTCTTCACCCCTGTTTTTTTAAGTGAGTTTTGGAGTTTGCAATGAGTATTGATGTTAATTTGGACAATGGCGTACTGACGCTCTGCCTGAACCGGCCGGAACGTAAAAATGCGTTCACCAACGCGATGTACACAGCCATGGCGCAGGCCCTTGAAGATGCCAGCGCCGACAGCGCTGTGCGCGTGGTGGTCATCAAGGGTCAGCCCGGTATTTTTAGCGCCGGTAACGACATTGAAGATTTTCTCAAGCAACCGCTGGATGTGGAAACTGCCCCCGTGTTTCGCCTGCTCAGAAACATCAGCACATTTCCCAAACCGCTTGTGGCTTGTGTGCGTGGTGCAGCCATTGGTATTGGCACCACTTTGTTATTGCATTGTGATTTGGTCTATTCAAATGAAAAATCTCGCTTTGGTATGCCTTTTGTCTCTTTGGGTTTATGTCCTGAAGCGGCTTCAAGTCTGCTTTTCCCGATGATGGCGGGTTACCACCGTGCGGCTGAAGCCTTGATGCTGGGCGAACCCATGGACGCCGCACATGCACAACTCTCTGGTCTGGTGAACAAAGTGTTGCCCGACGAAGAAGTGGAAGCGCATGTTGCAGCCCAGGTGGCCAAGCTGTTGGCATTGCCGGCCAAAAGCCTGCGCACCACAAAAATGCTGATGAAGTCGCACTTGAAGGCGCAGGTTGCCCAAAAGCTGGATGAAGAAGCGCACCTGTTTGCAGCCATGCTCACAGAGCCTGAGGCCAAAGAGGCGTTCGGTGCTTTCCTGCAAAAACGAAAGCCGGATTTCAGTCAGTTCGACTGAGTTTTTTTACCCTTGAAAAAGACAGTACCCCCATGACACAACTCACCCCCTTGTCGCAATTGCTTGAACAACGCATTCAAGACACCGGTTGCACCATTTTTACACTCACGCCAGACTGGACCCAGGGACGCACCATGTTCGGCGGCCTGCTGTCTGCCTTGGCCGTTCAAGCCATGCGCGATGTGGGTGGTGCAGGCTGGCCCTTGCGCGCCCTGCAAACCAACTTTGTCGGACCGGTGGCCGAAGGTCCGGTGTACTTCCGGGTTCAGGTGCTGCGCGAAGGCAAGAACGTGCGGCAGGTTAAATGTATGGTGGAGTCTGCCGGCGAGGTGGCCGGCATCATGGTGGGTGTGTTTGGCCAAAGTCGCAGTTCTGAATTGCCCGCGCGCTCTGCGCCTGTCGCCATTTGCGAAAAAACCCTGGAGCAGGCGGTGCGTTTGCCCTTCATTCCCGGCATGACACCTAACTTCATGCAACATTTCCAGATGCATTGGGCCGAAGGCGGTTACCCGTGCAGCGGTTCAGACACTTGGAAAACCAAAGCCTACCTGCGTTTGAAAAACGACAACATAGACCGCGAACTGTGTACGGTGATGCTGACAGATGCACCGCCGACGCCTACGCTGAGCCGCTTTAACCGCATGGTCATGTGTTCTTCCGTGTCGTGGTCGCTGGAGTTGCGGGTGAGCAGGCCGCTGGAGCCCGCCAGTGGCGACTGGCGCATCGACATCGACACCAAAGCCTGTGGCGAGGGCTACACCAACGAAGTGGCCACCCTCTGGACACCTGAAGGCGAGGCTGCAGCTTTTGGCACTCAAGTGGTTGCTGTGTATGGTTGAGCATGCACGCTAAGTCTTAATGTTGCCATTCAGCTTTGTTTAAATAAGGACAATTACAGCTTTCATGATTGTGTTTGTCCGGCTTCGCTTGTATTATGTATAGGTCATTCAGATCTCATACAAGGCGATTTCCATGGTTCAGTTCGACGCACCCCAAGCAGCTGAGTGGAACGCTGAAAACAACATAGACCCCAATCAGGTCGTGCCGCTGTACCACCAGATATACCTGATTTTGCGAGAGCAGATCCTTGAAGGCCGTTTCGAAGCGTCTCCCTTGCCCGGCGAGCTGGCCTTGGCGGATCAATTCAAGGTGTCACGCGTCACCATGCGCAGGGCGCTGCAGGATCTGGTCAAGGAAGGGCTCATCGCCCGAGGCCGCGGCAAAGGCACCTTCGTAAAGCCACGCCGAGAATCGCCTGTGCCCGCATCAGGCTCGCAGATGCTCATCGAGTCTCAGGTGTCTTCAGACACCGGCGCTTCCATTGATGTGCTGGAAGTGCTGCGGGTCGTGCCTTTGTCAGAAGTGGCAGAAACGCTGCAGTTGTCCAACAAAGAGCAGGTGCAAAAAATTATCCGCATCCTCAATGTCAAAGGACAACCTTTGGGGCACTTTTCAACCTTCATCCCTGAAAGCGTTGCCCGCACCTTCAGCAGGCGGGAGTTGCAGTTGCGCCCCCTCACAGAGCTTTTGGAAGAAAATGGTGTGGTGCTGGGTACAGCATCGCAGTCGCTGTCGGCCAAGTTGGCGGATTCGACCGTGGCCAATGCATTGGAAGTGCCTGTGGGCGCTCCGTTGGTTGCCATCAGCCGAATTATGTATTCAGCGGCAGGCAAGCCCGTGTGCATGATTCGCGCCCTATATCGCCCCGACCGCTATGAGTATCGCATGGACATGGCACATTTCGACCAAGCCAACGGCCGGGTATGGCAAACAACAGAATCTCCCAGCCTGTTTTCATTTTAAATTCAGTTGCCAGCTCAGTTGTTCAAAGGGGGTACCGGACGAGGCTTTCTGTTCTCGTCCGTGGCCACATAAGTAATGTAGGCCTCGGTGACCTTCACCACTTTTTTCGGGTTCAAGCGCCGCTGCGCATACACCTCAACAAACACTGTCATTGAAGTGCGCCCCACCTTTTCAACGTCGGCGTAAAAGCTGAGCAAATCGCCCACAGCCACGGGTTGCTTGAAAACAAATGAATTAACCGCAATCGTGGCTATTCTGCCTTGGGCGTGTGCTACCGCGGGCACCGAGCCTGCCAGGTCCACCTGCGCCATGATCCAGCCGCCAAACACGTCACCATTGACGTTGGAATCGCGCGGCATCGGAATCACCCTAAGCACCGGCATGCGATCCACCGGCAGCATCATCTCTTCAGTGCTTGCGTCATCCATGTCTCGTCCTTTTAGTTGTACTTTTTGTTATGTTTTGTATGGTTCAACGCCGAAGTTTTTTCGGTCCGCCATGGTCTGAGTCTAAGGCCTTGCGGGCCATGTGATCAATGACACCGGGAAATAAACTCTTAAGCAACATGCCCAACCGGCCCTGCGCCGTCATGATGTGTTCGCGTTTACGGTGTTCCATGGCGTGAATCATTTCACTGGTGCACTGAGCCAGACTCATGGCGCCTTTTTCGGCCAGACCTGAAACACCCGCACGCTCTCCGTTTGCATTCAGGCCGTTACGGCGAATTTCCGTGGCCACCACGCCGGGAAATATCATGGTCACATCCACGCCGCTGCCCATCAGTTCAATGCGCAAGGCTTCGAAAAAACCGCTCATTGCAAATTTGCTGGTGCAGTAGGTGGTGCGCGCAGGAACACCGGTTTTTCCGGCCAGGCTGCTCACCCCCACCACCAAGCCCTTTGATTGCCGCAACGCAGACAAGGCACGGTGCGTCAGCCAGACGGCGCTCATGGTGTTGATGCGGAACAGGCGCTCGAAGGTGTCCAGATCGGTGATGTCTTCAAACCAGCCGTGCATGGAAACCCCGGCGTTGTTTACCAAAACATCCAGCCCGCCCATGGAGGCAACCGCTGTGTCAATGAGCGAAGTGCATTGCGCCTGAACCGACACATCGCAAGGCACCACCCAAACTTGCGCTCCCACGGCACGGCAGCGTTGCGCAACGTCTTCCAGCGCTTCCCGACGTCTGGCGGCCAACACCAGTTTGTTGCCCTTCGCGGCCAGCGCCAGCGCCAGTTCCGCGCCGATGCCCTCGGATGCGCCTGTGATCAGAACGCGTTTTGATTCAATGGCTTGGTACATGTTTTAAGTTCTCTTCGAGTGTGTCTCCAGCAGTATTGTAGTATTGGTTGTAACCTGAAAAGCAAAGTGTTGAATATATGCGTCATTCCCATGGGGCCGCGGCCCCTGTCACTGCCCGAACCCGCTCCGATTGGAGCACGCTGCAAAGTCTGTTTCCCTACCTCTGGGAATGGAAGTTCCGGGTGCTGTTTGCCATTTCATGTTTGGTGGCGGCCAAGGTCGCCAACGTGGGCGTGCCGTTTTTATTGAAAGAACTGGTGGACACCCTGACACCGTTGGTGTCTTCCCAGCCCTTGCTGGCCGCAGCCAGCATGCCGGTTTTTTTATTGCTCGCGTACGGTGCATTGCGGTTTTCAACCACGGTGTTCACCGAGCTTCGGGAATTGCTGTTCGCCAGAGTGACTCAACACGCGGTGCGCCAACTCGCGCTGAAAACCTTTGAGCATCTGCATGCCTTGTCTTTGCGTTTTCACCTGGAAAGACAAACCGGTGGCGTCACCCGCGACATTGAACGCGGCACCCGTGGTGTTTCCAGCCTGGTGTCTTATACCCTCTACAGCATACTGCCCACGCTGGTTGAAATTACCTTGGTGGTGACCTATCTGCTGATTAACTACGATGTCTGGTTTGGCATTATCACCGTGGTCGCGCTGGTCAGTTACATTGCTTTTACCGTTGTGGTGACCGAGTGGCGCACCCATTTCCGCCGCACCATGAATGAACTGGACTCCAAAGCCAACACACGCGCCATTGATTCCCTGCTGAATTATGAAACCGTGAAGTACTTTTGTAATGAAGGCTTTGAGTCTCGCCGTTACAACGAAAGCCTCAAGCGCTGGGAAGAGGCAGCCATACAATCGCAAACCTCTTTGTCGCTCTTGAATTCCGGACAAAGCCTGATCATCGCAGCTGCGGTTTCCCTGATTTTATGGCGCGCCACCGCAGGCGTGCTGGCCGGCGAAATGTCGCTTGGCGATCTGGTGCTGGTCAATGCCTTCATGATTCAGCTCTACATTCCGCTGAATTTTCTCGGAGTTATTTACCGTGAAATACGCCAGTCGCTTGCAGACATTGACCGCATTTTCAATTTGCTGGAACAGAACCGTGAAATTGCAGACTCCCCACATGCCAAACCACTTCAGTTAAAGGGTGCGCATATTCGTTTTGAAAATGTACGGTTTGCCTATGACGTTCGCAGAACCGTGCTGGATGGTCTTAGTTTTGACATACCCCCCGGGCACACGGTTGCCGTGGTGGGTGAAAGCGGGGCGGGTAAATCCACGCTGGCCCGTTTGCTGTTCCGTTTTTACGATGTGGATGCAGGCAGCATTTCAATTGACGGGCAGGACATTCGCAGCATCACCCAAAAGAGTTTGCGCAGCGCCATCGGAATCGTGCCCCAAGACACCGTGCTGTTCAACGACACCATTGCCTACAACATTGCCTACGGAAAAATAGACGCTGATCCTTCCGAAATCAAACAGGCCGCCAAGGCCGCCCACATTGATCATTTTATTGAGACTCTGCCGGATGGTTACGACACCAAGGTGGGCGAGCGTGGCTTGAAATTGTCCGGTGGAGAAAAGCAGCGCGTCGCCATTGCACGCACCATTTTAAAAAACCCGGCCCTGCTTATTTTTGATGAGGCGACTTCCGCACTTGATTCACATTCCGAACAAGCCATTCAGGAAGAGTTGCGCAGCCTGGCCAGCCAGCGCAGCACCTTGATTGTGGCCCACAGACTGTCCACCATCGTTCATGCCCACTGCATTCTGGTCATGAGCAAAGGCGCAATCATAGAGCGCGGTACCCATGAAGAACTGCTGCAACTCGGCGGACATTATTCGCAAATGTGGGCTTTGCAGCAAAGTGACCGTTCTTCGGTGGAACCTTCCTGAATAAACAAGCACACAACAATGTGTGTGACGTTTCGATGTTACGCAAACGGCGCCCAACCCAAGCAAGTTAACTCTGTTGGGTTAGGTACTTCTTCTCATTGCTAATATCGGTTAAAAAGCCGAGGTTCTTCAGGATACCTACGCCCATGTCCACTCATTCCAATGCTTGCCGTCTTGAACACGATCTTCTCGGTGAACGCGAAATTCCCGTCTCCGCTTATTGGGGTGTGCACACACTCCGGGCCTTGGAAAACTTTCCCATCAGCGGCGTTGCACTGTCTGCCTTGCCGGAACTCATCATCGCACTGGCGGCCGTTAAAAAAGCAGCCGCCCTGGCCAACTTTAACCTCGGTTCTCTGAGCAAAAGCAAGTGCAGCGTTATTGCGCAAGCTTGCGATGAAGTCATGTCCGGTCACTGGCACGACCAATTCGTGGTGGATGTCATACAAGGCGGTGCCGGTACCTCCACCAACATGAATGCCAATGAAGTCATTGCCAACCGTGCGCTTGAAATCATGGGGCAATCAAAAGGCGATTACGCACAACTGCACCCCATTGAAGATGTGAACCTGTCGCAAAGTACCAACGATGTCTATCCCACAGCCATTCGTCTCGGCCTGATGACCGCCATCGACCACCTGTTGCCAGCCATGGAAAGCCTGCAAGCCTCGTTCGGACAAAAAGCCGAAGAATTCAAGGTGGTGCTGAAAATGGGCCGCACCCAGTTACAAGACGCCGTTCCCATGACACTGGGGCAGGAATTCCACACCTATGAAGTCATGTTGGGTGAAGACATTGCGCGGGTGCGCGAGGCCGTTAAACTGATTTGCGAAATTAACCTCGGCGCCACCGCCATCGGCACCGGCATCAACACAGACCCCGATTACGCCGGCCTGGCCTGCGCCCATCTGGTGAACATCACAGGCAAGGCTGTCACTGTCGCTGAAGATTTGGTGGAAGCCACCCAAGACACGGGTGCCTTTGTGCAGTTGTCCGGTGTGCTCAAGCGCGTTGCCGTGAAGCTCTCAAAAATTTGCAACGATTTGCGCTTGCTCTCGTCTGGTCCGCAAGCCGGCCTGAACGAAATCCGCCTGCCAGCCCGGGCGGCAGGCTCCTCCATCATGCCAGGCAAAGTCAATCCCATTATTCCGGAAGTCGTCAATCAGGTGGCCTTTGAAGTGGTCGGCAACGACCTCACTGTCACCATGGCGTCCGAAGGCGGGCAGCTTCAGCTCAACGCGTTTGAACCCATCATCGCCTGGAGCCTGTTTAAAAGCATCAAGCACCTCACCGCCGCCTGCGAAACCCTGCGTCTGAACTGTATCGATGGCATTACAGCCAACACTGAATTGCTGTTGCAGCGGGTCAGGTCTTCCGCGGGGCTTGTTACATCACTGAACCCCTACATCGGTTATGAAGCAGCCACGCAAGTGGCGGCAGAAGCCATACAAACCGGTCGCACCGTTGCTGAACTGGTGCTCGCCAGAGGCCTGATGACCGAAGCGCAACTGGCAGAAGTGCTCAGGCCTGAAGTACTGACGCAACCCCGAAAAATGATGGCGCACAACAAGCGCTGATCAGTCCCTTTTGTTTTGAAAGCACAGCTTGCCCATGAAACTCAATTCACTCGCAGTCGCATTACTTGCGTTTTCAGGTTTGCAGTTCGGTGCAGGCAGTGCAGCGCTTGCACAAGAACTCACTGGCACACTTAAAAAAGTCAAGGAGTTAAAGACCATCACGCTGGGGCACCGTGAATCTTCAGTGCCGTTTTCATTTTTGGACGACAAGCAGCAGCCTGTGGGTTATTCCATGGATCTCTGCGACAAGGTTGTGTCCGCGCTCAAAGCCGAGCTAAAAATACCTGACCTGAAAGTCATCATGCAGCCGGTGACTTCTGCCAACCGTATCAATTTGCTGGGCAACGGCACCATAGACCTTGAGTGCGGCTCAACCACCAACACCATGGAGCGTCAGCGTCAAGTCGCCTTTGGTATCACCACTTTCGTGGCCAACGTTAAAACACTGGTGAAAAAAAACGGCGGCATTAAAAGCCTTGCAGATTTGAATGGCAAGCCCATTGCCACCACGTCTGGCAGCACCGCGGTACAACTCATCAAGGCCCATGAAAAAGGCGCGAAAATCGACTTCAAGGAAATTTACGGCAAAGACCATGCAGAGTCATTTTTGTTGGTTGAAGCCGATCGCGCGGTTGCCTTTGTAATGGACGATGTGCTGTTGGCCGGTCTGGTTGCAAACTCCAGGACCCCCGAAGCTTACCGACTGCTCGATGATGTTCTGAGGGCTGAACCCTACAGTCTGATGCTGCGAAAAGACGATCCGCAATTTAAGGCGCTGGTGGATAAAACTTTGCTCGACGTTATGAAGTCCGGCGAAATCAAAAAGATCTATGCCCGTTGGTTTGAATCCAGCATTCCGCCCAGAGGAATCAATTTGCGTTTTCCCATGTCGCAAGAATTAAAAGAAATACTGAAGTCGCCCAATGACAAAGGCATTTGAGTCGCACACGGCAGTTCTATCATGCCCGGCAAAATAAAAAGAAAGCGTTGATGATGAATTACGACTGGAACTGGTGGTTGTTTTTTGAGATGGTGGCAGACACCGATGCCACTTGGTTTGATATGCTCATGTCCGGTCTTGGCTGGACACTACTAACCAGCGCGTGTGCATGGCTGATTGCATTTTTTTTGGGCTCTTTCATGGGCATTGCGCGCTCATCCCGTCATCAGGGGGTGGTGGTTATGGGCAATGCTTTCGTTGAGATTTTTAGAAACATACCGCTCATTGTGCAATTTTTTATTTGGTATTTTGTATTGCCGGAAATTATTGCGCCTCTAAAGCAATTGTCGCTTTCATTGGACCCCACTCAATTTCAATTCTTTATTTCCGTGGCGTGTTTGGGTTTGTTCACCGCCGCCAGAGTGGCTGAGCAGGTGCGCTCCGGCATTTCATCGATTCCACCGGGGCAGTACCGGGCAGGGCAGGCCTTGGGTCTTGGAAATTTTCAGATTTATCGCTTTGTGCTGTTGCCCATGGCCTATCGAACCATATTGCCGCCCATGACTTCCGAAATGATGAGTCTCATTAAAAATACCTCCGTTGCACTCACCATTGGGCTTACAGAACTCACCTTCAGGGCACGTGAAATGGGTGAGTTCACATTCTCTTTTTTTGAGGCCTACATTGCCGCGACACTCACTTACATTGTGGTGGCGCTGGCAGTCAGTCGGTTGATGAATCGCCTTGAGTCATTTCTTGCCGTCCCCGGGTTTTTGGGGGCCAGTAAGTAAGATGAGCGATCTCGATTTTGAAATTATCACGCGGACCTGGCCGTACCTGCTTAAAGGCCTGCACTACACAGCCCAACTCACTTTTTTCTCCTGTCTGGGTGGCATTTTTTTCGGAACCTTGCTCGCTTTTTTAAAGCTCTCTAAAAACAAGCCCGTACGTTTGCTGGCCACCGGTTATGTGAACCTCATGCGTTCCGTTCCTTTGGTGCTCGTTATTTTCTGGTTTTTCTTCCTGGTTCCCTTGCTGTTGCAAGCGCTGACAGGGGCAGAGCGCCCAACGCAGATCGGTGCAGACCGCTCCGCCTATATCACCTTCATTATGTTTGAGGCGGCTTATTTTTGCGAAATCATGAGAGCTGGCATCCAAAGCGTACCCCTTGGTCAAACTCAGGCGGGTTATGCGCTCGGGTTGGGTTACTTCCAAACCATGGCGCAAATTGTTTTGCCCCAAGCCCTTCGAAACATGATGCCGATATTGCTCACCCAAGCCATCGTTCTTTTTCAAGACACCTCGTTGGTGTATGTGCTGTCCGTCACCGATTTTCTCGGTGCAGCCTCAAAAGTGGCGCAACGGGACAGTCGTCTGGTCGAGATGTACAGCTTTGTTGCCCTGGTTTATTTCGTACTCTGTTTCAGCCTTTCCATGTCAGTGAAAGCGCTGCAGAAACGCCTACAAATTGTTCGATAGCGGGAATGCGTCATGATTGAAATTAATCAAATCAATAAATGGTATGGCAATTTTCAGGTGCTCAGCAATTGCAGCGCCCGGGTCAGCAAGGGCGAAGTGATTGTGGTTTGCGGCCCCTCTGGTTCCGGAAAATCTACCCTCATCAAGTGTGTAAATGCCTTGGAGCCTTTTCAGCAGGGCGAAATTATTGTGGATGGCATTTCTGTTGGAGACTTGAATACCGACCTGGCAAAATTGCGCTCGCGCGTGGGCATGGTGTTTCAGCACTTCGAGTTGTTTCCCCACCTCAACATCATGGACAACCTGACGTTGGCGCAGGAAAAGGTATTGGGTCGCAGCCATGAAGAGGCCAACCAGAAAGGCATCGGTTTGCTCGACCGTGTTGGTTTGAAAGCCCAGGCCTATAAATTTCCCGGTCAATTGTCGGGCGGACAACAGCAACGGGTGGCAATTGCCCGCGCCTTGTGCATGGACCCCATCTGCATGTTGTTTGATGAACCCACCTCAGCGCTTGACCCGGAAATGATCAATGAAGTGCTTGATGTCATGGTGGAGTTGGCCCAGGAGGGCATGACCATGATGTGCGTTACCCATGAAATGGGTTTTGCGCGAAAAGTGGCGAATCGCGTCATTTTTATGGATCAGGGCAGAATTATTGAAGATTGCGACAAAGAGAGCTTTTTTGGAAGCCCCAGATCCGATCGCGCGCAGCAATTTTTGGCAAAGATACTTTCTCATTAAAATGCGCTTGGGGGAGATCCTTTTTATAAGCGCAGGGATTTTTTTGCGTGGGCGGATCGTGGGCTGTTTCCAGCCTCAACCCTGCAAGCCTCGCCAAAAAACCGCAATGGCGGTTTTTTAGGTCGCCTGCGGCGCCTTCGGCTTGTGCGGGGTCGGCAGGGCCCACGTCCTGAATGCCGATGCTTCCTTTTTAATTAACCTACTGCAATTGAGCCACGGATGCTGAAACAGCGACCGTGTACAAGTAATTGTATTTAGGTTTGCTAACCGTGGGTGTTCTAAAAAAGCGGCTCTTGGTAACAGGTTTGGATTTTTTGTTTAGATGTTTCCTTTGTGGGCTTGTTGTGGGAGCTTGTTACGGTTATCTACTGGTGCCAGTGTTGAATTAAATATCCAACCGGTCTGGGCGAAGCGGGTTATTTTTTGTGCAGGGCATTCAGGACGCGGGCCCTGCCGACCCCGCGCAAGCCGAAGGCGCCGCAGGCGACCCAAAAAACCGCCATTGCGGTTTTTTGGCGAGGCTTGCAGGGTTGAGGCAGGAAACAGCCCACGATCCGCCCAAACAAAAAAAGTGACCCGCTTTGCCCAGACCACCCCGCCCAAACAAAAAAAGTGACCCGCTTTGCCCAGACCACCCCGCCCAAACAAAAAAAGTGACCCACTTTGCCCAAGCCCCCGCCGCTCGCCTATTCACGGTTTGCACGTTAAGATGAAACGCATAAAAACACCTTGCAAAGTGTGCCATGCAAAATTTCGATTTCCAGTATTTGACCCGTGTTGCGTTTAATGCCGACCGACTTGAAGACCTTCAGCGCCTCAATTCTGGTTTCGAGCAATTTGATCCAGTGGTGGTGCCCGTATGATCAACGGCTTGGTTCAGCTTTTGATTTTTCAGGGCATGGGCGAATTGCTGGCGCATTTTTTACTGAAAGGGCTGCCCGGCCCTGTGATTGGTTTGTGCCTGCTGCTGCTGTTCCTTGCAATCAAAGGCAAAATTTCCGAGCCTCTGGCCTTTGTCGCTGACGGTTTCAGCCAACATTTGGGTTTGTTATTCATTCCGGCTGCAGTGGGCGTGGTTCTCTACTTGCCGTTGTTGAAGGCGAATTGGTGGGCACTGTTGCTGACATTGAGCCTCAGTGTTGTGGCGACCATCGCAGTGTCTGCGCTGACGCTGAACTGGCTGAGCCGCCGTCAATGAATAAAGCCCGCCTGAACCTTTTGTCAGCCCATTTTATATGCGGGCTTCTACTGGCATGCTTTTTTGTGGAGCGACTTCCATGAACCTGGTTCGTCCTGAGTTTTCTGAAATCTGGGTCTACCTGTCTGGCAGCCCGTTGTTTGCTCTAGTGCTGACGTTGGTGGCGTATCAAATCGGCTTGTCCATTCATTTATTTTTTGGCCGCAGCCCCTTGGCCAACCCTGTTGTACTGGCGGTTGTTATTGTGGCCTGCACCATTGGTTTTATAGACATGCCGTATGCCAGTTACTTTGAGGGGGCGCAGTTCGTTCATTTTTTGTTGGGCACGGCGACGGTGAGTTTGGCAATTCCCATCTACAGGGGTTTTTCCGAACTAAAAGCCCGGGGTCTGCAGTTGTTGATTACGCTGTGTGTGGGCGGACTCACTTCAATTGTGTCGGCGGTGGGCTTGGGCATGCTTTTTAAAATCGACCCACTTATTGCAGGCGGTTTTTATGCAAAATCTGTGAGCACACCCATTGCAATGGGGGTGGCCGAGCAAATCGGGGTGTCGCCTACGCTGACAGCAGTTTATGTGGTTTGCACTGGCATGCTGGGCGCCATGTTTACGACACTTTTATTAAATACACTCGGTATTCGTGCTTGGTGGGTTCGTGGTTTTGCAACGGGTGTTGCGGCGCATGGCTTGGGTGTGTCCCGTGCCTTTGCGGTGAGTGCAGAGGCGGGAGCTTACGCCAGTCTGGGTATGGGGTTGCATGCCATTCTGGGGGCTATTTTTATTCCATTCTTGTATCGCTGTGCAGCGGGGTGGTTGTAAATTTTTCAGGCGTGCGTGGTTGATCCTCTTTATAGGTAGAGGAATTTTTCTTGCATGGTGGTGGGATCCTTTTTACAAGTGCAGGGATTTTTTTGCTTGGGCGGATCGCGGGCTGTTTCCAGCCTCAACCCTGCAAGCCTTGCCAAAAAACCGCAATGGCGGTTTTTTAGGTCGCCTGCGGCGCCTTCGGCTTGTGCGGGGTCGGCAGGGCCCGCGTCCTGAATGCCCTACGCAAAAAAATCCCTGAACTCATAAAAAGGATCAAGGGCGCAAATAATGCGATGCTTCCTTTTTAATTAACCTACTGCAATTGAGCCACGGATGCTGAAACAGCGACCGTGTACAAGTAATTGTATTTAGGTTTGCTAACCGTGGGTGTTCTAAAAAAGCGGC
>JAJTDO010000097.1 GCA_021300475.1 Burkholderiales bacterium | reverse complement strand
TCAATTTCCAGTTTTGTCATGGCGCTCAAGCGTGCCTTGGCCGCGCCCGTGGATTCCTTCACGGCGTCCAGACGGCCTTTTGCACTCTTGATGTTGGTGCCCAGTGTGACCTGAAGCGCGCTGATTGCGTTACCGCCATCGTCTGCAGCATCCGAAGACCTGATGGACACGGGAATGTTGGCGACCAGAGAGTTTTTTGGCAGGGTGCTGTAGGTGGACAAATAATTGCGCAATGCGCCACCGCACATGGCCAGTACCACGTCGTTGATGGTGGCATCGTATTCCTTGGCCACCGTCCTGATTCGGTCGAGCGGCCACGACTGCGCTGCGAAGCGCCGTGCCTGCCTGATGCGCTTGTTCAGTTGCGTGGGCGGCGCCTTGTAAATGGACTTTACGTTGCTGTCCATGGGGGTGGAGGCCATTTGAGCCAACTTGATGGCGGCCGATCCCATGGCCTTCATGCCTTCGCCCATGGCTTTGACCGGGCTCATGGCCTTGGCCAGAATGGGGCGTGCTGTTTTTGCTTGGGTCTCTTCCCACTCGGAAGACCACAAGGTGGGCAGACGCTCTTCGGCGCTTCGGGCGAGTCGTGATTGCACCATGCGCATACCCGCCACACCATCAATAAGCGAGTGGTGAATTTTCAGGTAAAGCGCAAAGCGGTTGCCCTCCAGCCCTTCAATCAGGTAACACTCCCAGAGCGGGTGGTTTTTGTCCATGTGCTGCGCATGAAGTCGGGACACCAGCGCCAGAAGTTCGCGCACCCTGCCTGGTTTTGGAAGCGCTGCATGGCGCACGTGGTAGTCAATGTCCACATCTCTGTCAGTGGCCCAGGACGCATCAAGATGCATGGGCAAAAAACCGTCAAGGCGCCTGTTGAAGGGCTTGGACAATTCTTTTGTGTCCATCAGCCAGCGCAACATGTTCTGCATGTAATCCGGGCCGGCATCCTCCGGTATTTTGAACAACAACAAACCACCCACATGCATGGGAGTTTGGGGAGTTTCCATCGTCAGCCAACCGGAATCCAACAACTTGAGTTTTTTACCCATAATTTACGTGCTCCATTTTTTAGAATTTGTTCTCGGTTTTTTTACTTTTAAATTTTAACTTTGGATTCACAACAACAGGTCTTTTTTAACCAACGCCGGGACCCGTGGCACCATCAAAATCAAGTGCAAATATCCATTCCAGATCATCTGCCTGTTCAACACCTTCTGCAATCACTGTAAGTGTCAATTGATGTGCCGAAGCAATCAGGTGGGTCAGCAGATTCTTGATGGCCTGTTTCTGCGTCGGGCTTTTTAGCGCCTGAATCAAAGAGGCGGCTACCTTGATGTAGTCCAGCCCCGTGTCCTGAATCTCGATCAGCCTGCCGGCATAAGCATCAAGGTGTTCAATACCGACTTTAACGCCCAAAGGGTGCAGTGCGTCTATCCATTGCTTGAGGGCTTGCGGATGCTCGAATGCAAATTTTTCCGGTACGTCGAGCCACAGCATTTTGCTGTAGCGGGGCGCATCACTGAGCATCTCCAGCATGTTTAGCCTGAGTTGTTCATCAATTAAGCCCAGTTCACTCAAGTTGATGCAGATGGCTTCCGGTTGGTCCGCCACCCTGCCCAGCGCAAGCGCCAGCACTTCAAGGTCGATGCGGCCTGCCAACCCCAGTTCGTAGGCCCATGGCAGCAATTTCGATGCTGTGATGGCTGGGGCGTTGCTGTCGCTGTCCAACAGGCGAATAAAACACTCGTTGTGTAACAATTTGCGCTCGGCGTTAATGACTTTGTAGGACTGAAGAAAGAAGCGATGTTCCGTCAGTCCTTCCTGCAGCAGTTGTTTCCAGCGGGCGAGCTGTCCATCGTGTTCATGAGCAGGCTTGTGTGTCGTAATTTCGAGTGTCGCCGTTCGCAGGTTTCTCTCGCAGTCGCCCAGTATTTGAAGTGCCTTGTTACCCTTTGAGAATGATTTTCTGGCGTGGCTGAAATGAAATTCATTTTGCTCGGTTTGGGCTTTGGTGAAGCGCAAAAGGTGTTGCTCATCAAGGGCAAGGCCGGGCGTAAAAATACCGAAATCGCTACCCGAGACCCGCCCCACCTGCGCCTCGTACTGATTTTCAAGTGATTGATTCAGCGCCGAAGCGAAGCGTTTCAGCCGATTGTCCACCAAAGTGCGTCCATATTTTTCATTGAGTTCGATCAGGTTGGTAATGCGGATCAGGTCAATGTCACCCTCTTCATGGGGGCTGTGAGATTGCAGGGTTTCCTCAAGCTTTTGAAGGAAGGCGTTGCGATTGAGCAAACCGGTGATTTCGTCAAAGCGTTGCTGCCGGTTCAAGGCCTCAACCTGAAGCAAGGCTTTTGCAATTTTGAAGTTGAGCTCATCGCTGAACAGGCTGAGTTGTTCGTAAATCCGCCGAACGCTTTCATCGGGTTGGAGCGCGGTTTGAAACGGTTGCCCTTTTGCCAGCCGACCAATGATGGATTCAAGCTCCAGCAAAGACTGCTGCTCTCTGGACAGGAAAAAGCGAAATATCAGACCAAAAATGATCAGCACAATCAGATTGGCGGATAGCACCAGCAAAAGCCAGCGGTTTGACAATGTGTTGTCGAACCGGCGTTCTGATTTCACCATGACCGTGCCGATGGGCGAATCCGGATTTCTGATTTTTACTTCTGCCGCAGCGGCCTGTTCAGGTGTGCGAATCTCCCACAACCAGAACAAGCGACCAGGCTGCCCTTGATTACCCGGGTTTTGTTGTTCCCGTGAATAAAGAAGATCGCCTTGGGTGCCGACCAACCGGATGAACCGGTAGGTTCCCAGAGAAAAATGCGCGTCCACCAAAAAAGAGGCTTCTTTTACGCTCAGCGCTTCCCGGTTCAGCGAGATGGCGATGGCGTGGGCGGTTTCGTGGTCAGACTCTTTAAGCCTTCTGGCAATGGACGTTTCCAGCACACTGACTGAGATCAGGATTGTGCTGACGAGAGTCAGCAGCAAAGACAAAAAAAGGATCAAGAACGGATAGCGCTTCATTTTTTTATTTGGAATGCCCCACTGTGCAGGCGCAAGTGCCACTTCGATGAGCGTAATCCTCTCACATAACTGTATTTAAACAGTGAAATAAAGAGGTTGGAGGTACTTAATTCAGTGAAAAATGGGGGGGGTGAGCCATTTCAAGCCAAAAAAATTCAAAGTTGCAAAAATCCGCCCCACATTTTTAAAAACATCTGCCATAATCTTCGCAACCTTAGCCAACCATGCGGGTTTACGAGCATTAAATGCACAAATAAATTGGAGGACAACTTGAATAAAACAGAACTGATCGAAGCAATTGCAACTGGCAGCGAAATTTCCAAAGCGGCTGCAGGCCGGGCACTGGATGCAACTCTGGATGCGATCAAAAGCACCGTTGCAAAAGGCGACACCGTAACTTTGGTGGGTTTCGGAACCTTCTCTTCCAGCAAGCGTGCTGCACGCACTGGTAAAAACCCACGTACGGGCGAGCCTATCAAAATTGCTGCGGCAACCGTTCCGAAGTTCAAGCCAGGTGTTGGCTTCAAAGAGGCTGTTTCCAAGCCTGCGCCAAAGAAAAAAGCCAAGTAATTTCGGGCTTTCTAAAAAACACCCCCTGAGTGCCATAGGTCTCAGGGGGTGTTTTTTTGGTGTCGGCTGCGAGGGCAGACGGGCAAGAACCGACATCCCGAAAACCTTATTTTTTAACGTCGTTAAGGTTCCAGTCGTAATCCAGAAACTCCAAGGCCACTTTAGCGCCACGTATTTTTGTCTGGTCTTCTGCGCTGTCACCCAATTGGGATGCGTATTTTGCGAAAAACTGTTCACGGCTCGCAATGCCTTTCAAGCCTGTTGTGAAGTCTTGCTTGTACCAGTCGAAAATTTTAGAAACTTCCAGTTTTCCGTTTTGAGTGTTGTAGCGGTTGCGGCTGCGGTCTGATAAAAAACGTACAGTCTGCTCTTCCAGTTGCTTGTCCAGCAACTTGCCTTGGTAGGCCTCTTCTCTCAAAGAAGGGCATCCGATGGATGCACAGTTCACTGCAAAATGAATGCGGGGTTCATCGTAAACACCCGGTTTCCGAATGGTGTTCTGTTCAATGCCATCCAGGGTCATTTCTTTTCCCAGCAGTTTAAAAAACGCATCTTTCCAGGGGTTGCCAAACACCGTTCCGAAATCTTTGATCGATTTAAGATTTGGATATTTGGTGAGTATTTTTTCCACCGTGTAGGCGTTGTAGGCGTTGATGAGAAATGCGAGTTGGTCCGCTTTGGAGAAACTGTCGAATTCGGCTTGAGAAACAGCGCTCAAACTGGCCAAGTAGGCTTTTAAAGCAGCCCTGTCTTCCATGGCCCCTTTGTAGTTCATTTGCGAACCGTTGCCATTGCTGATGAGCACCGTGTTTTTTTTCAGAAATGTTGTCCATGCGGCATGGGTGTGGTCCAGCGCATGGGCTGACAGGCTCAGCAGCGTTAAACTGATGAGCACGAGCATGCGGGTGTATTTAGAGCTGATGTGCTGTTTGAATGGCTGCATTGTTGAGGTGCTTTCTGGCGGCTGTATTTTAAAATCGGAGCCCGACCTTTGCGGGTCGATGTGTTAGTGTAAACCGAAGTGAACCACAGAATAATTGCATTTTTTATGTTCTGGCGAAGCGGTGTAGGTCACTCATGGCGCAGGGTTATATTGGGGGTTACAAATATGGTTGAGATGGACTCTGTAAGAATCGACAAATTTTTGTGGGCAGCGCGATTTTTTAAAACCCGCACGCTGGCGACTGATGCTGTTGATGGCGGCAAGGTCAAGCTCAACGATGAGCGGGTAAAGCCGGCCAAGCCTGTGAAGGTGGGAGACCGCTTGGTGGTGCCCATGGGGTGGGATGAAGCGGAAATTGTGGTGACCGGACTGGCGGACAAACGTGGTTCGGCCACACAGGCACAAATGCTGTACAAGGAAACCGAAGAAAGCGTGAAGGCTCGGACAGCAAAGGCGGAATTGCGCAAGCTCAACAAGGAGCCGTCGATTGACATCAAGGCCAGACCTACGAAGCGCGACCGCCGCCTGCTAGACCGTTTGACCTGACCGCATTTTCCAGCGCTTCGAAACCGAGTGGGCCTTGCGCCCGCCACACCACCACACCTTTTTCATTCAATAAAAAATGTGAGGGTGTTTCCTGCACGTTACCAAATGCTTTTGTCACTACGGACTGCGGATCAATGGCCACGGTGAATGGCCATTTTTTTAAGTCATTGAGCTCCACCACTGCCGAGGGCATGTCGTAAGGCATGGCAACTGCAATGACTTGCAGCCCCCTGCCTTCAAACACCTCGTGCAATTTTACCAGGTCAGGCATTTCCTTTAAGCAGGCGCCGCAAGTGCTTGCCCAAAAATTGACATACAGTGGCTTGCCCAAATATTGGTCTGGCCCGAAAGCCTTGCCAGACAGCGTGACAAAATTCACCCGTGGCTCAAGTTTGGGCTCCGTCAGGCTGCAACTGCTGAGCGCGAACCACAGCAGCCCCAAAAAATACCAATGTAGCCGTGGGGTTCGCGTTTTCATGCGGGATTACTGACGCACAGGCGAACCGTTGTGGGTGTCACTGGCCGCTTGGCTTTTCATGATGCGTTCGCGTTCATCTTCGGAAATGTAGTCGATGGATTTAACGACTTTGGTCACGCCAGGTACGCCGGCAATGGTGTCGGCCGCAATGTTGGATTCCCGCTCAGTGGCAATGCCGAGCAAATAAACATTACCGCGTTCCGTCACGTATTTGTAGGCACCGGTGTAAATTTCGCGGTTGTCTATCATGGAGGCTTTCACCTTGCTGCTGATGATGGCGTCGTTGGAGCGGGAGGTCAGTGAACTTTTTCCGGACACTTCCAGTTCATTGACAATGACCCTGATGTTTTCAATGGAGGCTGCTTCACGCTCAGCTGCCTTGCGTGTGGCTTCATCGGGCACTTCACCGGTGAGTATCAG
>JAJTDO010000032.1 GCA_021300475.1 Burkholderiales bacterium | reverse complement strand
CGAAATCGAATGGTTGTCTGACAATGGTTCGTGTTACACGGCAGGTGCTACCCGCATTTTTGCAAAACAACTTGGTCTTAAACCAGTGACAACGCCGGTTGAAAGTCCGCAAAGCAATGGAATGGCAGAAAGTTTTGTCAAAACATTCAAGCGTGATTATGCAGTTTTAGCAAATAAGCCAGATTCGGACAGCGTGATGAAGATGTTGCCGACGTGGTTTGAGCATTACAATACAAGGCATCCTCACAGCGCTTTGAAATATCGCTCGCCGAGGGCTTTTAGAGAGCAACAGATTTTAAATAACTAATACCCCTGGTACTGAAATACAGGGGCGAGTCCACAAAGACAGTGCCCTTAACTTCCAACTGATTTGTACGTGTCTGAACCTCAAGACGCTCAATGTTCTCAGCCTGGGCCTGCCCTGTTAAAACCAGTAGCATTAAAATGGTTGTTATCAATCTCATGCAGACTCCCAAAAATCTAGACAACTCAGTGAGTTGATAACATTACTCCCACTCAATGGTTGCCGGTGGTTTGCCTGATATGTCGTACACAACCCTGTTAATGCCTCGAACCTCGTTAATAATGCGGTTCGATACCCTGCCCAGCAAGGCATAAGGTAGATGTGCCCAATGTGCTGTCATGAAGTCTTGAGTCTGAACCGCTCGAATGGCAACCACATATTCGTAGGTACGGCCATCGCCCATCACTCCAACAGATTTCACGGGTAAAAACACCGCAAATGCTTGGCTTGTCAGGTCGTACCAACTCAAGCCGACTTCTTTTTGCTTGCACAAACCGGCGGCTGCATCTTGTTCTGTGGCTTTGGTATTGCGCAATTCTTCGATGAACACCGCGTCTGCACGCTGAAGCAAACTGGCGAACTCGGCTTTCACTTCGCCCAGAATGCGCACGCCAAGGCCGGGTCCCGGAAATGGATGCCTGTAAACCATCTCATGCGGCAAACCCAATGCCACGCCTAGCTTGCGGACTTCATCTTTGAAGAGTTCCCGCAAAGGTTCCAGCAGTGACAATTTCATGGTCTCTGGAAGACCGCCCACATTGTGGTGAGACTTGATAGTGGTTGCTTTTCCAGATTTTGCACCGGCAGACTCAATGACATCCGGGTAAATGGTGCCCTGCGCCAACCACCTGGCGTTTGAGAGTTTCCCCGATTCTTCTTGAAACACGTCTACGAAGGCTTTGCCAATGATTTTTCGTTTGGCTTCCGGGTCGCTTACGCCTTTCAGGCCGCTCATGAAAAGCTCGGTCGCATTCACATGGATGACTTTGACCCCCAGATTTTCCGCGAAGGTCAGCATGACTTGCTCTGCTTCGTTCAAGCGCAGCAGTCCGTGATCCACAAAAACGCAAGTCAGTTGGGCGCCGATGGCTTTGTGTATCAATGCAGCAGCAACCGAACTGTCAACGCCGCCCGAGAGACCTAAAATTACCTCGTCCTGCCCCACTTGGGCGCGGATGCGTGCCACTGCTTCATCAACAAAGCCAGGCATGCTCCAGTCGCCATGGCAACCGCAGATCTGCAAAACAAATCGGTTGATAATGTCTGTGCCGCGTTCTGTGTGGGTCACTTCAGGGTGAAATTGCACACCATAGAACTGACGTTCTTCGTCCGCCATGCCTGCAATCGGGCATGAAGGCGTTGATGCCATGACTTTAAATCCGGCCGGAAGATCCGCTACCTTGTCGCCGTGGCTCATCCACACCTTCAGCATGCCGTGACCTTCCGGCGTGGTGAAGTCCGCAATATTTTCCAGGAGTCTTGTGTGTCCGCGAGCTCGTACCTCTGCATAACCGAACTCGCGTACCTTGCCAGCTTCTACCCTGCCGCCGAGTTGGGTCGCCATGGTTTGCATGCCATAGCAAATGCCCAAAACTGGAATACCTGCGGTGAAAACTGCTGACGGGGCCCGGTCTGTGGTCTCTTCATAAGCGGACTGGTGACTGCCAGACAAAATAATGCCCTTTGCGCCAAAGTCGCGCACGAAGTCGTCAGACACGTTGCAGGGGTGTATTTCACAGTAAATATTGGCTTCCCTGACCCGTCTTGCGATGAGTTGTGTAACCTGTGAGCCAAAGTCAAGAATAAGTATTTTTTCGTGGTGCATAAAAGGCGGTAAATGGAGAAAACTTCTCAGAGAAGTTCAAAGTTGGCTACAGAGCAGTTGCGGCCTCGATTTTTCGCTTCGTAAAGCGAACGGTCGGCACGTTCCAGAATTTGTTGCGCGGACATGACGCCACCTTTGACGGTGCAGGTGGTAACACCGATGCTCAGTGTGACCTGAATGCGGTACTCCCCTGAAGTCACAGGAGAATCAGAAATGCGTTTTAGCAGGCGGTCTGCAACAAGTTTTCCGTCTGCTTCATTTGCGTTGGGCAACAGAACAAGGAACTCATCACCGCCCAAGCGCCCTACAACATCAGACACCCGCAACATCGCCTTCATGCGTTGTGCAACTTGTTTGAGTGTTTCATCGCCTGCAGGGTGCCCGTAGGTGTCGTTGATTTGTTTAAAGTGATCGATGTCTAAAACCAACACAGACAAGGGACGCTGTTCGCGGTAACTCAAGCTGACTTCGCGTGTCAGCAGTTCTTCAATGGCCCGTTTGTTCCACATGCCAGACAAACCGTCCAGCATTGCCTTGCGCTTGAGATCTTCATTTTCCTTGATCAGCGTATTTTGTTCATCGCTGAGCAAGCGATAAAAAAACTCCGCTTCAACCAAAGCCGCAAAGTCGCGCAACTCTTCTATGTTGGATTCATCGAAACGCCTTGACTTGTGATCAATCAGACAAAGCGTTCCCAACATGAAGCCCGAGGGCGAACGCAGTGGGATACCGGCATAAAACCTGACTTTCGGCTGGCCCAAGACCAGCGGGTTGTCTTTGAAGCGGTCATCTTCTAGCGGGTTTTCGACAATCAGTGGCCCATCCTGAAGGATGGCATGACCGCAAAAAGACACGCTGCGAGAGGTTTCACAGGTGTGCAAACCTTGGGCTGACTTGAACCATTGCACATCTTTGTAGACCATGCTGATGAGCACGATTGGGACGCCGAAATGCGTTTTGGCCAATCTGGTAATGCGATCAAAGCGGTCTTCTGCCGGGGAATAAATCAAGCCCAGACGTTCAATTTCCAGGGACCTCTGATCGTCATTTTCGGGAATGGCCGGTTCAATCATGCTCAGTGATCCTGTTGGTAGTTGGGTGCTTCTTTTGTAATCTGTACATCATGGACATGCGACTCCCGCATACCGGCAGATGTAATTTCCACAAATTCTGCAGAACGATGCAGCTCCTCTATGGATCTGCAGCCACAATACCCCATTGACGAGCGTATACCACCCACCAATTGGTAAAGAATTGCCAAGACTGAACCTTTGTAAGCAACGCGACCCTCAATGCCTTCAGGCACGAGTTTGTCTGCGTTGTTTGCGGGGTCTTGGAAATACCTGTCGGCTGAGCCGTCGGTCATCGCGCCAAGCGACCCCATGCCCCTGTAAGCTTTGTAGGAGCGACCTTGAAACAAGATAACCTCGCCCGGCGCCTCTTCGGTGCCAGCGAACATTCCACCCATCATCACCGCGTTTGCGCCGGCGGCCAAGGCCTTGGCCACATCGCCTGAGTAGCGTATGCCACCATCTGCAATAAGAGGCACACCCGTGCCTTCAAGTGCTTTGGAGACGTTTGCAATGGCCGTAATTTGGGGGACACCCACGCCCGCAACAATGCGCGTTGTACAGATCGAACCGGGACCGATTCCGACTTTAACACCGTCAGCGCCATGGTCCACCAGGGCAAGCGCTGCGGCAGCAGTGGCAATATTGCCACCCACCACTTCAACCTTCGGGAAGTTCTTCTTAACCCACTCAACCCGCTTCAATACACCCTGACTGTGTCCGTGGGCTGTGTCCACCACAATGACATCGACTCCAGCGTTGGCAAGTAATTCGATGCGCTCTTCAGTGCCGGCACCCACGCCAACGGCAGCGCCTACCCGGAGTTTTCCGAGTTCGTCTTTGCTGGCTGTGGGGTGCTCTGTGGCTTTTTGAATGTCTTTGACAGTGATGAGGCCGCGCAGGTTGAAATCGTCATCAATGACCAACACCCGCTCAAGCCTGTGCGTGTGCATCAAGCCTTTGGCTTCGTCAAGGGAGGCACCCTCTCTGACCGTGACCAGGCGCTCTCTGGGCGTCATGATCTGGCGCACAGGAATGTCCAGCCTGTTTTCAAAACGCAAGTCGCGGTTGGTAACAATACCAATGACTTTTTTGCCTTCAACCACAGGCAGCCCGGAGATGCGGTGCTGCTGGGTAAGGGCCATGACTTCACGAACAGACAAGTCAGGCGTTATGGTGATCGGGTCTCTGAGTACACCGGCCTCATGTCGCTTGACCTTTGCCACTTCCATGGCCTGCTGCTTGGGCGTGAGGTTCTTGTGGATAATGCCGATGCCGCCTTCCTGAGCGATGGCAATGGCCAATCGCGCTTCAGTGACGGTGTCCATTGCGGCGGAAACCAAAGGGATGTTGATAGTAATATTTCGAGTTAGACGCGTAACCAATGACGTGTCTTTAGGCAACACATCTGAAAAAGCTGGGACTAGCAGTACGTCATCGAAGGTGAGCGCTTTTTGCGTGACACGCATCAGATTCTCCAAGGCACAAAGACAGATTATAAGCGAAAAGAGAAGCGTTTCATGGCGGTGAAGATGGTCTGGCGAGTCTGCGACGCCTTTTTGGCGGATGTTTTTTGTGATTTGCCCGGCGTCTGCGGCTTTCCATCGGATTAAAGTGCAGCCGATCAAGTATTTCCACCCGATCGCCCTCATGCAGAACATCGTTGAGACCGCAGGTCACGCCAAAAATACAAACCGCTTTTTCTGCAATCAGGGTTTCAATGTCGTTGCGCCCCACCCCTCTTTCCTGCAGAAAGCTGCAGAGGCTCAGGCCCTCTGCCACATCAAATACCAGAGGCAGGCGCTCAAGAATGCCCCCATCTGCCTCCTGCAAGGTAATGAAGCTGACTTTCATCGGGTTGACTTACCCATAGACAGATTCAGCCCGTTTGATGAAACTGTCCACCAAGCTGTTTGAAATATTTCCGAAAACCGGCCCCACCACTTGTTCCAGCAAGCGGCTTGAGAATTCATAATCGAGTTTGAGACTAACTTTACAGGCGTTTTCCCGGAGCACCAGAAACTCCCAGCGTCCGGTGAGGCTTCGAAAGGGTCCGTCCACCAGATTCATATCGATGTAGGTGCCATCGGTTTGGGTGTTTTCGGTGGTAAAAGACTGACGGATGCCCTTGAAGGCAATGGCTAAAGTAGCAACGATACGTGTTGCTGAGCTTTCCTTGATGTCGGCGCCGTTGCACCAGGGAAGGAATTCAGGGTAGTGAGCAACGGAATTTACGAGCTCAAACATTTGTTGGGCACTAAACGCAACCAGGGCGGATTTTTCAACAATGGCCATGCAATGTCACCCCGTTGGTGGGTGATTCCTGGATTGTGGGTAGAATCGCTATTTTAGCGGTCTCAGCGATTCTTTGCCTGAGATCTCTTACGGAAGCATAAATACGCATGAGCATTGTTCAAAATAAAAAAGCAGGTTTTGATTTCTTCATCGAGGAGCGCTATGAAGCAGGCCTCGTATTGCAAGGCTGGGAGGTTAAAGCCATCCGGGCTGGCAGAGCGCAGATCAAAGAGTCTTACGTCATTATTCGAAGCGGGGAGCTGTTTTTGCTCAACGCCCATATTTCTCCGTTGCAATCAGCCTCTACCCATGTCACGCCGGAGTCGACCCGAACCCGAAAACTGCTGCTGAAAAGCGAGGAAATCCGTCGGTTGATCGGGAAAGTCGAACAACGGGGCTATGCATTGGTTGCCCTCGACATGCACTACACGCGTGGGCGGGTGAAACTGGACATCGGTCTGGGCAAGGGAAAGAAGCAACACGACAAGCGCGAAACCGAGAAAGAAAAAGACTGGGTACGCGAAAAGCAGAAGATCATGAAAACCAACCGCTGCTGATCGAGTTCTGGGTTTGATCAGGGCTTGGGTCGCTGCACAATGCTCATCGCCGCTGCAATCAGCCCGGACATATCAGCAAAGTTGGAAGGCACAATCAAGGTGTTGTTTTCCTTGGCCAATTGCCCAAATGCCTCTACATATTTTTCCGCCACCTTCAGATTTACAGCTTCGCTGCCACCCGGTTGATTCAACGCCAGAGCCACTTTTCGAATGGCTTCAGCATTTGCTTCAGCCAAGGCCTTGATGGCACTGGCTTCCCCCTCTGCCCTGTTGACTGCGGCGATGCGCTCACCTTCTGAGCGGGCAATGGAAGACTCCCGCTCACCGGTTGCGATATTGATTTGCTCTTGCTTGCGTCCTTCCGACGCTGCAATCAGTGCGCGTTTTTCCCTCTCCGCCGTGATTTGCGACTGCATGGCATGCAAAATCTCTTTCGGGGGCGTCAGGTCCTTGATTTCATAACGTAAAACTTTCACTCCCCAGTTCAGGGCAGCCTCATCGAGTGCGCTTACAACGCTGGAATTAATGTAGTCGCGCTCTTCAAAGGTTCGGTCGAGCTCCAGTCGGCCCACCACCGACCGCAAAGTGGTCTGCGCCAACTGGGTGACTGCAATAATGTAGTTGCTTGAGCCGTAGCTGGCCCGCATCGGGTCTGTGACTTGAAAATACAGAATGCCGTCAATTTGAAGCTGTGTGTTGTCTCGGGTAATGCAGACCTGACTTGGCACGTCGAGCGCAATTTCTTTCAGCGAATGCTTGTAGGCAACCCTGTCAATGAAGGGAATGAGAAAATTAAGGCCGGCGCCGAGATTTCTATCGAATTTTCCTAAACGTTCCACCACCCACGCGTTTTGTTGGGGCACGATTCTAAGGGTCTGCGAGAGGAACACAACCACCAGAATCAGAAAAATCAATGCGAAATCCATAAATTCCTTTTTGATGCAAAAGTGGGGTTAATTGAATGTGAAATGCAGATTGCTATTTTTTCAATACAAGTTTGCTGCCTTCAATTGCAGCAATGCGGTAGACGCCAGGTTGGCAAATCTCACCCTGCATGGCAATGGCTTGCCATCCGGCTCCCCGGTACTTGACTTCGCAGGCATGGTCTGAGCTCCAGTGGTCTACCGTTACGGTAGCACCGATATCAAGTTGCCCCAACGGGTTCTCGCTTGCCTCGTCCTGCGCTTTTTTTTGATTTCTGATTTGCCATACAACCAGACTGGCGGCCAGTCCTATAAGGCTGGCAACGCCCAGTTGTACTGCCAGAGAGGTACCAATGTAGGCACAGGCCGCGCCTGACAGCGCGCCTATGGCCAGCATCAGCAAATAGAAGGTGCCCGTCAGCATTTCGCAGACCAGCAAGGCACCTGCGAGACTTAACCAAACTGCTTGAACCGACATGCACCACTCCCAGAACTACGTCATCCTACATTTTGGCGATTCTTTGCCAAGTGTCAATGACTGTGTCAGGATTTAGTGAGATTGACAGTATGCCTTCTCGCGTTAGCCACTCCGCAAAATCAGGATGGTCTGAAGGACCTTGCCCGCAAATACCGACGTACTTGTTGGCATCACGGCACGCTTTGATGGCTTTTGACAGCAAAGCCTTCACGGCAGGGTCTCTCTCGTCGAAATCAGCCGCCAACAGCTCCAGACCAGAATCCCGGTCCAGACCCAAGGTCAGTTGTGTCAAGTCGTTTGATCCGATTGAAAAGCCATCAAAGAATTCAAGGAATTCATCGGCCAGCACAGCATTGGACGGCACTTCGCACATCATGATGAGGCGCAAGCCATTTTCTCCACGCTTCAAGCCGTTGGCCGCCAGCAAATCCACCACGCGGGCCGCTTGCTTCAAGGTCCGCACGAAGGGAATCATGATTTCCACATTGTGCAGCCCCATGGTTTCCCTGACACGCTTGAGTGCTTCACATTCCATGCGGAAACACTCGGCAAACTCTTCCGATATATAACGTGCCGCACCACGGAAGCCGAGCATCGGGTTCTCTTCCTCGGGTTCGTAGCGGCTGCCACCTATGAGTTTTCGGTACTCATTACTCTTGAAGTCTGACATGCGGACGATAACAGGCTTCGGATAAAAGGCAGATGCAATTGTGGCAATGCCTTCAGTGAGCTTGTCGACGAAGAATGCGCGAGGGCTGGCATGGCCACGGGCCACAGACTCCACTGCTTTTTTCAAGTCGGTATCAACATTGGGGTAATCCAGAATCACTTTCGGATGTACTCCAATGGCATTGTTGATGATGAATTCCAGACGGGCCAGACCCACGCCCTTGTTGGGCAACTGGCAGAACTCAAAGGCAAGTTGTGGGTTGCCAACGTTCATCATGATTTTTACAGGAATTTCGGGTAGCGCGCCACGCTGAATTTCCGTGATTTCCGTTTCCAGCAAACCCTCGTAGATGTAGCCGGTATCGCCTTCTGCACATGAAACCGTGACCAGCGCGCCTGAGGCAAGCTCATCGGTTGCGTTACCACAACCCACAACAGCCGGAATGCCCAATTCCCGGGCGATGATGGCTGCGTGGCAGGTGCGTCCGCCGCGGTTGGTCACAATGGCAGAGGCCCGCTTCATGACAGGCTCCCAGTTCGGGTCTGTCATGTCAGTGACCAAAATATCACCGGCCTGAACCTGATCCATCTCGCTGGAATCCTGAATCACACGGACGGGTCCAGCGCCAATTTTTTGACCAATGGCGCGGCCTGTCACCAACACTGCAGAATTGCCCTTCAGACTGTATTTGGTTTGAACATCAGCCGATGACTGTGACTTAACGGTCTCAGGTCTCGCCTGAAGAATGTAAATCTTGCCATCTCGCCCATCCTTGCCCCACTCAATGTCCATCGGGCGGCCATAGTGCTTTTCAATGATAAGCGCATACCTTGCCAGCTCGATGACGTCCTCATCGGTCAGTGAATACCGGTTACGCAGTTCGGGCGCCACGTCCACCGTTTTTACGCTTCTGCCGCTTTCACGCTTCAGGTCAAACTCCATTTTTATGAGCTTGGAGCCGATTTGGCGCCTGATGATCGGGTATTTGCCCTCACGAAGCGTGGGCTTGAATACATAAAATTCGTCCGGGTTCACGGCACCCTGCACAACCGTTTCCCCCAGCCCGTAGGAGCTGGTGATGAAGACCACTTCGTCGAAGCCGGATTCGGTGTCTAGCGTGAACATCACGCCTGCGGCCCCTACGTCGGATCTGACCATGCGTTGCACACCTGCGGAAAGCGCCACGTTGCTATGCGCAAAGCCTTTGTGAACCCGATAGGAAATGGCTCGATCGTTGTAAAGGGAGGCAAATACATGGCGGATTTTGTCCAGAACGTCGTCGATACCCACAACGTTGAGGTAACTTTCCTGCTGGCCCGCAAAGGAGGCGTCTGGCAGGTCTTCAGCTGTGGCGGAAGAGCGAACGGCCAGAGAGATTTCCGATCCTGAAACACTGGTCAGCTGATCGTAAAAATTACGGATTTCCAGTTCCAGGTCTTTTGGCAGCGGGGCTTGGGTCACCCAACTCCTGATTTGAGCGCCGGCCTCTGCCAATGCCTTCACATCGTCGACGTTTAGCGTGTCGAGTTTTTGGGCGATCCGGTTTTCCAGATCGTTTTCCTTTAAAAACTCGCGAAAGGCATGAGAGGTGGTTGCAAAACCCGTGGGTACCCTAACACCAGCATCCGCCAGTTGGCTGATCATTTCGCCTAAGGAGGAGTTTTTTCCGCCGACTGACTCAACGTCATTCATGCGAAGTTCCTCGAAGGCAATTACCAAACGATGGTCTGCTGCTCCGTTTTGATTAGTCATAAAAGCTCCAAAAGTAAAACAATGAATTCGATGACGGGAAAAGACTTCAACAATCGCTTCTCGTCATCGGGCTCTTGTGTGTGCTGACAATCAATCGGTATTCTGCCTACAATTCGTCCACTTGTGAAACTGTCTGACTGCTGAGAAACACTCAATGACCAATTTAAACAAAGTTACAACCAGAACCGTTCTAATAATTTCAGACGGAACCGGCATTACAGCGGAAACCTTCTGCCATGCGGTTTTAGCACAGTTTGACAGTCTGAAGTTCAGGCAACTGCGTATTCCCTTCGTTGACACCCCGGAAAAAGCCGAAGAGGCACGCATCAAGATTGAAATGCACAGGGCAACAGATGGTTTCAGACCCATCGTTTTCAGTACTTTGGTGAACGCGGAAATCAACGCAATCGTTAAGCGTGCAGACGCAATGTTTCTGGATTTGTTCACCACTTTTGTGGAACCCTTGGAAACAGAGTTGGGGGTGCAAAGCACCCACAGCGTCGGACGCTTTCACCACACGGCTGACAGTGCTGCGTACAAGAACAGAATTGAGGCCATTAATTATTCGCTTACCCACGATGACGGGCAAACTACCAAGGATCTGGAAGCTGCCGACGTTATTCTGGTGGGGGTGTCGCGTAGTGGTAAAACACCCACCAGCCTTTATCTGGCGATGCAATACGGCCTGAAAGCGGCCAATTGCCCCCTGATCCCAGAGGATTTTGATCGCGGAGTGCTGCCCTCATGGTTACCCCAGCACAAACACAAAATTTTTGGTCTGACCATTTCACCCGAGCGTTTGAGCGAAATCCGCAATGAGAGACGCCCCAACAGCAAGTACGCATCCATTGAAAATTGTCGCCATGAGGTCAAGGCGGCCGAAGAAATGATGATCCGGGAAAACATTACCTGGTTAAGTTCAACCACGAAGTCGATTGAGGAAATCGCCACCACAGTGCTTCAAAAGTTGAATCTTGAAAAAGGCCACTTTTAAACTGATGCACGCGCGCGTTGAACGCCTCAAGCCAGCAGGCTTGAGGCAACGCTTTAAAGTGTTGGTCGTTGTTGTTTTTTGGGGAAAATTTTAGATCGTCCGTTGTCTGAATTGCTCAAACAAGCAAACCGCCGCTGCACCTGCAACATTCAAGGAGTCTAGATCTGTTGCCTGAGGGATATGGCATTTCACGTTTGCGTGTGCCAGAAGCTCTGAAGAAACCCCCTGCCCTTCACTGCCGAAAATCCAGACACCTTTTGGTTTCAAATCTGTTTGGTAAAGCGTTTTATCTTCATCCAGCGTAGTGGCGCGAATGTCATAACCCTTTGCAGTCAATTGCGACAGCAGCGCATCAATATTTTCTGGCAAGGGTGCAATGGACACCAAACGATGGCCTCCCATGCCCGCCCTGAGCACTTTGATGGAGTATGGCCAGGCGCAGTCATCGGTGTACCAGAGGTGTTTAACCCCGGCGGCGGCGGCAGTTCTGATCAAGGTACCCAGATTGCCCGGGTCTTGTATGCCATCAAGAATGACGACTTCCCCTTCCGGCTCATAAGACTCATCGGTCAGGTCCTCAGAGGGTTGGGTGAAAACAATCAAGGGTCCCGGGCTGGTGTCCAGTTCGGACAGGCGGCGATACAGATGGTCTTCAAGCTCGTAAATGCTGGCGTCGCAATCCAGCATCGCGTCTTCCATCGCAGGCCATTCGCGGTGCTTGCGCAAATTTTGAGAAAACCAGATTTCACTGACGGCAACCCCGTCCCAGCGCAACAATTCATACAACAGGTGGGCGCCTTCGGCTACGGCCAGACCATCTTTGCGCAATAACCTGGGTTGCGCCATGTATTTCAGTATGGTTTTGTACTTGGGATTGTCTTTTGAGCTGATGAGGTGTGTTTGGAGCATGAAGGCCTTAAAACAGAGTTTTTTGTGAGTCGGTGAGCAGCGCCTTGACGGGACCGAAGCTTTTTCGATGCGCATGGCAAGGCCCGAACTCTATCAGTTTTGCCAAATGAAAAGCCGTTGGGTAGCCCATGTGCGCGTCAAATCCATACATTGGAAAAGCCTGATGCAATTCCAACAGGTCAGCGTCCCTTTGCGTTTTTGCAAGAATGGATGCCGCTGAAATAGCGGCTTCGGTGGCATCGCCCTTTACGATGGCGGTGGCTTGGTAGGGCCAGAGCGGAAGTCGGTTTCCATCAACCAACACGTGAACCTGCCGAGGTTCGATATTCATTTTTGCGATCAGGGCATCCACAGACCTGTGCATCGCCAAAAGCGTTGCTTTCAAAATATTGAGTCTGTCGATTTCTTCCACGCTGGCTTGCGCAACCGACCACGCTTGCGCCTTAGCCTTGATTTCAACCGCCAATGCCTCTCTTTGCTTGCTGGAGAGCTTCTTGGAGTCTTTCAAGCCTGCTATGGGTTGTTTAGCGTCAAGTATGACGGCGCCGGCCACCACTGCGCCTGCCAGCGGGCCTCTGCCCGCTTCATCGACACCCACAATGATTGATTTCAACTTGCCTTGCCCAACAAGGGTTCGATGGCTTGGGCGGCCAGTAGCCCGCTGTCGCGTTTGAGTTGCAGATGCATGTCTGTAAAACGCATTTTAAGTATCCGACCTTCAACTTCATTGTCGATAATGCGCTCTACCGCACCGGCAAGTGCCTCAGGTGTCGCATCGTCTTGCAGATACTCAGGCACCAGAAATTTGCCAGCCAGAATATTTGGCAGACCTGCGTAAGGCAGATACGCTTTCCGTTTGCTGATCCACCAAGACACTCTAGGCATTTTATAAGCAATGACCATCGGTTTTTTGAAAAGCATGGCTTCCAGTGTGGCCGTTCCACTGGCCAGCAGCACCAAATCGCTGGCTCCCATAATTTCATGTGAGCGTCCTTGTACCAAGGTCCATTTTTCAAGCAAGGCTTTTGGTACTTTGTTCTTGAACGCCTCACCCACTTTGCCTGAGACCAGTGGCGAAATAAATTGCCAGTTGGGGTGGCGTTGTGAAAGCCGCACGACGGTTTGAATGAAAGTGTCCCCTAAAAATTGCACTTCGGACATTCTGCTGCCGGGCAAAACCGCAACAAGACGGTCTTTGACCTCAAGGTTCAAACCACGTCTGAAAGCGTCTGTGTCAATTTCGATTGGGGCCAATTGGGCAAACGGGTGCCCGATATAAGTGGCGCTGATTCCGGCGCGCCTCAAAATTTCAGGTTCAAAAGGGAAAATGCAAAGAATGTGATCGCAGGCTTTTTTCAGCAACTCTATGCGCTCTGCTCGCCATGCCCAGATGGAAGGACAAACGGCATGCACGGTTTTTACCCCGCTTTGCCGCAACTGCAATTCAAGCCCCAGGTTGAAGTCTGGCGCGTCCACCCCCATCATCAGCGAGGGAGGCTGTTGCAGCCACCGGTCTCTGAGTTCGTTGCGAATGCCCAGAATGCGCCTGTAATGTTTCAGGACTTCCACATAGCCCCTGACAGCCAGCGCATCTGATGGATAAAGCGCCTGAACGCCGGCTTTGCTGAGCCGTTCACCCGCAATTCCTTCGGCCGTAAAATTGAACTGGCCGGCCAAGTGCTGTTTTACACCCTCATAAATCAGGGCGCCTATCCAGTCGCTGGACGGTTCGCCGGCGACCAGTCCCAAGTGTGCTTGCAGCATTACAGGTCCCGTCTTTGGTTGGGTGGACGCCGCATCAACGTACGATTCCCCGCGTCGAGCCTTTTAAAAACTCCAGCCAGAGATCAAGGTACTTGGCACCCTCCACGCCTTCATCCCGGCTGGTGGCCAGTAGGCCTTTGGCCTCTTCAAGCGTGTGTCCTTCGCGGTAAACAGTTTTGAATGCACGGCGTATGGTCTGAATTTCTTCGCGCGCAAAGCCCCTGCGTTTCAGGCCCTCGACGTTTACGCCATGCGCAGCGCAAGGGTTGCCACCTGCCAGTACAAACGGGGGCAAGTCTTGGGACAAAGAAGAATTCATGCCTGCCATGGCATGAGCCCCCACTTTTACAAACTGGTGGATGCCGCTCATGCCGCCGATAATGGCCCAGTCGCCTATATGAACGTGTCCGGCGATTTGCACGGCATTGGCCAAAATTGTGTGGCTGCCCAACATCACGTCGTGGGCGATGTGCACATACGCCATGATCCAGTTGTCATTGCCAATCTGGGTCAAGCTTTGGTCTTGCACCGTTCCTGTGTTCAAGGTGCAATATTCACGAACATTGTTCCTGTCGCCGATGACCAAACGGGTGGGTTCCCCTGCATATTTCTTGTCTTGGGGGGCGCCACCGATGGCCACGCCCGCATAGAAGCGGTTGTCTGCACCAATGGTGGTGTGACCTTCCACAATGCAATGTGGTCCGATGATTGTGTTGGCCCCGATACTGACATGAGGCCCAACCACGGCAAACGGACCCACGCTGACGCTGGAGTCCAGTTGTGCTTTCGGGTCAATAAGGGCGGTAGGATGTATGCTCATGGTGTCTCCGAATGTTGTTTTTACTTTCAGGTTCAGATGTTGCGCAGGGTGCACATGATTTCTGCCTCTGCGGCCACAGCGCCATCAACCAGTGCCTTGCCAGCGAATTTCCAAAGCCCGCGGCTGGTTCGCATGATGCTGACTTCAAGGTGCAAAACGTCGCCCGGGGTCACGGGCTTTTTAAATCTTGCGTTGTCAATGCCCACAAAAAAGTAAACCGATTTGTCATCCGCCTTGCTTCCCTGAGTCTGGAAGGCCAATATTGCCGCTGTTTGCGCCAAAGCCTCGACAATCAATACGCCCGGCATCACCGGATAGTTGGGAAAGTGTCCGGGAAAGAAAGGCTCGTTAAAAGTGACATTTTTTTGGGCAAGGATGCGTTTTCCAGGTTCTATTTCAAGAACGCGGTCGACGAGAACAAAGGGAAACCGGTGCGGTAGGTATTCAAGAACTCCGCGGATGTCTAAAGGTGCATTCATGTTTTAACTGTCTGAGAGAGTGTTGGTTTTTTGATTTTTTTCCAACGCACGAATTCTCGTGCGAAGTTCGGTCGCATTGCGCAAAACTGCCGCATTGCGTTCCCAATTTTTGTGGCTGTCCATGGGGAATATGCCACTGTAGACGCCAGATTCGGCGATGCTGCTGATCACCGTTGTGCAAGGCGAGATTGTCGTTCCATCGGCAATTGAGAGGTGTCCGAGTATGTTGGCACTGCCACCAATGGCGCAGCGTGCTCCTATTTTCGCCGTACCCGCCACACCCGTACAACCCGCGATGGCGGTTTGAGCACCAATTTCGACGTTGTGGCCAATTTGAATCAGGTTGTCGAGTTTGCAACCCGCACCGATCAAAGTGTCGTCCAACGCGCCTCTGTCAATGCAAGTGTTGGCTCCGATTTCTACATCATCGCCAACGATGACCGCTCCGACCTGCGGGATTTTGATCCATTGCCCTTTTTCTGGCGCGAATCCGAATCCGTCTGCACCAATAACCACGCCGCTGTGCAAAATAACGCGGTCACCGAGCGAGCAGTCGTGGTAAACGGTGACATTGGGATGAATCAGGCAACCGGCCCCAATCACAACATTTTCGCCAATGACGCAGCCTGCACCGATGATTGACTTTGGACCTATGCGGGCACCGCTTCCGATGACTGCGTTGGCGCCTATTTGCGCGCTGTCGTCGACACTGGCTTCAGCGTGAATGACTGCGCTGGGATGCCTGCCACCCGCAGTGCGAGGTGACGAAACCTCCACCCACCATTGTTGGACTCGCGCATAGTAAATGTAGGGGTTGGTGACTACCCAAGCCACCATGGCTGGGTTCGCGAAAGCTGCAGCGCCCAAGGCTTGAAGATTTGAAAATTCAGTTTCCGTGACTAGAACTGCAGTTGCAAGGCTGGCCTGGACCTGAGATCTGTATTTCGGGTTTGCCAAAAAGCCCAAATTTCCGGGTTTCGCATTTGCAAGCGTAGAAAAGCCTTCCAGTATCAAACGCTCGGTTTCAAGTTGCTGGTTTTGCGGAGGCTCAAAAAAGCAGACAGCTTTTCCTCCGAATTCCTTGATCAAGTCACTTAAGCAAACTGATTTAAATTTCATCGTCTACGCTCCATTGACCTGACAGTCTTGAAACCGTTGGGTGAGTTCTCAAACCATTTACTTGGAATTACCACCAGCGCTGTTGAGGGTTTTAATCACTTTTTCAGTGATATCAACTTTTGAAGAAACGAATACGGGCGGTTCCTGCAAGATAATGTCGTACCTTTCAGCTTCGGCAATTTGCTTGATCACTTTTTCAGCGCGTTCAAGGATTACTGAGCGCTCTTCGAATTGGCGTTGGTTCAGATCTTCTTTAAACTCGCGCTGACGACGTTGAAAGTCTTTGTCCAGATCCCCGAGTTCCCTTTGGCGACGGTTACGCTCAGTCTCAGACATTACCGCTGCGTCCCTGTCGAACTTTTCGTTCAACGCTTTTAACTTGGTCGCTTGCTCGGTCAAATCTTTGGTGCGCTTGCCGAAGTCGGTTTCAATTTTATTCAACGCATTCTTGGCCGGGGTCGAATCTTTGAGAATACGATCGACATTCACCCAACCCACTTTGGCAGCGTCGTCCGCAAAGGCGAAGGCCGTGGAAAACATCATGATGGCCAGAACAGATAATTTTTTAATCATAAGGTTCATGTCAATTGTTGGTTACCATTGAAAAAGCATTTTGTCACAGAAATAATTTCATTGCAGAAACATCAGAAACCCGTACCAACCGTAAATTGAATTGCCTGTGTTCTATCTTCAGGTTTTTTGGAGATAGGACGGCCATAACTGAATTTCAGAGGGCCTACCGGTGAAATCCAGGAAAGCCCCAGACCATAAGAACTTCTCAAGCCTGCAAAACTCAGTTGATCGCCTGTGCCAAATACATTGCCAATATCGGTGAATGCAAATGCCCGGAAAGTTTTATCAGTGTTTGCCCCTGGAATCGGGAAGAAGAACTCCGCATTGCCGATCATCCGTTTGGAGCCACCAATCGGTATTCCATTTTCATCCCTCGGTCCAATACTTGCAGTCTGGAAACCTCGAATGCTTCCAATACCACCTGCAAATACATTTCGGAATACTGGGTAAGGGGTACCTGCCAGGCCTGAACCGAAGGTAATCTCACCGTTCAACCCTAAGGTATATTGACGGGCAATCGGCAAATAATGGGTTTCCTGATAGGTAGTTCGAATAAAACGTTGCTCTCCCAAAGGGGTTGCCAATTCAGTATTGGCACGTCTCAAGAAGCCCTTGGTTGGAGCCAATGCACTGTCTCTGTTGTCTCTGACATAGCCGACAGACATTAAAATCGCATCTGAGGTTTCACCGAAGTCGCTGACGAAAGTTTTGAAGCGGGTTGGCGCAGCAGCACCTACCGACAGGTTGGTGGCTTCATAGGACAAGCCAAACGAGATACGCTCAAATTCGGAAATCGGATAACCGAAACGAACGCCTGCGCCTGTGGTGGTCAGCTTGTAGTCACCCAAACCCAGCACAGAAGGGTTGCTGGTTCGCTGAAACACATCGTAGCTGCGTGAAATACCGTCCGGGGTAAAGTACGGATCGGTTTGAGAAATTGCGATGGTCTTGTTCAGGCGGCTGGTATTAAGTTCGAGCCCGAGCGTTTTTCCCGTACCAAACAGATTTTGCTGCTGAATGGCTGCCGACAGAATGACTTTGTCTGTGCTCGAGAAACCTGCGCCCAGCAAAAGGTTACCGGTG
>JAJTDO010000031.1:18016-27543 GCA_021300475.1 Burkholderiales bacterium | reverse complement strand
GTTGCAACCTCACCATACTTGAAGAGCCCGGCTATGAAGGTCTGGCTGAGTTTCTGGCAGAGCAGGGCGTGAAAGTCACCGCCTCGCTGCCTTGCTACCTTGAAGACAACGTAGACAAACAACGCGGCAAGGGCGTATTTGACGCCAGTATCCGCGGGTTGCAGAAGTTGAATTCGCTGGGGTATGGCAGCGATCTGGAATTGAATCTGGTGTTCAACCCGCAAGGCGCGGTTCTGCCCCCCCCCCAAGAGGCGCTGGAAGCAGATTACAAGCGGGTTCTTCATGAAAAGTTCGGTATTGTGTTTAACCACCTCTACACCATTACCAACATGCCGATTGCGCGCTTTGGCAGCACGCTGATTTCCAAGGGGCAATTCAACGGTTACATCGACCTGCTCAAAGGGGCCTACCGCCCGGACAATCTGGATGCGGTGATGTGTAAAACCCTAGTCAGCATCGACTGGCAAGGCAATCTCTTCGACTGCGACTTCAACCAGCAACTGGGTTTGCCCATGCGGGGAGAAAACGGCGAGGCCATGCACCTGAACCAACTGGAACTGCGCGTGCTTGAAGGCAAGCCCATTGTTATTGGAGAGCACTGCTACGGTTGTACCGCAGGGCAGGGCAGCAGTTGCGGTGGCGCACTGGCGGCCTGACACAGGCCGGTTCCCCATGGAGACTCACAAGTCGGTCAGCGTGTTTGAACCCGGACGCGCTTGCCCTCTGGACTACCGATATTCCCCCGCGCTCTTCAAGCAGCAGCCTGCCCCGAAACTTGACACCCTTATTGCTGCGGGAGGCTTGTACGGAAATTTGTCTTCGCTCGACGATCTGGAAGCCATTTTTAAAGTCGAACAGCACAGCCAACCAGACCATGCCGTTGAGTTGGTTTTCAATGGTGACTTTCATTGGTTTGACGCTCAATCCGAATGGTTCGACGAAATAGAGCAGCGCACGGCAAAGTACACGCGGGTTCGCGGCAATGTTGAAACCGAATTTTCCCGCGAAGGCGCTGATGTGGGTTGTGGTTGCGATTACCCTGAGGGCACCTCCCAAGACATCGTAGACCGCTCAAACCGCATTGAACAGGCCTTGGCTGCGCAGGCGCAGGCACACCGCAGCCGTGTTCCCGGCCACCCGGGCTGGCAAGCCTTGCCGATGCTGGCGGTTCGCACCATTGGCGGCCTGCGGGTTGCGGTTGTCCATGGCGATGCATGGTCGTTGGCGGGTTGGCGTTTTTCTTCGGAAATGGATGCGGCCACCTTGAGGTGTTTGCATGCCGACTCAGGCATTGACTTGTTTGTTTCCAGTCACACTTGCCAAGCGGTCTGGGTTCGCAGCACTGACCCCAGCAGCAGCGCAATTTTGAACAACGGCGCAGCGGGCATGCCGGCGTTTGGCCAACCCTTGCAGGGTCTGGCTTGTCGCGTTTCGACCCGGCCCTTTGACGGGCCTGTTGTCATGCGCCAACGACTCGGCCCCCTGTACTGCGAGTGGCTGGGTCTGAATTGCAGCACCCCTTTGTTTCAAAAACAGTTTTTATCGCGTTGGCCCGAAGGGTCAGACGCTTATTTGTCCTATTGGCACCGGATTGTTTCCGGTACCACTTCAACGCTTGGAAATTGCATCAAGGAGAGATCGGGTGAGTCAAGGCAGGAATGAATCTGTGCGTCCTTTAAAACGTGGCTCGACCGGCAGCGCGAAACTTGTTGTTTTGTTGTTGCTGGTTGCCGCCATTGTGGCCTTGGTAGTCTACGGCGACCTCGGGCGTCTTTTGAGTCTGGACAATCTGAAAAGCCGTCGCGATGAATTTCAGCAATTCGCCGTTACGCAACCGTTGCTGACATCGCTGGTGTACTTCGCAGTTTATGTGGCTGTTACCGCATTTTCATTGCCGGGTGCAGCCATCCTGACCTTGGCCGGCGGCGCGATTTTCGGTTTTGGCTGGGGCTTGGTGCTGGTCTCCTTTGCCTCGACGCTGGGCGCCTGCTGCGCTTTTCTGGCGGCGCGCTGGTTACTCAGGGATTCCATCAGAAGCCGTTTCGGTGAGCGTTTGGCGGCGGTGGAGCAGGGCATTGCCAAAGAGGGTGCGTTTTATTTGTTCACTCTGCGCCTGATTCCCGCAGTACCGTTCTTTTTGGTGAATCTGCTGGGAGGGCTGACGCCGCTTCGCCTCTTCACGTTCGCATGGGTCAGCCAATTGGGCATGTTGCCGGGCACCGCCGTGTATGTAAATGCAGGTACTCAAATTGCCAATATCAACAGCCTTTCGGGCATTGTCAGCCCCCAATTGTGGTTATCTTTCGTTCTTTTGGCGGTATTCCCCTTTATTTCCCGCAGCATTCTTGGTGCTCTGAAAACCAGAAAGAAATTGTCAGCGTGGAAAAAACCTGCCCGCTTTGACTACAACATTGTCGTCATTGGTGCGGGGGCGGCCGGTTTGGTTACCAGTTACATTGCCGCTGTGCTGAAAGCCCGCGTGTTGCTGATTGAAAAGCATGAAATGGGCGGCGACTGTTTGAACACCGGTTGCGTGCCTTCCAAGGCCTTGATCCGTACCGCCAAGCTGGTGAAACAAATTCAAAACCCGCAGACCTACGGCATCTCGGCGGCCAGTGCCACCGTAAATTTCAGCGACGTGATGGCTCGGGTTCATCAGGTCATTAAAGACATTGAACCCCATGATTCCGTGGAGCGCTACACCAGTCTGGGTGTTGAATGCGCCATGGGCAACGCAGAATTGCTCAACCCCTGGGAAATTAAAGTGACCGCCCACGATGGCAGCAGCCGCGTGGTGTCCGCCAAAAATATTGTACTGGCCACCGGTGCCAGACCCTTCGTTCCCACGTTGCCCGGTTTGCTGGAGTCTGATTACTACACCTCAGACACTGTGTGGTCGGCCAATGAGCTGCCCCGGCGTTTGGTCGTGCTTGGCGGTGGCCCCATTGGTTGTGAGTTGGCACAATGCTTTGTGCGCTTGGGTAGTCAGGTCATACAGGTGGACATGGCACCGCGCATCATGCCGCGTGAAGACGAAGAGGTTTCAAACTTCGTTATGAGCCGTTTCCGTGAAGAGGGCATAGAAATCTTGACTGCCCATCAGGCGGTCAGGGTGGAAGGCGATGCTGGCGAGCGGCGCCTGGTTCTGAATTCCCCTGCGGGTGAAGTCGCGGTGGCATTTGATAAATTGCTGATTGCGATAGGGCGTGTGGCGCGCACCGAAGGCTTCGGCCTTGAGAAACTGGGCATCGGTTTGAGTCCCCAGAAAACCATTGCGGTCAACGAATTCCTTGAAACAGAGCTGCCCCATATTTACGTGTGTGGCGACGCCGCCGGTCCCTACCAATTCACCCATTTTGCCGCCCACCAAGCCTGGTATGCCAGCGTCAATGCCCTGTTCAAGGGTGTGCGCCGGTTTGCCGTTGATATGCGCGTGGTACCTGCAGCCACGTATGTGGACCCTGAGGTGGCACGCGTTGGCTTGAATGAGCAAGAGGCCAAGGCAAAGGGCATTGCATATGAAGTGACCCGGTACGGTCTGGATGACCTAGACCGGGCCATTGCCGACAGCGAAGCCCACGGTTTTGTAAAAGTGCTGACCCCGGTTGGTAAAGACACGATTCTGGGCGTCACCATTGTGGGTTCGCACGCTGGCGAGCTACTGGCCGAATGGACCTTGGCCATGAAGCACGGCTTGGGTTTGGGGAAAATCATGGGCACCATACACGCCTACCCAACCTGGGCTGAAAGCGCCAAATATGCCGCGGGTGAATACCGCAAGGCCAGACAACCTTTAGCCCTGCTTGCCTGGCTCCAAAAGTTTCACGCCTGGAGACGCGGCGCGTGAAAGGTTCTTGGACACACCCAACGCTGTTTGGGTGTGCGCCGAGGCCGTGCCCGCACACACTTCGATGCGATTGAGCAGTTCTATCCATTGCTGTTGGGTGTCGCCCAAGGCTTTGGACACATCCTTGGCCTGTTTTTCACCATAGTTCAGTTGCGCTGTACTTTCCGCCAGACCGCCGACTGCATCGCGCAGGGCTTCCCGGGTCTGCGTCATTAATTCTGCTATACCGGTTTTTTGATCTTTAGGTAGCGCAGTGATGGCCTGACTGAGCAAGCGACTGGCTTCGCCGGCTTTTCTCAGATTGCTGGCTGTTTTCATCAGTTGCCCACGCACATCTTCCCAGTGCCCGACCGCTTCGTTGGCCGATTGGTGGTGCTCGCCCAATTTTTGCTGCGATTTCAGCGCGGTTTTTGCCACGCCCGTGGTTTCTGTGGAGATATTGTGACACATTGGTGCTTTCATTGGCTGGTGGTGACTCTTGCTTCAGGTAGGCGTCGTCCATGAGTTGGCCGGTGTCGGACACTGAAACCGCCATGCTTGTGCTTGTTTTTGAGTCGCTTGAGGCGTTTGTCAGTGAAGGTTTAAGCGCCTCGTTGGCTTGTTCCACCTGTTGGCGAAGCTCGCGGTGAAGCAGGTGCTGGCTCATGCGGTTGGACAACATCAGCAGAATGAGCGCTGCCATCAGACCGGCCCAGCGCGGAATTTCAAGCGGGTCGCTTAGTTTTCGCTTGGTCATGCTCAGTTGTATGCGCAACGCCTCCGAGAGTTTTCCGACCAGACGCGAGGCTTGTATGTTGGCGCTGAGTTTAGGCAGCAATGGTGACACTTCGTCTGCTGTTTTCAGCGCGACGGCGAGGTCGTTTCGCAAGCTCAGCAGGCGCTGGCGTTCACTTTCTGTGGCGGGTCTGAAGTTGGCGTCACGGTTGCCATTCATCAGGCGGTCAATGACTGCCTGAGACAGGCTCAGACTTTGCACAATGCGTTCCGGGTCCACGTCAATGGTGATGGGACGCGAACCGGGCTCTGTCAGTGACAATACTTGGCTGACAGCCTGCAGGCTGAACAGCAAGTCGTCCATGGCGGAGAGCTCGTTTACATCTTTCGGGCTGAGATGCCGTCTTTCTGCAATCAGCTTTTCCAGCGTCAGTGTGGCCTGGTCCAAACCCACCCGTATGGTTTTGAAGCGAGGGTCGTTTGCCGCAACGGGCTCGCCCTCCAGCACGCTGGTGGTGGCATTTTCCAAGGGTTGCCAAATTTTATTGATTTCAACCGCCAAGGGTTGAAGCGGAGCTATCAGCGGTGCAACGGACTGACCGTCAATTCTGCCGCCGTGCTGTAGCGTGATTAGCAATAGGCTGATTCGGCTTTTGCTTTCTTTCAGGCTGGACAGCGCATTTTGGTCTTCGGACAACACCAGGTTACTGGCCCACGCCATGCGCTGGGACAGCACCATGGCTTCAGAGAGCAACTCTTTTTGCAACGATAGCTGATAGATTGAAGAACCCTGCCAAGCACCCAGCCCCGTCAGCGTGAGTGCTGAAATAACGCTCAGGGTTTTCCAGGTGACAGCGGCGGCGCGTGAAGGCTTCTTACGGGAAGTAAAGGTTTCATCTGCTGCAGCGGTGGCGTCAGACATTGATTCGTTGGGCAACACTGCAGACATTTTAAAACCTAGATTTGTGTCATTTCAAAGTCTTCTTTGCGGGCGCCGCATTCAGGGCAAACCCAATTTGGCGGAACATCGTCCCATTTCGTGCCAGGTGCAATTCCATCTTCGGGGCGACCTTGCGCTTCATCGTACACCCAACCGCAAATCAGGCAAATATAGGTATTCATTTTTTGTTTCTCCGAGGGGGTTTTACCCCGAAAATTGATCCAGACGTGCGCGATAATACTGCTTTTATCAGAATCTGGCACATTGCCGCTTCGTTTTGGAAGTCATCCTCTATGAAATCAGTCGCTTATAAAGCAAAGCCTGTGGTGGTGAGTTTTTCCGCCAGCGACCCGACGGGCGGGGCCGGCTTACAAGCAGACTTGCTGACCGTGGCAGCGCTGGGTTGTCAGCCTGCAACGGTACTCACGGGTGTTACAGCCCAGGACAGTCTCGGGGTTCATTGGTTTGAGGCGCTCAGCGCAAAACAGACCCTGAGCCAGGCCCAGGTGCTACTGGCCGACTACACGCCGGCGGTGTTCAAGGCAGGAGCGTTGTGTTCAGCCGACAACATTCGCGTGCTCGCTCAACTCGCACGTCAATACCCCCAAACGCCATTGGTGGTGGACCCTGTATTGGCTTCAGGCCGTGGCGATGCCTTGGTGCATGCAGACTTTATCCGCTGTTTTAATGAGTATTTATTACCGCAAGTTGCTGTTTTAACGCCAAATCTTCCTGAGGCTTTGCGTTTGGCCAATACCACCGATGTTGCGCAGGCCATCGACTTTTTCTTTGCCCGTGGCGTCAAGGCTGTTTTGCTGACTGGCACCCACGACGAAACAACCGAAAACGAGGTGATCAACCGACTTTTCTTGGCGGGTCAAGGCGAGCAGCGCTACATTTGTTTGCGCTTGCAAGGGCACTACCATGGGTCAGGGTGTACACTGGCATCAGCATTATCGGCTTTTATTGCAAGGGGTTGCGATTTTGCAGACGCTGCCCAGCGCGCTGTTACCTACACCTTTGCAGCCTTGCAGTCGGCGACTTCGCCTGGCAGGGGACAGCAGATTCCAGATCGTTTGTTGGGTTGGTCAGCCAATCTAGAGGAAGGTTCAGGCAGTACGCATGAGTGATGACAGAGGGCCCTCCAAGGGCTACGACAAGATTGCACCAAGACCGGAGGGAATCTACGCGATAACGCCCGACGGGTGGCCCTTGTCCGGGCTTCTTGATTGTGTGGAGGCAGCGCTGGAGGCGGGCGTAAAGTGGGTTCAGTACCGTGACAAGCAGCGCAGCGCCGAAGACCGCTTTTTGTACGGTTGCGGTTTGGTGCGCCTGACAAAATTTTATGAAGGCCACTTGATCGTCAATGACAGCCTCTTGATATGCAAGGAACTGACCAAAGCGGGTTACGCGCCTTCAGGCATTCATTTGGGCAAGGAAGACGGCGACATTCGTGAGGCCAGAATTGCACTGGGTCCAAAAGGCGTCATTGGTTCCTCTTGTTACGACGACTTTGAACGTGCCGCAATTTCAATCAAGCATGGCGCCAGCTATGTCGCTTTTGGTACCTTGTTTCCATCAATCACCAAGCCCAAGGGCGCCAAGGCACCTTTGAGCCTGATCACCAAAACTGTGACTGCTCTCAGAGTGCCCATCGTGGGCATCGGGGGTATTGACGCAGTAAACGTGATTCGAGTGGCTGAGGCAGGTGCTTCTTCTGCTGCGGTCATCACATCCTTGTTCGGGGTGTATCCCGACCCAGAAAAAACCTATCGGTCAGCCATGCAGTTGGTTGAAAACTTTGCCCACGGCGTGCGGGTAAGGGAAGAAACCGTCAAAGCCTGAACCGCCGCAACATCCGTCTTATACTCTCAGGCTGTTACTTTTATCCAACCATTGATTTCCCATGAGCCAAAACGAAATTCTGTTTGCCCGCGCGCAAATTACCATCCCCGGCGGCGTCAATTCACCCGTTCGAGCGTTTCGCTCCGTTGGCGGCACCCCCCGGTTTTTTAAACGGGCCAGTGGGCCTTATGTCTGGGACGCGGATGACAAGCGTTACATAGATTACATCGGTTCCTGGGGGCCGGCGGTGTTGGGGCATGCCCATCCTGACGTTATTGAGGCGGTACAGAAAGCGGCGGTCAATGGCTTGAGTTTTGGCGCGCCCACCGAGGCTGAAATCGAAATGGCCGAAACCCTCTGCCAGATGTTGCCCTCCATGGAGCAAGTGCGTCTGGTCAGCAGCGGCACCGAGGCCACCATGAGTGCCATTCGCTTGGCGCGGGGGTTCACCGGCCGCAATACCATCGTCAAATTTGAAGGCTGCTACCACGGCCATGCAGACAGCTTGCTGGTCAAGGCCGGCTCAGGCTTGCTGACGTTTGGCAATCCGACCTCTGCCGGGGTACCAGAGGACTTTGCCAAGCACACCAAAGTGCTTGACTACAACAACGTTGAGCAACTTGAACGGCTGTTCGCCGCGCAAGGCTCAGAGTTGGCTTGCGTCATCGTTGAACCCGTGGCGGGCAACATGAACCTGATCAAGCCTTCACATGCATTCTTGAAAACATTGCGCGAACTCTGCACAGCGCACGGCGCTGTCCTTATTTTCGATGAGGTCATGACCGGTTTTAGGGTTGGACCTCAGGGCGTGCAGGGCGTCTATGCTGTCAAGCCCGACCTCACCACGCTGGGCAAAATTATCGGCGGCGGCATGCCGGTGGGCGCCTTTGGCGGGCGCAAGGACATCATGGCCTGCATCGCGCCTTTAGGGCCCGTTTATCAGGCAGGCACCTTGTCAGGCAATCCGGTGGCTGTCGCAGCCGGCCTGACCACCTTGAAGCTGCTGCAAAGATCGGGGTTCTACCAACAACTTTCAAAGCAGACAGAACGCCTCGTGGATGGCCTCAACGGTGTGGCGGCTGAAATGGGCGAGCAGTTTTGTGCAGACAGCATAGGCGGTATGTTCGGTGTGTATTTTTCTGAACACCCACCCACCAGTTTTGCCGATGTGAACACCTCGGACCGTACGCGATTCAACAAGTTTTTCCACGCCATGCTCGATGCCGGTGTGTACCTTGCACCCTCTGCATTTGAGGCGGGCTTTGTGTCGGTGACCCACACCGATGAAGTGATTGATGCCACAGTGGCTGCGGCCAAGCATGCGTTTCAGTTGTTGCAGCAGGGTCAATAAAAACGACCGGTCATGCTATTTCTTGAGTAAAACCTCGAATTAATAACTTGTAGACAAGCTGCTGGAGGGAAATAATCATGGCTCATCCCTCCTCTTTTTGCTTCTGAGGTTCGCCCGGTCCATAAGGATCGGGCATTTTTTTGGGCGCTCGTTTTTGTTTGTTGTGTGTGTGATTGACTGTGTGGCCGCCGCCAGACGCTGCCTGGGCAGTCGCCACTCAAAGTCCTCGGCTAAAACGCCTTAGGACGTTTGAGCTGATCGATGCCCGTCGCGCGCCCGGGTGCCGGCCACCGGCACCATCGCAAGCTGAAAAACCATCAGCAATACTAGTCACATCAAACAGTAACTCGCTTGGGCTAAGAGCGGGTTGAACATTGCGTGTTGTAGTTGTGATGGTGATGTGGTTGGGGTTGTGTGTGTGGTTGATTGTGTGGTTGATTGTGTGGTTGATTGTGTGGTTGATTGTGTGGTTGATTGTGTGGTTGATTGTGTGGTTGATTGTGTGGCCGCCGCCAGACGCTGCCTGGGCAGTCGCCACTCAAAGTCCTCGGCTAAAACGCCTGAGGACGTTTGAGCTGATCGATGCCCGTCGCGCGCCCGGGTGCCGGCCACCGGCACCATCGCAAGCTGAAAAACCATCAGCAACACTAGCCACATCAAACAGTAACTCGCTTGGGCTAAGAGCGGGTTGAACATTGCGTGTCGTAGTTATGATGGTGATGGTGATGTGGTTGTGTATTTTTAGTTGCGATGTTGGTGTGGTTGTGTATTTTTAGTTGCGATGTTGGTGTGGTTGTGTATTTTTAGTTGCGATGTTGGTGTGGTTGTGT
>JAJTDO010000031.1:0-17996 GCA_021300475.1 Burkholderiales bacterium | reverse complement strand
GTGGTTGTGTATTTTTAGTTGCGATGTTGGTGTGGTTGTGTATTTTTAGTTGCGATGTTGGTGTGGTTGTGTATTTTTAGTTGCGATGTTGGTGTGGTTGTGTATTTTTAGTTGTGATGTTGGTGTGGTTGGTTAATTTTTAATGGCTTTAGCTTGCGCTGTTCTGATGTTAACTACCTGCGCATGCGTTTTATTAGTACCAAAGTGGAGGATGGCCGGCGGGTGCTGTTTTTTTCTTTGTGCGTAGGGCATTCAGGACGTGGGCCCCGCTGACCCCGCAGAAGCCGACGGCGCCGGAGGCGACCTAAAAAACCGCCATTGCGGTTTTTTGGCGAGGCTTCCAGGGTTGAGGCGGGACAAAGCCCGCGATCCGCCCAAGCACAAAGAAAAAAACAGCACCTGTTAGGCTATCCCTTGCGCCCGCCCAAGCACAAAGAAAAAAACAGCACCTGCCGGCCATCCTCTCAAGCCGTCCCCTAAAATGCGCCATTAGAGTCATCCCAACGACTCAACCCCGTATAATTAAATCCTCTCCCCAGTCAGTCTCACACCGTGTACACAGTCAAAGAAACGTTTTATACCTTGCAAGGCGAGGGCGCCCAAGCCGGCAGAGCCGCGGTGTTTTGCCGCTTCGCCGGTTGCAACCTCTGGTCCGGACGCGAGTCTGACCGGGCCACTGCAAAGTGCAATTTTTGCGACACCGACTTTGTAGGAACTGATGGCAGCGGCGGCGGAAAGTTTGAGTCTGCCCAAGCGCTGGCGCAACACATCGCCGCATTTTGGCCACAAGGCCAAGCGCACTGCTATGTTGTCATGACAGGCGGCGAGCCACTGCTGCAACTCGATGAAGCCCTTATTTTGGCCCTGCACCAGCACAAGTTTCAGGTTGCTGTTGAAACCAACGGAACCTTGCCCGCACCCGCGGGGCTAGACTGGATTTGCGTTAGCCCCAAGGCTGGCAATGCAGTGGTTCAAAATTATGGCAATGAACTCAAGGTCGTGGTGCCCCAAGCCGGGCTGGACTTCCAAATGATGGCCGACTGGAAGTTTGACCATTTTTTCGCCCAACCCATGGACAATGTACTGCGCAAGGATAATCTGAAGTTTGCCATCGAACTTTGCCAGGCACACCCACAATGGCGACTGGGTCTGCAAACACACAAAATTATCGGAATGCCCTGACAGTGAAAGCCTTTAAACAATTCAATTTTGACGCAGCCCACCAACTTCCGGACTGGCCCGGCATACACGGTCACAGTTATGTGGCGGAGGTGTGGTTTGAGGGGCCTGCAACAGACGGCTATGTGGTGCCTGAAAGTGTTCTCACACAACAGCTGGAGAGTATCAGGCGCACGCTGGACCATTCCAACCTGAATGACCTCATGGAAATGCCCACCTCAGAAAACATTGCCCGCTTCATCTGGAAGGCTTTGTCCGATTGCGATGCACTAATAAAGGTCAGGGTGTTGAGAGGTTCCATCGGTTTTGGTGTTGAATATACCCGCGATGATGCAAAACAAGAGGGGCTCGCATCATCTTAGTGCGAAGCATGAAGTAAATACGCCCCAATTCAGCTCTTTCAGTCTCTGGCACGCCTATTGCACTTAGCTCAATACAAACAGCTAACAAAGGTGTGTCATGTCAAACAATATTTATGATCCATACAACGCCTACAAACGCTTGGGACCCGGCTGCGCATGTGGCCTGCATGCGTCTAGCGAGCAACACAACGCAGCACTGAAAGCCGAATTCGAGCAGCGTTCCACACAGACAGAAAGCCTGTCCAACGACTTCGTCGAAGCTACCCTCATCAAGGCCCTGTTCCCGCAGGACAGCCTTCGCCGCGGATTCCTAAAAGCGGTGGGAGCAAGTGCCGCCATGGCAGCCATTGAAAGTGTGCTGCCCCTCCAATCCTTGCAAGCAATGGCCCAGGAAAAACAGGGCGCCTTGGAAAAGAAGGAACTGAAAATTGGTTTCATTCCCATTACATGTGCAACGCCATTGATCATGGCCGACCCGCTCGGGTTTTACCGCGAGCAGGGCTTGTCTGTGAGTTTGCAAAAAACCGCAGGCTGGGCGCTGGTGCGCGACAAAATAATCAGCAAGGAATACGACGCCTCGCATTTTCTTTCACCCATGCCGCTGGCCATGAGTCTGGGGCTGGGCTCTCAAGCCACCCCTGTGAATGTGGCGACTATCCAGAACATCAATGGTCAAGCCATTACTTTGCATTTGAAGCACAAGGACAACCGCGATCCAAGAAACTGGAAGGGCATGAAATTCGCCATTCCATTTGAATATTCAATGCATAACTTTCTGCTGCGCTATTACCTGGCTGAACATGGTCTGGACCCTGACAAAGACGTTCAGTTGCGGGTGACGCCACCACCGGAAATGGTGGCCAACCTGCGAGCAGGAAACATCGATGGTTTCCTTGGGCCTGACCCTTTCAACCAGCGTGCCGTGGTGGATGAAATCGGTTTCATTCATATTTTGTCGCGCGACATCTGGAACGGTCATCCATGCTGCGCCTTTGGTGTGCCGGAAGAGTTCATCAAGCAGAACCCGAACACTTTTGCGGCCTTGTACCGCTCGGTGCTGACCGCTGCAGCCATGGCGCGCAAGGCAGAAAACAGGCCGCTGATTGCCAAGGTGATTTCGCCGGCCAATTATTTGAATCAACCCGAGGCGGTGCTGATGCAGGTATTGACCGGCAAGTTCGCAGATGGCTTGGGCGGCGTTCAAAACGCGCCGGAACGTGCAGATTTTGATCCGGTGCCCATGCACTCAATGGCGGTCTGGATGCTTACGCAGATGCAGCGTTGGGGTTACATCAAAGGCGACGTTAATTACAACCAGATCGCAGAGAAGGTGTTCATGCTCACCGATGCACGCAAGCGCATGAAAGAGTTGGGCATGACAGCTCCGGAAAATGGCTACAAGAAGTTCGTCATCATGGGCAAGGAATTTGATCCGAAGCAAGCCAAGAAGTATTCGGACAGTTTCGCAATCCGTAAAACCGTTTAATGGAGTTTCTATGAAAAATACGTCCCTTAATGTCAGGGCGGCGATCATCTCGATCTGCATGCTGTTGCTGTTTCTCGGCATCTGGCACATCGCCACAAAACCTGCACAGACGGTACCTGTCGCGGCTGCTGTGGGCGCCGATGCTGAATATGCGGCGCTGATGGGAAAAACCACTGACAGCGCGTCCAGCAAAGGCAACGGGTTTCCCACGCCTGCTCAAATGGCCATTACTTTCAAAGAAAACCTCAGTGACCCTTTTTATGACAAAGGCCCCAACGACAAAGGCATTGGCATTCAACTGATGCATTCATTGGCGCGTGTTGGCATGGGCTTTTTACTGGCGTGTCTGCTGGCCTTGCCCTTGGGTTTTCTGATTGGCATGTCGCCGTTGATGTACAAGGCGTTTGATCCGTTCATTCAAGTGCTCAAGCCCATCAGCCCGTTGGCGTGGATGCCATTGGCGCTCTACACCATCAAGGATTCGTCCATTTCCGGCATTTTTGTAATTTTCATTTGCTCTGTGTGGCCCATGCTGATCAACACCGCTTTTGGTGTGGCTTCGGTGCGGAAAGAGTGGGTCAATGTGGCGAGAACGCTGGAAGTCAAACCGCTGCGCCGTGCGTTCCAGGTTATTTTGCCCGCTGCAGCGCCCACGATTCTGACGGGTATGCGCATTTCCATGGGCATCGCCTGGTTGGTGATTGTGGCGGCTGAGATGTTGGTGGGTGGAACGGGTATTGGTTACTTCGTGTGGAACGAATGGAACAACCTTTCTTTGACAAACGTTATTTTCGCAGTGCTGATGATAGGCATTGTGGGAATGTTTCTGGATGCAGCCTTTGCAAGGCTTCAAAAGGCGGTGACTTATGCTGACTGACAAACCCGCGTTCTTACGCGCAGAAAATCTCTCAAAATCGTATGTGGCTGGTGCAGACCCGGTGTTTGAAAACGTCTGGTTCGAAATTCATCAAGGTGAGTTCGTCTGCATCATCGGGCACTCCGGTTGCGGTAAAACCACCATTCTCAATGCCTTGGCAGGTTTGGATGAATGCTCCTCCGGCGTGGCCTTGATGAACGGTCGGGAAATCAAGGGTCCGAGCCTGGAACGTGGTGTTGTGTTTCAAGGCCACGCGCTGATGCCTTGGCTGACTGTTCTGGAAAATGTGGGCTTTGCAGTTCGCTCTAAATTTCCGAGTTGGGACAAAGCAAAAATTGATGCGCACAGCAGCAGTTTTCTGGAAATGGTGGGGCTGAAAAAAGCGCTGCATAAAAAGCCTTCGGAATTGTCGGGCGGCATGAAGCAGCGCGTGGGCATTGCGCGGGCTTTCGCCATTCAACCCAAAATGTTGCTGCTGGATGAGCCGTTTGGTGCCCTGGATGCCCTGACTCGGGGCACCATCCAGGACGAGTTGCTCGGCATTGTGCGCCAGACCCAGCAGACCGTATTCATGATCACCCACGATGTGGATGAAGCGATTTACTTGGCGGACAAAATCTTCCTGATGCGCAACGGTCCGCGTTCCGGCATTGCTGAAATTGTGGAGAACACCATGCCGCGCGACAGAACACGCACCAGCATTCACAAGGATCCGCAGTATTACAAGATCAGAAATCACCTGCTGGATTTTCTGGTGAACCGCTGCAATGAACCCAACCCTGCAGTCACCAGCGCAGGGCACCTCAGCACCGTTCCCACAGGGCAGGCCGTTTGGCCGCCTGTGGTTCGCCCTGGGCTTGAGGAGACTGAAATAAACAATACAGGCAGCACAGCCACCGGTAGCGGCTTGAAGCTGGCCGCTGTTTCAAACAGTTAATTTAAATTTAAAAGAGGGAGTAAACCATGCAGTTTATGGACAGAACGGACGTTACAAAACAAATCGTTTCCACCAAGGTTGTCAAAGGCATTAAATGGAGCGAAGTGGCTATCAAGGTTGGAGAAAGCAAGGAGTGGGTGACTGCGGCTTGCCTGGGGCAAATGCAGATGAACAAGAAGCAGGCGACCATTGTCGGTGAGATTTTTAACTTGAGTGATGAAGCCGTGGCTTGGCTGCAAGTGGTGCCTTACAAAGGTTCCTTGCCTACACCCGTGCCAACCGACCCGCTGATTTACCGCTGGTATGAAATTGTCAGTGTGTATGGCACTACCATCAAGGAACTGATTCACGAAGAGTTCGGTGACGGCATTATGTCTGCCATTGATTTTTCAATGGACATACAACGTGAAGCCGACCCGAAAGGCGATCGTGTCAATGTGGTTCTTTCCGGAAAGTTTCTTTCCTATAAAACCTATTGAGAAAAAATTGTTGGCTTGAAGTATTTGAGTTAACTCTATTGAGTTAAAAAACCGCCTGCTCTGCAAAGTTCAGGCGGTTTTTTATTTTGTCTATCGACATACTTGCTTCTGCACAAGCAAGGCGCAAAATTGCGCTTTTGCTTCACCTTAAATAACTACCCCTCTTCTGAAACCCTAGCTGAGACTCGGATTCAGGGCAATCACCCTGAGTGGTAGTGTAAACCCTTCGGGGTTTTTACTGCTTGCCAACCTATTTTGTTCAGAAGAAACTTCGCGCTTTCAAATACCATTCTTTCACCAAGGAGTATTTAATGAAGCGTCGTTCCTTTCTCATTTCTGCAGCTACTACAACCGCATTGGTCGCCCCGGCAATTGCAAGTGCAAACGAGTTGCCAAGCATCAAATGGCGTCTGGCTTCCAGCTTCCCGAAAAGTCTGGACACCATTTACAGTGCCGCTGAAACAGTCGCAAAAAAAGTGGCAGCTGCTTCCGGTGGAAAGTTTCAGATTCAGGTTTTTGCTGCGGGTGAAATTGTTCCCGGTCTGAACGTGCTGGATGCAGTCAAGGATGGCACCGTTGAAGTGGGTCATACAGCGAGCTACTACTTTGTTGGCAAAGACCCTACGTTCGCTTTTGACGGCGCCTTGCCGTTTGGCCTGAACAGCCGCCAGCAAAACGCCTGGATGATTGAAGGCGGCGGTACCGCCCTGATGCGCGAATTCTATAAAGACTACAACCTCTACAGCATTCCCTGCGGCAATACCGGCGCGCAAATGGGTGGCTGGTTCCGCAAGGAAATCAAAACGCTTGAAGACCTGAAGGGGCTGAAAATGCGTATCGGTGGTTTCGCAGGTCAGGTGGTTTCAAAGTTGGGCGTCATTCCCCAGCAAATTCCGGGTGGCGACATTTACCCCGCACTGGAAAAAGGCACCATTGACGCAGCCGAATGGATAGGCCCGGTGGACGATGAAAAACTGGGTTTCTCAAAAGTTGCCAAAAACTACTATTACCCCGGTTTCTGGGAAGGCTCCCTGCAGGTTTCATTGCTAGTGAATCACAAGATGTGGGAATCGCTGCCTCCAGCGTATCAGGCCATTTTGGAAGCCGCTTGTGCCGAAGCGCATCTGGAAATGCAAGGCAAATACGATGTGCGCAATCCTCAGGCGTTGAAGCGTCTTGTGGGCAGTGGTGTGCAGCTCAAAGCCTTCCCCAATGAAATTTTGCAGGCAGCACACAAGGCTGCGCTTGAGTTGTATGAAGAAAACGCAGCGAAGAACCCGAAATTCAAGAAAGTCTATGAAAACTGGAGAAAGTTCCAGCAAGACCAATTGCAGTGGTTCGCCGTGGCCGAGGGTCGTTTCGACAGTTTCATGCAAACCACACGCTCAGCGGCTAAAAAAGCCAACTGAGTCCCTCAACTGTCATAAGCTCGGAAAGGAGTGGCTGTGTTAGCAATGCTTAATGCATCCAAGGCCATTGACCGCTTGAACAGGCGGATAGGCCAAAGTGTGATTTGGCTTATTTTGGTGGCGGTTCTGGTCAGTACATTCAATGCACTGGTCCGGAAATTTTTTAACCTCAGTTCAAATGCATTTCTAGAATTGCAGTGGTATCTCTTTTCCGGGGTGTTTCTGCTCAGTGGTGCCTACACACTCGCTAGAAACGGTCATGTCCGCATCGACGTTGTTTCCGGTCGGTTCGGTCCGCGCGGTCAGGCCTGGATTGATGTATTTGGCCTGATATTTTTTCTGGCCCCTGTGTGTGTTCTCGTTCTAATAACTTCGTGGCCCGTGTTCGTCACTTCATGGGAATCCGGTGAGGTGTCAAACAACGCTGGCGGCCTGCTGCTTTGGCCGGCACGTTTGTTGGTGCCTGTCGGGTTTGGTCTGTTGCTGCTGCAAGGCGCCTCAGAGTTGATCAAGCGCATCGCTGTGCTCAAGGGCATTGAGGATGAGTCTTTGGTGGTGAAGGAAGAGCAGTCTGCCGAAGCCGCCTTGGCTGAAGAAATCAGGCGCATGCAAAACAATCAGGGGGCCTCATGATGGAATTTTTAATTGCAAACCTTGCGCCCATCATGTTCTTGGCGATGGTGGGTTTTCTGTTGGTGGGTTTTCCGGTGGCGTTTTCGCTGGGGGCCTGCGGCATTGTGTTCGGTCTTATCGGCATTGAGCTTAACCTGCTGAGCCCTTCCTTGTTTCAGGCGTTGCCAGATCGCATCTGGGGCACCATGAGCAATGACACCTTGCTGGCCATTCCGTTTTTTACCTTCATGGGTTTGATACTGGAACGCAGCGGCATGGCCGAAGACCTGCTTGATACCATTGGGCAGTTGTTCGGTCCGGTGCGCGGCGGTCTGGCATTCGCCATTATTTTTGTGGGCGCAATGCTGGCGGCAACCACCGGTGTGGTGGCTGCATCTGTTATTTCCATGGGTCTGATTTCTTTGCCCATCATGATGCGTTATGGCTATGACAACCGCATTGCCTCTGGCGTTATTGCAGCCTCGGGCACGCTGGCACAGATCATTCCGCCGTCACTGGTCCTGATCATCATGGCAGACCAGTTGGGTCGCTCTGTGGGTGACATGTACACCGGCGCGTTTGTTCCTGCAATCATCCTCACCTTGTTCTATGTGTTGTTCATTGTGGGTGTGGCTGTTTTCAAACCGCAGTGGGTACCCGCACTGCCCAAGGAAGCGCGAACCATACGCGAAGCCAATGGCGATGCAGGTCTTCGTTCATTGGGTGTTCTGACTGTATTGTCTGTGGGGTGTGCCGTTTATTACGCACGTTTCATTGCAGCAGCAGACACAGCCACAGACGAACTGATTGTGGTTTCAATGTGCGTGGGTCTGGCGGTGGCGTTTGTCATTGCTTCCCTTGACAGCCTGCTTAAATTGTCGCTGCTGTCCAACATTGCCCGCAAGGTGACCTTTGTACTGATTCCTCCGCTGGCACTGATTTTCCTTGTGCTGGGTACCATTTTTCTGGGCATTGCAACGCCGACCGAAGGCGGTGCGATGGGGGCAACAGGTGCCTTGGTAATGGCCTTGATGCGCAAGCGTCTGAGCATGAAACTGCTTAAACAGGCCATGGAAAATACAACCAACCTGACCGCCTTTGTGGTGTTCATTTTGTTGGGCGCACGTATTTTCTCGCTGACATTCTACGGCGTGGATGGTCACAAATGGGTTGAGCATTTGCTGAGCGATTTACCGGGCGGTCAATTGGGTTTCCTGATTGTCGTGAACCTTTTGATTTTTGGTTTGGCGTTCTTCCTGGACTTCTTCGAGTTGGCCTTTATTGTGGTGCCTTTGCTGGCGCCAGTGGCTGAAAAGTTGGGCATCGACCTGATCTGGTTCGGTGTGCTGTTGGGCATCAACATGCAAACCTCGTTCATGCACCCACCTTTCGGTTTTGCCTTGTTCTACTTGCGTTCCGTAGCGCCCAAGCAGGTCAAGACCACTGAAATCTATTGGGGGGCGGTACCTTACGTCATTATCCAGTGCATTATGGTGGGCGTGGTTATTGTGTTCCCAGGTCTGGTGACAGACAGTTTGACCAAAGATGTGGTGGTTGACACTGAAAACGTGGAGATCTTGATTGCACCGGAAGATGCACCTGAACCTGTGCTGAATTACAAATAAGCAAAGCGCTGTTTTTTAATTATTTGTTGAAAGAATCGGGCACTCATTGCGAGTGCCCGATTTTTTTGCATTAAAAAACTTCGTGTTCGCCTAGAAAGCGCCACTGACCCACGGGCAGTGGGCCGAGTTTGATTTGGCCAATTCGAACGCGCTTTAACCCCACCACATGCAGTTCAACCAAATTGCACATGCGGCGGATCTGACGTTTTTTGCCTTCACGCAATACAAAGCGCAATTGGTCTTCGTTTTGCCAACTGACTTTGGCGGGCTTGAGCGGTTGGTCGTCGAGAATCAGGCCGTGGTTAAGCATTTGCAGGCCACCCGGGTAAATTTCACCTTCAACGCGCACCAGATATTCTTTTTCCACAGCGGAATCGTCACCAATCAGTTTTTTGGCAATACGACCTTCCTGCGTTAAAACCAAAAGCCCTGTGGAGTCGATGTCCAGGCGGCCGGCGGGGGCCAGGTTTTTTAGCATGCCTGGCGAAAAGCGCGTCTGCGGATCTTCAGCCCAGTGGTTCTCAGCGCGAATCAGGTCGATGGCAGGGCTGTAGCCATGTTCGGCCTGGCCTGAGACATAGCCTACTGGTTTGTTCAGCAAAATGGTGACCTGCCGGCTTTGTTCCAGTGTTGCGTGTTTGTCCAGCGTGATTTCAGCGCTTGGATGCGCGCGGGCACCCAGTTCAGTGATGCGCTTGCCGTCGACGTAAATCCAGCCGCGTTCTATGAATTCGTCGGCTTCGCGGCGGGAACAAATACCGCGTTGCGACAGGAGTTTGGAAATGCGTACTAGGTCTTCAGGTGTTTGTGTCATGTCTCAGTGCTGTGATGTCGGGCACCGGGAAGTCCATGTCGAAATTCGTGATTTCAAATGCAGTGATGAGTTGCTGCAGTGAAATTTCGGGGAAGTGCGACGATGCCACGTTCAAAGACGTGATTCTCGCATGTCTGGCCTTGCCTTTGGCCTTCGGCGCGAATACAAAGCGCTGATCTTCCCAAATTTGCCCCAAAGTTTTCAGTTTTTTGGGAATCCATGCGGTGTTGGCAGGAAATTGGGGGCCATGGCCACGGTATTCGATGTTGAAAAAAGACTGGCCTTCCACACTCGAGGTGACGCGAATAACGCCATTGGCGTCTTTGTCCCAAGAGAAATCGCAGCGATTTTTAGGAATGCCCCAGTTGTTTCTGCCATTTACAACGCTGGTTTCACTGGAAACAAAAATATTGCTGATGCTGGGCAAACGCTTGTCGCCCAGATCAATGGTGCCAGGAATGAACAAGAGTTCCTGGTAGGGGCCGCAGTTAGACTCTTCATAATTCACCAACATCAAAATATTGAAAACCTTGCTCAGGCTTTCTTTGTATTCCGACGGCAGGCTGATTTGCTGTTTGAGTTGTTCCGTGTTGGATTTCAACAGCATGACGAGACCCGAACCTTTGAGCCGCCAAGGGGCAGGCACCAAACGCAGAGTGGGGCCTCCACAGCTTGCAATTGTCATTTCGTGCATCGCAGACATAGGAAGGAAGCGCTTCTTTAAACGCCCGCAAAATTAATTTGCGGAATTATTCTTCACAAACGCATTTTTGTACATGAGTGTGTATGAGTAGCAAAAATGTGTGTTTACAATTATTAAGCGTTAATGACGCCCTTGCTAACCGGGAGCCACCAAGTAAAGCCGTATGTCAATGTTTTAACAACGGTTTTAATGGGATCAACGCCCAAACCACGCAATTTGAAGAAAGCCACGGGCAATTCCAGTGCGTGCAATACAAGCAGGGTAAGCGCTGCGATCAGCAGCAGTGGCAGACTGATGCCGCCGAGAAAAAATACGGGGATTGATATCCAGAAACCGAGCACTACGCGTTGAACCGTAGACCATACCTGAGGGTTGTTCATTTTCGTCTCCTTGTATTATTAATTTAGAGTCTTTTAACTAGTGACTTTTTATATTTTTTTACTATCGCATTCTCGTTTGCCGATGTCAAATTTTTGTTAGCTGTCGAACGGTTTTTTTAAAAATCCGGCAACTGCAATTGCAGTGGGGCTGCTGTTTCAGCGCTGGTTTCCAGATGGCTCACCCATTCTGGAAAAGCGATGAGCAAAGCCACCATCAGTATCTGTATCAGCACGTAGGGAATGGCGCCCCGGTAAATGTCGCTGGTCTTGATGCTTTCAGGCGCGACGGAACGCAAATAAAACAGCGCAAAACCAAAGGGCGGGTGCATGAAGGAGGTTTGCATGTTCACCCCGAGCATGACGCCAAACCAGACCAGGTCGATGCCGAGCTTTTGCGCCACCGGTGCCAGCAAAGGCACGATGATGAAAGCCAGTTCAAAAAAATCCAGAAAAAATGCCAACAAAAAAATCATGAAGTTGGCGGCAATCAGGAAGCCTGTTTTTCCGCCGGGTAAATCGAGCAGCAAGCGCTCTATCCAGAGGTCACCGTTCAGGCCCCTGAACACCAGACCAAAAACTGTAGAGCCGATGAGAATGAACATGACAAAGCAGGACAGTTGTGTGGTGTTGGCCAAGGCCTCGTTAAACAGCGTCAGGCTTAGCTTTCGCTTTAGCAAGGCGATGCAGAGTGCGCCCACTGCGCCCATGGCGCCGCCTTCTGTGGGGGTCGCAATACCTAGAAAAATGGTGCCGAGCACCAAAAAAATAAGCAGCAGGGTGGGCAGTAAAACACCCAGCACCTTGCAGGCAACCTGCAAGCGCAGGCGCAATGTAATGGCAGTGTTTGCCGGCAGCAGTTGTCTGGCCTGCGGCGGCAGGGCCGGTACCCATGCAGGGCGCAGCCAGGTAATGCTGAAAATGAACAGTGCATACAGGCCGGTGAGAATTGCGCTGGGCAGCAGGGCGCCTTGGTACATGTCACCCACGGACTTGCCGAGCTGGTCGGCCAGCACAATAAGCACCAGCGAGGGCGGAATGATTTGCGCCAGCGTGCCGGAGGCGGCAATCACGCCAGTGGCAATGCGCGGGTCGTAGTTGTAGCGCATCATTACCGGCAGGGAAATCAGCCCCATTGAAATCACCGAGGCTGCCACCACGCCTGTGGTTGCAGCCAGCAGGGCACCCACAAAAATAACCGCATAGGCCACCCCGCCGCGCAAAGGGCCGAACAGTTTGCCGATGGTGTCCAACAAGTCTTCAGCCAGACCGCTGCGCTCAAGTATCAAGCCCATGAAAGTAAAAAATGGAATGGCCAGCAAGGTTTCGTTGCGGACAATGCCCAGCACCCTTTCTGGCAATGCTTGAAGCAATTCTATTTTAAGCAGCCCCATTTCAATGCCCACCACACCGAACAGCAGGCCATTGGCAACCAGTGCAAACGCCACAGGAAAACCGGACAGCAAAAATGCAATCAGGCAGAGAAACATCAAGGGCGCCAGCCATTCAGTCATGGCGGGCCCCGCTGTTGCATGGTTCAAGCTGTTTCAGTTGCACCACTGTTTTCAAAATTTCAGCGGTGGCTTGCAGTCCCAGTAGAAAAAATCCGACAGGAATACACAGCTTGACCGGCCAACGCAGCAGGCCACCTGCATCGGCAGACAGTTCATGTCGGTAGAACGAATCGGTGAACATGGGCCAACTGAAATAGGTCATCAGTATGCAAAACGGCAGCAGGAAAACGGTAAAGCCAATGAGGTCGATGGTGAGCCGGTGCTTGAGGCTCAGCTTGCCGGCCAGCACGTCAATCCTGACGTGGGCATTCGCCCTGAGCGTGTCTGCCGCTGCGAACAAAAATGCGCCACCAAACAAATACCACTGGATTTCCAGATACGCATTTGAGCTGAGATCAAAGGCTTTTCTGGAGACCGCATTGCCAAAGCAAATGACGATGGCCGCCAGAATCATGGCCCTCGCCAAATAGCCTGACCACCTGTTCAGGGTAGCTACGGCGCCAACATAAGAGGATATGCTTTTGTTCATCTGAGCTTGGTTTGTGAGCAGTGATGGTGGTGACTGTTTTTGCATCACACCACGGAGATTTTTGTAAATCATACAGTGATTTGTTTTTTGAAATGTTTGAGGGTTAGGGCGGAAAATGTCATCCAAGTGTGGTTTGAACAAGGTTTACCGGGTGGTCTGGAACAGCGCAACCGCCGCATGGGTGGCTGTGTCTGAATGTTCAAAGATACGTTCTTGTGCCAGCGTGTCCGTTGTTTCAACCCGCGCGGTGCCTGCTGCTTTTACCCCAACTGCCTTGGCTGCTTTGTTTGCTGTGGTGTTTTGCGGGTCGGGGCTGGCGCAGACACTTCCGCCGCCCCCGCCGTTGCTGCCGGTGTTGTCCACGGCACCCGGTGCCGCTGTCGGCGCTGTGGTGATGCAGCCTGTAAACAACGGTTATGAATTGCAGATCAAGCAGTCTGCAGACAAAGCCATTTTAAATTGGCAGAGCTTCAATATTGGAGCAGGTTCCAAGGTCTGGTTTGAACAGCCCGGCGCTTCTGCAATTGCATTGAACCGTGTAACGGGAAGCCAACAATCGCTGTTGGAAGGCAAGTTGTCTGGCAACGGGCAGGTCTGGTTACTCAACCCCAATGGTGTGTTGATAGGCAGTGGCGGTTCGGTGGACACCCGTGGATTTTTGGCCACCACCCGTGGCTTGAGCGATGCTGATTTCAATGATGGAAAGTATGGATTCAAAGACTCGGGCAAGCCGGGTGCGATGGTTATCAATCAGGGGCGAATCACAGCCTCTGATGGCGGTTACGCTGCATTGGCGGGCGAGCAGGTGCGCAACGAAGGTTTGATTCAGGCTGATCTGGGAACTGTAGTGTTGGGTGGCGCCAAAGAATTTACGGTGGATCTGGCCGGTGACCGCTTATTGTCTTTTGTGGTGAACACACCTGTTTCGGCCACGGTTTCGGGTGGCGAGAATGCCTCACCCGGTTTACCTCTTGTGATTGAAAACACGGCCACTGGCAGCTTGATTTCCAACGGTGGCAGGGTTCTGCTCACCGCGCAGGCGGTGGGGGCGGTCTTGTCCGGTGTTATCAACACGCAAGGCTTGATCAATGCAGACAGCGTGACGCTGGGTGCCAATGGCCAAGTGGTGATTGATGGTGGCGCCTCGGGTCTGGTGAATGTGGGGGGCACTGTCAGCGCTTCAGGCCTGACGGGCGGCTTGGCCTCTGATGCGGCCATCGCCGTGAGCGGCGGCGACCTTGTGGTCAGTGGTCGTTTGCAAAAAACAGGGTCAGCCACTTCTTCCATTCTGTTGTCTGCCGGTGGGCGGGTGGAATTGCTTGCTGGTGCGTTTGTGGGCGGGGCTGATGCTTCATCTCCGACACATATTTCTGTATTGAGCAATACCAGCGAAAACACGGAGGGCGGTATTCGTATTGCTTCGGGTGCAAGCTTGGTCAGTTCGGGTGGAAATATTTTGCTGGCTGGCGGAAAGTTGCTGGATGTGCTGGCAGAGCCCGGCAACCCCGATTCTGAAATCGTGCAACTTGGCTTTGCAGCCAACCCGCGTGGCAATGGTGTGGAAATCGGAGGCTCGCCGGGGTTTTCTGCTGCAGCGTTTACTGATTTCATGGTCACCAACACCATTGACAGCATGGCCCCGGCCGCTGCCTTGATAGACGCTGGCGGTGGCGAAATTACGGTGCGCGGGCTGGGTGGTACAGGTAACTTTTCTTTCGAGCAAAGCCAGTACTTGCAAGGCATGGCGGGTGTTTTTGTGGGCAACGATACAAAACTCGTAACGCGTGATTCCGGTTCTATTAGCGTCACAGGTTATGCCCAGGGCCAGATGCAAACCGGCAGTCCGGATCAAAATACGTTTGTGAATTCGTCCTTCTACAAGGGGGTTATGCTAGGTTTTGGGGCTTTGATTGAAACAGTATCGGGCGCTGTTGTCTTGGTAGGCAAAGGGGGCGGTAATGTTTCATTGAGTGGCGAAAATTTAGCCGCCTCGGCTCAGGGCGGAATCCCCACCACCCTCAGTGGTGTTTCAAGTAATGACAACACGGGCATTGAATTGAACGGCGCAACCATTAAAAGTACCAGTGGCGACATTGCGCTGTTTGGCAAGGGTGGCGGCAATGTGAAGCTGAGCGATCTGGGTATTTACAACCAGCCTTCACCTGAATTCAGTTCTGCCGATGGCGCAGGCTCAGGGTTCTTGAACAGTTCTGCAAACCATGGCATTGCCTTGTTCAATTCCCGTATTGAAAGCGATTCCGGAGCCATTCATGCAACCGGTGTTTCTGGTGGCAGTGTGCATGCATCGGGCTTGCAACTGGGCGATTCCTCCACCTGTGCGTTGGCAGCAAATGCATTTTGCAACAGTTCCATTTTTACAGGCTTCAACTCTGGCGTACTTGTGGGTTTTGACAGTTTGCTCAGTGGCGCAGCCGTGCTTGTCAAAGGGCGTTCTCTGGCTGACATCACGTTGGAAAATACAAGCATCAGTGTTGCGGGTTCAGGCAGCATTGGCTTGATCGGGAATACCGGCATTTCCGTTGACGGCGGGCGCATTGTCGCTGCCAATGGCGGTGACATTGTGCTCAAAGGTAGCTCGGCGTCTAACTTGTACGCCACAGGCCTGACAGTGGAAGCCGGCATGGTCGCCCCCGATGTGTTGTCTGAGGTAAGCCCTTTGCTACAAGTGAATTCGGAACTCAATTCCGGCGTTTCGATTGGCGGGTTTTACTCGGCCAGTTTTACGGAAGAGACCTTGCCCGGTTTGTCAGTAACGGGCGCTGGAAATATTTCTGTGACCGGTGAGGGGGGCGGTCTGTTGTCGGTTGATTCCGTTTCAGCTTCGCTGGATATATTGCAGGCTCACAACCACGGCGTGTTGCTGGGGTCAGCAAAAGAAGGCATCAGCCCGTTGGCAGCAGAAACCTTTGAAGTGCAACCGCAGGTGCTTACAGGGGAATCTGTTCCAGGCGAAACCGCCGAGCCTGTGGCCCTTGAATCGGGTACGCCGCTTCCATTTCAGGCATTGCAGGCAGATGCGGGGCGCATTGCAGTGTTTGCCGGTACAAATGACGCTGAATCTACCGATCTGGCCATTTTCTCAGGCACGTCTGTGAAGGTGGCTCACGGCACGGTTGCCTTGCGGGCAGACAGCGTGGCGCTCAAGGGCATTGTGTCCGGTGTTCAGGATGGCGAACAGCGCGCAACGCTGGAGGTGGCTCCGCGAACTGTGGGTTTGAACATGTTTGTGGGCGATGGTCAGCCGCAGGGGGCTTCGCCGGTTCTGCAACTCACAAAAAGCGCGCTTCAAAATTTGTCCGGATTCGGGCGTACCTTGTTGGGAGGTAACATTGATTCGGTCACTAAGGTCTTGCAGGTGGTTGCGGGCAAACTGACCTTGGGTTTGGTGGGGCAGGGCAGGGGTGCGGATGTGGTCACGACAGACCCGATCACACCGGCCTTGATCAATACAGCCGCAGTCAATACCGGCACAAACACAAACCTGACTTCAGACAATTTGATTGTTGTGATGGGCCAGCATGTCGATGTTCAGCATTCCTTCGATGTGTCTGCCCAAGACCGCATTCTTTTATATGGTGAGAACTCCTTGAAGTTGTCGCCCGGGGTTTCAGTGGGTGTGGCCGGTCAGCTTGATCTGGTAAGCCGGCAATTTGAAAACTCAGCGGGCAGCGCAGCGTTGGTACGCGCTGCAGACAGCCAAGGCGTCTGGAGAATCTGGGCGCCCAACCGAGCGGCTGCAGGTGTTGCTGCAACCGGCCTGTCTGCAAATGGTTTGGTGGCAGAGCAGGAGATTTTCAAGCGAGCGTTCAGCTTTTCTGCGCTGGCAGAAGCAAGAAACGGCGTGCTCAAGAATTCATTTATTTATGCTGGGGCTGTAGACCCGGTTTCACCGCAAGACATTGTTGATAATCTGCCGCAAGAACAGCAAAACACCCTGGATTCAACCTTGACGAATTTGCAGCAGTTGGTCAAACCGGTTCTGCCCCCAGTGGCTGGAGATAAGCTTGCACCCACCGAGGTGGCAAAGCCCGCCCTTGCTGACACGGCGAGCGTCGACATGTCAGGGCAACCCCCGGAGCGGTCAATTGACATGCCTGCAGATCCGTTGCTTGAGCGACCCACTGCAATACCTGCGAGTGGTTCGCGTGAGCCGGTTTCGGCAGTGCCTTCCGTTCCTTCGCCTTTGGCGCTTGCAAGCCCTGAGGCTCGCTCGCTGCCTGCAACACCTGTACCGCCGGTGTCTGTGTTTTCCGTTGCGACGCCTGCGGGCCGTGCCAACACAGCAGTGCTGGCTTCGCCGCCTTCCCCGGTGGGCAGCGTGAAGCCGCCAACGCCCAAGGATTTTGCCGACGCCAAAGACTTCGTGTTGGCAACTGCCACCCCGTCTTCTTTGCCCAAGCCGGCGCAGCAGGCCAAGCGAGCGGCAACAACCTATGCAACGACCAGCTTGGGCACGGCGGGTTTGCGTTTGGCCAGCCCTGTTCGTACACCGGTTGCTGTGACCATGGAGCACCGCTTTTCATTGATGGGGAATCAGGCGGCTTGGTGAGTGTGCAAGCCTTGTTGTTTGTCGCTGCTGCTGCGCGGGTGGGTTCAGTCGCCGTCCGCGGTGGAGGCATCGTTTGTGTCACCACCGCTTGATGGCTTCATTAGCTTGTCCTGTTTGTTCATATAATAGGCGTAGAAGGCGACGATCAGCAGAAACACCAGCAACGCGCCCTGCGCGCCCATCCAGAACGCAAATGGCCAGCCCAACAGGATAAATTCAAGTTCTGCTGCGTAAAAGCCAATAACGAAAGTCACCACAAACCACAGGGACAGCAAGAAGCTGGTCATGCGCAGGTTTTTTTTCCAGTGCGCTTGTATCTGTTCTGTGTTGTTCAAGTCGGTTCCGAGTTGTCTGTGCGGCTTTATTTTAAGGGTTTAAGCAGCAAACAGAAAATATATATAAATCTATTCTAAGCTATCAAATATGAATAGATATGTAAGCATAGGCGAAGCAGCAGAGGCGTTGGGCGTGTCAATTGCGACACTGCGGCGATGGGAGGCCGATGGAAAACTTGCTGCCGAAC
>JAJTDO010000096.1 GCA_021300475.1 Burkholderiales bacterium | reverse complement strand
GTGCTCGTCCATTATTTAGATAACGGCCATGTTCCCATTGATAACAATCATCTGGAGAACCGAATTCGGCCGATTACGCTCGGTCGAAACAATTGGTTATTTGCAGGAAGTTTGCGGGGTGGACAACAGTCTGCCGCGATCATGAGTCTGATTCAATCGGCTAAATTGAATGGGCACGACCCTTATTTGTACCTCAAAGATATTCTTGAGCGTTTACCCACGCAGTTGAACAAGGACATTGAGGAACTGCGACCGCATCGCTGGAAACCTGCTGCCTGAATGGGCTAGGAATGTACAGACGGTGATTTTTGGACGCTTACGTTCTGCTTACTGCTTGAAACTTAAAAACCTGATTATTCCGTACGGACAAATAAGGAGAGAAACTCATGACCTCAGTCACCATTCAATTGATGCATCCGGGAGTTGAACCCCACATTCCAAGCGGAGTGGCAAATTGTAAGGTTGAAGCCAACCTCAAGCCACATAAAAGAAAGTTCCTGTGTGCCTCAGGCGACTATGTCGAAAGCGTCGGCGACAATCACTTAGAAAGCCGTCCGGTTAAAAGTTCCCCACTCGCTTTCTGGGGAGAATGGGAACAACCCTCTCTGGCCATAGCGTTGCCTCCACCCCATAATCCCAGTTTACCTAAAGCGTGGCATCACCCTGAACTCCCCAGTAACGCTTCGCCAATTATTTCGTCAGCACCTCAAAGCACGTCTAAAACAGGCTGCGCCAGCAACGAAGCTGACTGTGTTGATTCACAAGAGCCGAATACCGACCCATTCGTTTTTCATCCGGGGTTCTTTTATTCGTGCTGTAAAATCAAATCAACAAATATGTTGAGCAAACTCAACAGTGGCGACCTTGTTGTTTTCTGCTCTTTAGTCAGTGGGGAAATGGTTTTCGATACGGTGTTCGTTGTCGCTGAAAAGTTGTCACTTAAAGATGCGCACTCCAAATCATCTCTTTTTAAAGCGGCTGTTAAAAGAACAGGGTTTAAGGCATCTAAGGATTGTGAGGTTTATCAAGGCGCCACGATTGATAACAAACAAAATGGAATGTTCAGCTTCTTTCCTGCAAAACCTTTCACACACGAAAGTCAGATACCCCACTTTGCGCGACCAAAAATACCAGCAAAATTGATTTCTAACGACTATTTTTCTGGCGGAAATTTGAGAAGCTTTAAAATCATCCGAAAAAACTCAGCCGCTTACATTTGGAAAGCGCTAGTTGAAACCACCCTAAAACAGAACCTGGTTCTCGGATTAAGTGCTTGCATTAAACCCGATTAATTGCAGCTGTTTGATATCGAGATGTACCACTTTTAATGGAATCGTCCCCTCACACCACCACCATCATCGTCAATTACAACGCAGGCCCTTTGCTGCTCCAAGCATCTGACTCAGCACTACACGCAAATGCAAGCACCGCCCCACCCGCTACCCGCGTTATTGTTGTAGACAACGCATCCTCTGACAGCAGCGCCCTGCACTGCGCCCTCCAATTTTCAAACAACCCTCGCTTCACCCTCATCTCCAACGCCACCAACCTTGGGTTCGCCGCCGCCTGTAACATTGGTGCAAAAGCCGCTATGGCAGCCAACTCAGGGCACGAAGCAAACCAAATCTTGTTTCTAAACCCAGACTGCACGCTCGAACCCCAAGCGCTCTGGCATCTCACCCACGCCTTGCACAGTGCGAGTGATGTAGGCATGGTCGGTGGGTTTCTCTGCAACTTGGATGGCAGCGAACAAGAAGGCGGGCGTCGCACCTTCCCCACGCCCAAACAGGCGTTTATTCGTGCCTTCGGTTTGCACAAACTGGCCAAATGGTTCCCAGCCTTGAAGCAGGATTTTTCCTTGCGCAACCAGCCATTGCCCAGCAAACCAGTGCCGGTGCAGGCCATTTCAGGTGCCTGTATGTTGGTAAAACGGGAAGCCATTGAGTCTGTGGGGTTATGGGACGAAGGCTACTTCCTGCATTGCGAAGACTTGGACTGGTGCATGCGTTTTCAGCAAGCGGGTTGGAAAATACTGTTCGTGCCTCAAGCAAAAGTGCCGCACCACAAAGGCGCCTGCAGCCGCAGCAGGCCGGTGTTTGTTGAATGGAACAAACACAAGGGCATGCTCAGGTTTTACCGCAAGTTTTACAGACCGAAGTATTCCAGGGCGCTGTGGGCGGCAGTGGTAATGGGCGTTTGGCTTAGGTTTTCGTTACTTGCGGGTTACCACACCGTCAGAAACCTTCAGCAAGCAATGAAGGGCAAACCGAATGTTTGATAAAAATATTGGCCTGTTGGGCGCCAGCAGCTTTGTGGGGCAAGCCCTTGAGCCTATGCTAGCCCGGGCTGGCTATCGCATTTACCCCTTTACCAGAAAACACACCTCCCCCGAAGCACGCTCTACCGCACACCCATACCCGTACTGGATCTGCGTGGCGCCCATCTGGGTGTTACCGGAACACTTTGCCATGCTGCAAGCAGGCGGGGTGAAGCGCATTGTGGTGGTGTCCTCCACCAGCGTGTTCACCAAAGACACGTCTTCAGACCCTGCGGAACAAGCCACCGCGAAAAAACTGCTAGACGCAGAAAGCGCTCTGCAAGTGTGGGCTGAACGTTCCGGCGTGGAATGGGTTGTTTTACGTCCCACCCTGATCTACGGATTCGGCAAAGACAAAAACATCAGCGAAATGGCGCGGGTCATTCAACGCTTCCGCTTCTTCCCACTGCTGGGCAAGGCCAGCGGTTTGCGGCAACCCATACACGCCTGCGATGTGGCGGAGGCCTGCCTGGCGGCACTGGAGTCATCCAATGTTATTAATCGTGCTTATAATCTCTCCGGTGGAGAAACGCTGACATACAAGGCCATGGTGAAACGCATATTTCAAGCCTTGGGGCAACGCCCCTGGTTGATCTCAATACCGCTGTGGTTGTTTGGCCTCGCCGTTCAAATATTGAGACAACTGCCGCGCTACCGGCAATGGACCACCGCCATGGCGCAACGCATGAACTGCGACCTGGTGTTTGACCACACCGCGGCAAGCGCAGACTTCGGGTTTCAGCCACAGCCCTTTGTGTTGTCAGCAGAAGATTTGCCCACATGAACGGTTTTTTATTGCTCGGCATGGCGCTTCTGGCTTGCGGTGTATTTGCACATATGCTGGCGCAGTGGGTGCAAACCCAAGCGGGCTCACTGGGGCTGGTGCAATTGCCCAACCACCGTTCATCTCACGTGGTGCCCACGCCACACGGGGGCGGCTTGGGCATTGTGTGCGCCGCCAGCGTTGCAGGTCTGTGTATTGCCGCGGGCTTGAACTGGCAAACCGGTTTTTACTGGCTGGGGTTGGGGCTTGTGCTGGCCGCTTTGGCGTTAAAAAACGATATTCAACATGTCGCGGCCAAACTGCGCTTTACAGTTCAGGCGCTGGCGTGTGCTGCGGTGGTTTGGCTGTTGTGGCCGCTTCCACCGCTGGCACTGCCGGGGCTGACACTCACCGGGGCCTGGCTGGCGTTAGTGCTGTGGCTGGGTGGCGTTTGGTGGATGAATTTATTCAATTTTATGGATGGCATTGATGGTCTGGCGGCATTGCAAGCCATTTACATGCTGTTGGCAGCCGTGGGGCTGATGGCGCTGCATGTGCCCAACAGCCTGACCGAACCCGCGCTGCTGTGGATGTTGTGCATTGCAGCAGCCACGCTCGGTTTTTTGATGTTGAACTGGGCACCCGCCAAAATATTCATGGGCGATGTGGGCAGCATCTGGCTGGCCTTCGTCTTGTTTGCGCTGGGGCTTGTTTGTATTCAAAACCAAGGCATGAACTATGCCGCCTGCGCTGTATTGGGCGCGGTGTTCGTGTCCGATGCAACAGTAACCTTGTGTACCCGCCTGCTGCGGGGGCAGCCGTGGTATGAAGCCCACCGCAGCCATGCATACCAGCGATTGTCGCGTCGCTGGCAAGGCCAGCACGGCGACGCTCAAAAGGTCGGGCATCGGAATGTGACACTGGTGGTGCTGCTGGTCAATGTTGTCTGGCTAACGCCTCTGGCGGGGTGGTGCCTTTATCGGCCTGAACATGCAGGCTTTGCGGTGGGGCTGGCCTATGCGCCCCTGCTGTTTGCCGCACTAGCGCTGGGTGCCGGAAAGCCCGACCATGGTTAGGTGGGCCTCCAATCGCATGGCAGGTCACATGGTGCTGCTGACCCGCCCCCTCACACAAACCCTGCTGCTGGCCAGCGACACCGCTTTGCTTGTTTTTGCGTTGTGGGCGGCCTACACCTTGCGTCTGGGCGAGTTTTTTATTCCCAACGGCAAACAGGTGGCGCTCATGGCCTGCGCACCCTTGCTGGCCATTCCTGTATTTTTGAAAATGGGGCTTTACCGCTCCGTCATTCGCTATTTGGGCGAACAGGCCTTGTGGTCTGTGTTCAAGGGCATGTCGCTGGCAGCATTGTTCTGGGCGGTGTTGGCCTTCATGACCCAAATGACAGGCGTGGAAGGCGTGCCCCGTGCCGTGCCCTTGGTGTATTGGCTGATGGGGCTGGTGTTGGTGGGCGGCTCGCGTTTCACCGCACGTTGGCTGTTGTGGATGCCCATACGCCAACGCTTTTCTGGCCGGCAAGTGCTGATTTACGGCGCAGGCGCGGCGGGCCGGCAGTTGGCGGTGTCGCTGCGCTCAGGGCGCGAGTTGTTTCCCGCGGGCTTTCTGGACGATGACCCCACCCTGTTGAGCAAGGACATTGACGGGCTTCGCGTCTACACACCCCAGCATTTGCCAAAACTCATTAAGCGCTTTGACATTCGCGATGTCATCGTCACCCTGCCCTCCGCCTCGAATGCCCGACGGCGCGAAGTGGTCAGCTTTCTGGAAAAACACCCGGTGCGGGTGCGTATATTGCCGGCACTTACTGACATCGCCAGTGGCAAGCATTTGGTAAACATGGTGCGGGAAGTGGACATCGGCGATCTGCTGGGGCGCGATGCGGTGGCAGCAAACCCAGCCCTGCTGGGCCATTGCATCACCGGCAAGGTGGTGATGGTGACAGGCGCGGGGGGCTCCATAGGGTCGGAGTTGTGCCGGCAAATTGCAGAACTGTCACCCAAGCAATTGCTGATGTTTGATGCAAATGAGCATGCGCTCTATCAAATTGACCGCACCCTGCGCGAAGCAGGCCATGGCACTGCACAGAAAGACGGGTACTTGCCTTTGCTGCCGTGTCTGGGCTCGGTCAGAGATGCAGGGTTGGTGACCCGCCTGCTGCGCACCCACGGCGTGCAGACGCTCTACCACGCAGCGGCCTTCAAGCATGTGCCACTGGTGGAAAGCAATGCGGTGGAGGGCACGGAAAACAATGTCATGGGCACTCAAATTACAGCGCAGGCGGCGTTTGAAACCGGGGTGGAAACGTTTGTTCTGGTGTCCACAGACAAAGCTGTTCGCCCCACAAACGTCATGGGTGCCACCAAACGCTGGGCCGAGTTGTTGGTACAAGACTTTGCCAGCCGCGCCAAGGTCGCCGGTACCGGGCAGCGCTTTTGCGCGGTGCGCTTTGGCAATGTGTTGGGTTCCAGCGGCTCTGTAATTCCACTGTTCAAAGAACAAATCGCACGCGGTGGCCCCGTCACCGTAACCCACCCGGAAGTAACCCGCTATTTCATGTCCATCCATGAAGCGGTAGAACTGGTCATACAAACTGGCAGCCTGGCCTTTGGCGGAGAAATATTTTTACTGGACATGGGCGAACCTGTCTTGATCATGGACCTGGCGCGCAACATGATTCAACTCGCCGGCCACAGCCTGCGCGATGAACACCACCCCAAGGGCGACATTGAAATTGCCATCACTGGCCTGCGCCCCGGTGAAAAGCTGTATGAAGAACTGCTGATTGCCAGCAGCAACGCCGAAAGCACCAACCATCCAAAAATCATGAAAGCCCGTGAACCGGTTTTACAAACCGAGGCCTTGGCAGACAAGATGCACCAACTGCGTCTGGCACTCAACGCCAACGACGCTGCCACTCGAACAAACTGTAACTTGCTGGCCCCACCTTGGATGACGGCAGTAGACGTTCTCAGTCTGCAGTCACCAGACTGGCCACTTCAATAATACTGCGCTGGGCCTCCGCTGCGGCCACGGACACACCTTCCAAAAAAAATGTAATCCATGACTCCCAGTCACCCTCGGCTCGAATGGCCGAAAGCCGACGGTAGTACTCCGCCTGGTGGCGCTTTAGATAAGCACTCATGTACATAAGTGGCTCGGGTAGCAACCCCCAACCCTCAAAGAGAGCAGCAAGCGGTGGGCACCGCACAGAAGTCTCACGCCAATGGGCAATCCACCAGGACCACGCAACTGCGCTTGAACCCACCGAAAGGCTCGGAGGTAATTGGTCACCACCTCAACATCGTCTGTATTGCTGACCTTAAAACCCGCTTCTTTGTCGAACAAATCAACCAAGGTGGCCTGCGTGCCTTCGATCTTCGAGTCATTGAAAGCCTGCTTTAATTGCAAAAATCGAATTAAAGCGTTCTTTAATTTAAAGCACAATCTGACGGCAAAACCGTCGATAACGCACGAGATCCAGTTTAAGCCCCCCCTCAATAATGGGGGGATTACCGGTTCAGCCAAGTCAAGTTTGCTGAGCGGATTGATGTTTCTCTGGACACGATCCGGAACTGGGAACAAGCCAAGCGTTGCCCAACTGGCGCGGCAATGGCACTTTTAAAGGTTTTGGACAAGGCGCCAGAGGCTGCTCAGAAGTGGCTCGGTTTGTTTGAACAGATTTACCCCGATAGATAAGTGCCATGGGGCGGGTTGAGAACGTTGCAGAGTTGTCCATCATCGGCGGTCGTGGTCAGTTATAGAC
>JAJTDO010000030.1 GCA_021300475.1 Burkholderiales bacterium | reverse complement strand
CAATCCCTGGAAAACAACACGACCAACCTGTTTCAAGGACAAGGTAACCGGGAACAGCGCAACTCTGATGCAAACTTCCAGCAAGGACAGAATCGCAGCGGCAGACAAGACAGCACAAACCCGGGTTCAGACAACGCGCCCAAGCAGTCAGCTGAAACCCCAAGCCGACGCAGCAACGGACTACTGGACACCTATGCGTGACGCCTTCAAAACAGCGATGAATCTGCAAGGCATTTCAAGCCATGCTGAGACGCTTGAAAAGCGCAAAATACAGGCGTCGTCGTGTGGCGCTGGCCACACCTGAATAAAAGAGGAGTAAGACATGTCTGCACAACCAGCAGCAGCCCCCGCAGAAGGTGGCGATGAAGATGCCGCCAAGAAGAAGAAAAAGAAGATGATGATCATCATCATCGCCGCGGTTGTTCTGTTGGGTGGCGGTGGTGGTGGTGCGTTTTTCATGATGAAGAAAAAGAAACCCAAGAAGCCGCCTGTTGAAGTGGCGGAAGAAGAGCCCGTCGAAGAACCCGTAAAAAAAGGGCCACCCGCCTTTACCATCATGGATCCGTTTGTGGTCAATATTTCAGATGGCGAAGAAAAACGCTACTTGCAGATCGGCATCACCTATCAAGTTGTGGATGCAAAGGCCTCAGACAACATGAAGGCCTACATTCCGATACTGCGCAGTCGAATTCTTCTTATTTTGGCGAGCAAGGATGTCAAGGCACTGTCCACCGTAAACGGCAAGCAAGCCTTGATGGATGAACTGCTCGACATGGCCCGTGACACCGTGCAATACAAGGGCAAGGACCGTGGCATTGTTGACGTTCACTTTTCCAGCTTTGTGATCCAGTAAGGCAAGAAAAACATGGCCAGCGAATTTCTATCCCAAGAAGAAGTAGATGCCCTGCTCAATGGCTCCAGCGGTGAGGACGCACCCCCGGAGGAAATGACCGGGGGCAGTAAACTGGAAATGCGCACCTACAACCTGGGTACGCAAGAGCGGATTGTGCGTGGCCGGATGCCCACGCTGGAAATCATCAACGAGCGCTTTGCGCGTCTGTTGCGCACTGGCCTGTTCAATTTCATGCGCCGCACACCGGAAATTGCAGTCATCAATTGCAAGGTTATCAAGTACAACGAGTTTGTACGCAACGTCGTGGTGCCCACCAACCTGAACATCTGCTCGATGCGCCCCTTGCGCGGCAACGGCCTGTTTATTTTCGAGCCCAGCCTGATCTTCACCATCATCGACAATATTTTTGGCGGTGATGGTCGCTACCATACCCGGGTTGAGGGCCGTGATTTCACCAGCACCGAGCAACGCATCATTGGTCGCTTGCTTGATGTTGTATTTGAAGAGTTCGTAAAGTCCTGGGCGCCAGTGTTTCCCTTGCACCCGGAATACATCCGCTCGGAAATGCACACGCAGTTCGCCAACATTGCCACGCCTTCGGAAATTGTGGTGGTCATGGGGGTAAGGGTTGAAATCGGTGATGGCGGTGGCACCATACAAATGTGCATCCCCTACTCCACACTGGAACCCATCCGCGATATCCTGTATTCCACCTTGCAAGGCGATCAGGCAGAACCCGACCGTCGCTGGCTCAACATGCTCAAACTGCAGGTGCAGGAAGCAGAAGTTCAAGTGAAAGCCCATTTGGCCAAAAGCCGACTGTATGTCAGCGACATCATGAAACTTCACGTGGGCGACGTGATACCGCTCGACATTCCCTCGCACATTGAAGCCACCGTGGACAATGTTCCCGGCTTTGAATGCAGTTATGGCAGCAGCAACGGCAAGTACGCCTTGAAAATTGAAAAAGTGCTGTTGAGTCCGCCCAGCGATTTAAAGAGCGATCACCTTGAAGAAGTGGCCAAGGAACTGGCCGCAAAATACAAATTGAATACGAAAATCAACGAAGGCGCTGAAAACAAGGGCAATGCCAATCCGGCAGCCCCTGCTGACGGCACCGCTGCCTCGTCTGGCTCGCCGCTAGGCCCAAGACCAGGCGCGGGACCTTCCACAATCATCAATACGACACCAGGAGGATAAGATGGCGTCCGAAAGCGAAAACATGGGTTCAGACCAAGCCGCAGCAGAAGACGATTGGGCTGCCGCTCTGGCCGAACAGGCCTCCACCCCCTCAAGCGCAGGCGAAGTACCGGCCGGCGGCATGTTCGCCAGCATTGGCGACGCAAAGCCGGCAACGGGTCTGTTTCCCTCCTTCGGTGGCGGTAACTCTCCCAGCGGCGCAATGACGCAACACGACCTGGACATGGTGCTGGACATACCCGTCCAGTTGACAGTCGAGCTTGGGCGCACGAAGATACCTATCAAACACATCCTGCAACTGGCCCAAGGTTCAGTGATTGAACTTGATGGTCTGGCAGGTGAACCCATGGATGTGCTGGTGAACGGCTACCTTATTGCGCAAGGCGAGGTGGTGGTGGTGAACGATAAATTCGGCATCCGGCTCACCGACATCATCACACCTTCAGAACGTTTAAGAAAACTGAGTCGATGAATATTTATCAAAATTTGGGCGCATTGGTACTGGTCTTGGGCTTGATGCTCGGTTTGGCTTGGGCGCTCAAGAAGTTTGGCATCACCCGCACCCTGACAGGCAACCATTTCATCAAAACCTTGGCTGTCATGTCGCTGGGGGCGCGCGAAAAAATTGCCTTGGTTGAAGTGGGCGAGACCTGGCTGGTACTGGGCATCACTCCCCACGCCATCAACACATTGCACAGCATGCCCAAGGGCAGCATGGAATTGCCGGGTAATCTGGCAACCGCACAAACTTTCGCCAGCCTGCTTGAGCGGGTCAAAAAGCCACAAGCCTCATGAAATCTGCATCACTTAAAACGTGCCTCCTGCTTGGTTTGACGGTTGCAGCGCAAGCCGCTTGGGCGCAACAAGGCCTGCCAGGTTTTGTGTCTTCACCCGGACCGGGGGGCACAGTGAACTACTCAGTACCGGTTCAAACGCTGCTTTCGCTCACCTTTTTAGGATTTCTGCCATCAGTACTGTTAATGATGACGGGCTTCACCCGCATTGTCATTGTGATGTCACTGTTGCGCATGGCGCTGGGAACCCAGAGCTCACCGCCGAACCAGGTCATCATCGGCTTGTCCCTGTTCCTGACCGCTTTTGTCATGTCGCCGGTGCTCACCAAAATTTACGACGACGCCTACCAGCCCTATTCCGAAAATAAAATCAGTTTTCAGGCCATGGTGGCTCAGGCTGAACCCCCCATCAAGGCGTTCATGCTGAAACAGACACGCGAACCCGATGTGGCTCTGTTCATGAAACTGGCAAAACAACCTGACGTAGACAAACCCGAAGACCTGCCATTAAAAGTGCTTGTACCCGCGTTTGTCACCAGTGAGCTGAAAACCGCATTTCAGATCGGCTTCATGATCTTTTTGCCGTTTTTGGTCATCGATCTGATCGTTTCCAGCGTTTTGATGTCCATGGGTATGATGATGCTGTCCCCCATGCTGATCTCCCTGCCTTTCAAATTGATGTTGTTCGTCATGGTGGACGGCTGGACGCTGATTGTCAGCTCACTTGTGGCGAGTTTCCAGTAGGTGCGCCATGGCTGAAATACTCATCGTCGACGACAACAAAATCAACCGGCAACTGGCAAAAACGCTGCTGCAGCGCGACGGCTGGGAAACCGCCGAAGCCGAAAGCGGTGAAAGCGCACTGGAAATACTGTCTCAGAAAGTGTTTAAAGTCATACTGATGGACATCAGCATGCCGGGGCTTTCCGGGGTGGAAACCTTGAAAATCATCCGGCAGCGCCCTTCCCTGCAGGCTATTTTTGTAGTGGCCTACACGGCCCATGCGCTGGAAGATGAACGGCGGGTCATTCTGGACTCCGGCTTTGACGATATTTTGGTCAAACCCGTGTCGAAAGCCAACCTGCTGAATCTTTTTACCCCCATCAAGGAACGCCTCACACAGGAGGCTGCGCCATGATGACCACACAAACCGTGTTGAATCTGGGCCAGAAATGCATTGAAGTCATGCTGCTGGTGTCAGCCCCCTTGCTGCTGACGGCCTTGGTGGTCGGTCTGATTGTCAGTATTTTGCAGGCCGCCACCCAGATCAACGAAATGACCCTTTCTTTCATCCCCAAGATGCTGGCCATTTTTCTGACCATGATGTTGCTGGGGCCCTGGATGCTCACCACACTCATCGACTACACCCGGGAACTGCTGCTCAACATTCCCTACGTCATCGGCTAAAGAAACCTGACCCGTGTTTTCCATCAACAGTGCAACCCTTCTGACACTGCTTTCCGGCTTTGTGTGGCCTTTCATACGCATTTTAGCCATGCTGAGCACCGCTCCGGTGTTCAACCACAAGGCGGTGCCACGGCGCGTGCGTGTGGGCTTGGCCATCGGCATCAGCCTCTTGGTGACCCCGCTGCTGCCCACCCCGCCCACACTGAACGACCCGCGTGCCATGAGCCTCTTGTTTCAACAAGTTTTCATCGGTATTGCGCTGGGGTTTTCAATGCGCATGATATTTACCGCCTTTGAAATGGCGGGCGACCTGTTGGGTCTGCAAATGGGCCTGGCTTTCGCCCAGTTCATTGACCCGCAACGCAACGCACCGTCACCACTGATTGGAAGTTTCATCGGCATTCTGGCCTCGCTGGCGTTTTTCAGTATCAATGGCCATTTACTTGTCATCGCAGCCATTATTAAAAGTTTCGAAATTGCACCGGTTGGCGATGTCTTCTCCCACATACAACCCGAAAGAATTGCGGCATTGGGCAGCCTGATGTTCATGCTGGGGTTGCAAATTGCATTGCCTGTCATAACTGCCTTAATGAGTGCAAATATCATGTTAGGTGTGCTGGCAAGGGCGGCACCCCAACTGAATATTATGAGCATTGGTTTCGCAGTAACTTTGCTGGTGGGCTTTTATGTTTTGTATTTAAGCCTGCCGTTTTTGTCTATGACATTTGAACAATCGATATTAAGAACGCTTGAAGTCCCTGTTTTGGTCAAATAAGAAAAGCATCACTCTATTTGTTAAATAAAATCATTTATTGAATATTGCAATTAATATAATTACTTGATTTATATAAATATATTAAACAAAAACTATAAAATGAAAAAAAGCAATCACCCCACCCATTTGAGCCAGATTTAAATATCACCCATTGTAGTTATTTCAATGGAATACAGTGATTTTGTTCTTGACACTCTGTGAGTTATTTTTTAACCTTCAGTAACGCTTTGAAAGCACAAATTAGCCCACTTGCAAATGCGCCTAAAGGAGTCAGGAAATGAGCTTAACAACCATAATATTAGAAGACCACCCCATGTTCGCTGCTGGGCTTAAAGATCTCGCAGAACACTTACTTCCGGGTGGTAAAGTTGTTTGCACCAACAACCTGCAAGCCACGCTGAGCTTGATGGACGAATTCAACCCCCTGCTGATCATTGCCGACCTGAACGTGTCGGATGCAAAAGGCCTTACCATTCTCGAAAGCATTTCCGATAAAAGCGGCGACGCCATCATTGTTGGCTTTACTGGTGATGAAAACTTTCTAAACGCCTATAACAACCAGCTCACACAAGAGTTTCTGATTCTCTCGAAAGTCGAACCTTTTGAATGTGTTGTCTCCACGCTCAGCAGAACACTTCGGCAATCCGAATTCCTGAACAGCGAAGTTTCACCACAACTGGATTTTCAGCAACTCAACAAGGTTGCCGAAGGCGAACTGACACCCAAACAAAAGGAAGTGCTCAAGTTAATGGGGCTGGGATTGTCAAACAAGGAAATTGCAAGAAAAATGGCGGTTTCACCAGAAACCATTAAAACACACGCCAAAGACCTGTTCGGACGCTTGGGTGTTAAAAACCGCACGCAAGCCGCCAGTGTTTTCAAGCGCTTTGCTTATTCCTGAAAACCCAATGCTTACCTGATGGGCGACTCACAAGGCACCTGTGATCGCCCCAAGCAACACCCTGCTGCGAGCGCCGGTAACGTGGGGCTCATTGGCAAAGCGCCCTAGAACGCGCTGACGGGCCAGCCAGGCAAACGCAACCGCCTCGACCTGCATAGGGTGCAAACCCTTGACCTGAGAAGCTGCAGGCTGAGTGCGAATACCCGCCTGAGCCATCAGAACCCCCAGACGCTCCATGAGCCGGCGGTTGAAAGCCCCACCACCGCAGATGTACAACCCAGCCAGATGGCTGGGCAAATGCGCCACGATGGACACCGCCGTTAGCTCCAGCAAGCTTGCCTGAACATCCACGGGGCTTAAAAAAGGAAAATCGCGCAGCACCAGCAGCAAACCATCCAGATGGAAGTCGTCACGCCCCGTGCTTTTTGGCAATGGCTTGGAAAAATAAGGATGCGCCAGCAAACGTTCAAGCAGACCCGCATCGGGCGTGCCTTGGGCTGCCCAGGCGCCCTGATCGTCGTAGGCCAGACCCATGTGACGAAATACCCAGGCATCCAGCAACACATTGCCAGGCCCGGTGTCCATGCCGCTGACGCCCTCTGCATCGCACAGGCTGAGATTGGCAAAGCCGCCAATGTTCAGAACACCCACCACGGCAGAAGACGACTGCACGTCGGAGTGCAACCACCAATGGTGAAAGGCGGGAACCAAGGGCGCACCCTGCCCGCCGGCGGCCACATCAGCACGGCGAAAATCTGAAACCACCGCAATGTTTGTCAGTTCGTAGAACAAGGCCGGATTCAGTATCTGTACGGTAACCCCCAGATCGGGCCTGTGGCGGATAGTTTGCCCATGGGCACCAGCTGCGACCACCCAGCGCTGGGCCTCCTCAGGCAACTGTTCAAGCACCTGCAAAGCGCATTGTGCATACAAACGGCTCAGTTCATTGCTCAACAACTCTGAATCCAGAAGCGCATCGCCCGCCTGCCCGGTATTTTTTATGTCCTGCAAGCCCAGCAAGCGCTGGCGCAAGGCTTCGGGAAAGGCCATGAATTCATGGCACAAGACATGCACTTCATGCGACTCGGAAAACCGGACCGCCACGGCATCAACACCGTCTGTGCTGGTACCGGACATTAATCCCAGCCACACCGCATTGGGCGTTGCCAAAGAAGAAGGCCCACTTCGCGTGGGCCCTGGAGAACTGAGGTCTGTTGGCGGCTTAGTCAAGCCTTGCCAATCTTGGTGTCGGCGTCATCATTCGGGCAGTCAGGTCGCTGGAGCGACGCTTGAACAAACCCAACAAACTGCCTTCAAGCGGAGCGCTGCCAGGCAAAGACACGGTCAGCGGATTTTGTTGCACATCGTTGATGCGGAATTCATAGTGCAGATGCGGCCCGGTGGCCCAACCTGTCTGCCCCACAAAACCCACCAGATCGCCTTGTTGAACACGCGCACCCTTGCGGATTTCGGAACCAAAACCGCTCAGGTGGGCATACCAAGTGGTGTACTTGCCCTGATGCCGCAATACAACCACATTGCCGTAGCCATTTTGCTGTCCGACAAAATCAACCACTGCATCAGCCGTTGCCCGGACACGCGTACCTTCCGGAGCGCCGTAATCAACGCCGCGGTGAGCGCGCCATTCCTGCAGCACCGGATGGAAGCGCGCATTGGTAAAGCCGGAAGTCACCCGTGAAAACTCCAACGGGGAAAGCAGGAAGCCCTGCTTCAGGCTCTGGCCATCGGCTGTGTAATAACCGCCCGAAGAACCTGCGGGAGAAAACCAGAAAGCAGCGTGCCGTTTGCCACCGTTGTTGAACTCAGCGGCCAAAATACGCCCTGGGCGCAGCACTTCGCCTTTAAATACGTAATTTTCATAAACAACACGGAATTTGTCGCCGGACTTTAAATCGCGGTGGAAATCAATTTGTGCTGAAAAAATATCAGCCATCTGATTGGCAACTGCGTCGGGCACGCCTGCGGCATCCGTTGCGCCGTACAGAGAGCTCTTGATTTCGCCGTTGCGCACTTCCATCTGTTTTTCAAATGCCACGGTTTCAATGGAAGAGACCAGCTTGCCAGCCTTGCGTTCAATCAGAACCACGCGCGTGCTTTCGCCGCCTTTATCAAGCAGACCCCAATAACGAACCCACTTGACGCGACCTTCCACGTCAGCCAACGCTGAAACGGTGGCGCCAGCCTTTAATTGCATCAGCACCTGGGCATTGACATCGGATTTAATGAAGCTTTGAAGCTCTGAGTCTGCAATGCCAAGTCGGCCTACGAGCGCGGCCAGCGTGTCGCTTCGGCGAACGCGATCTTCAGACACCAAGGGCGCCGAGCGCATGATGTCTGAGGGCTGGATATTCAATTCCAAGGCTTCGGCCACGAAATTGCCAGATATGACGTCAATGCCGGGGGAAGTTTGTGAGGCTGCAAACGCCAGTGCCATTGCACTGAAAACGCCAGCCGCCGCCGCACCCTGGTACACGCGCTTGCGCTGTGATTCGGATTCCGGCAGCCACGCCAGAAGTTCTTCTTTAACAACGCTGGTGAGGTTTTTCACCACCGCTGTACCCTTTGAAAACAATGCAGTAAGGGTTTTGTAGGACTGCTCTCGCATAGTTTCGCTACAATTCCTGTATTGAGTGAGGCATTCGCCTTCTTGTATTGTTCGGCGCTTCACACCGTAAGTTGCAAAAAAACAACGTATCGGGCATTGGGCGTAAAATTTTCGTGAGTTTACCAAAGGTTTGCAATGAAACAAAACATTTTTTCGCATAAGGCTTCTGAGCCACAGACAGAAACCCCCATTACAGGTAGTGTGCGTCACGCTTTGGAGGTCACCTTACGGGGCTGCGAAGAATTGTTGGTGGAGAAAGAATGGATCGCAAAGTTGGTCCGTTCTGAACAAACAGGCGTGCCCTTGCGCATCAAACTCGGTCTTGACCCCACGGCACCCGACATTCATCTGGGGCACACCGTTGTCCTGAACAAACTTCGCCAATTGCAGGATTTGGGGCATCAGGTTATTTTTCTGATTGGCGACTTCACCTCGCTCATCGGCGACCCGTCCGGGCGCAACAACACCCGCCCCCCGCTCTCACCCGAGCAAATCAAACTCAATGCCCAAACCTACCACGCACAAGCCGTCAAAATTCTGGACGAATCGCGCACCGAAATTCGCTACAACAGCGAGTGGTGCATGCCTCTGGGGGCCGATGGCATGATCAAGCTGGCCTCCAAATACACTGTGGCCAGAATGCTGGAGCGCGACGACTTCACCAAACGATTTCAGAGCGGCGTTCCCATTTCGTTGCACGAATTCCTCTACCCCTTGATGCAAGGCCTTGATTCCGTTGCTCTGAATGCAGACCTTGAGCTTGGCGGCACAGATCAGAAATTCAATTTACTGGTGGGCAGGGAACTGCAAAAGCAAGATGGGAAAGAGCAACAGTGCATTTTGACCATGCCCTTGCTGGTGGGTACGGACGGCACCGAAAAAATGTCGAAATCCAAGAACAACTACATTGGAGTGAGCGAGGCGCCCGACGACATGTTTGGCAAACTGATGTCAATTTCTGACGACCTGATGTGGCGCTATTATGAATTGCTCAGTTTCAAACCCATGGCAGACATCTCCACACTAAAAAGCGAATGCGAGGCTGGACGCAACCCCAAAGAGGCCAAGGTGGCTCTGGCGCAGGAAATCATTGCCCGTTTTCACCATGCCGCCGCCGCAGAGCAGGCACTGGCAAATTTTGAAGCGCGCTTCAAGCACGGCGCAATACCGGATGACATTGCAGAGGTGAACATTGCCGGCGCACCACTGGGAATAGCGCAAGTTTTGAAACAGGCGGGCTTGTGCCCCTCAACCACGGAGGCCAATCGCAACATTGAACAGCGCGGCGTCAAGGTGGAAGGACAAACGATTGAAGACAAATCGTTGAAACTGGAGGCGGGCAGCTATGTGATTCAGGTGGGAAAACGGAAGTTTGCCAAAGTACATCTGAGTTAAAGGCTTTTCTGGGGGGGGCAGGACGATCAGGAATTGCCTACGCTGTGCCTGTCCAGCAAGGCCCTGGCCACCGTGCCGGGGTCTGTGTATTCAATTTCCGCCCCGATGGGAATGCCACGGGCAATGCGGCTCACATTCAAGCCCAACGAGCGCAGGCGCTGCTGCATGTAAAACGCAGTGGCCTCGCCTTCATTGGTGAAATTGGTAGCCAGAATAACCTCCTGCACCAAGCCATCTTGCAAACGGTTGGTCAGCGTGGCCATGGAAACATCGTCTGGGCCGACACCATCAAGTGGCGAACACTTGCCCATTAAAACAAAATACAAACCCTTGTAGGTACCAGTCACTTCAATGGCGTACATGTCTGCAGGGGTTTCAACAACGCACACTGTGCGGGTGTCGCGCGAGGCATCCGCGCACACAGCGCAGATGTCGTCTTCGGTGAAGCCGTTGCAGCGCACGCACTGACGGGTCATTCGCGCAGCCTTAAGCAGCGATTCCCCCAGCAATACGGCGCCCTCCCTGTCTTTTTGCAGCAGATGCAAGGCCATGCGTTGCGCAGACTTCGGACCCACGCCCGGCAAACGACGCAACTGCTCAGTCAGGTGACTGAGGCTGGCTGGCGTCATTTTGTCGGTTTTGTTCATTTCAGAACGGCAACTTGAAGCCTGGGGGCAAAGGCATGCCCGCTGTCACGCTGGACATTTTTTCCTGCATGAGGGCCTCAGACCTGCGCACCCCGTCGTTAAAGGCGGCTGCAATCAGGTCTTCCAGCATGTCGCGGTCATCGCCCAACAGGCTGGGGTCAATGGTCACCCGTTTTACATCGTGCTTGCAGGTCATCAGAACCTTCACCATGCCACCGCCGGCCTGGCCTTCCACTTCCTGCTTTGACATCTGCTCCTGCATTTTGGTGATGTTGTCCTGCATTTGCTGGGCTTGTTTCATCAAACCAGCCAATTGATTTTTCATCATGGAAAAAACTCCTTTTTAAATGGATCGGATGCTTCCGGGCACTATGCTTGCACCCATGCGAAGCTGTAATTCATTGACAAACGGGTCTGCAGCGATGGCTGCCTCTGCTTTGCCCTGGCGCTCTCGGTTTTCATGGTCTTGCTGCAACTGTGCCGAGGCTGTTACCTCCCCCAGACGCAAATCAATTTGCAACCCCGCACCGAACTGTTTTTCCAGCGTCTGCTGTATGCGTTGCACATAGCTGCTTTCCAGATACGCCTTGACCGCCACCAACAAGTGCACCACCTGAAGACCGTCTTTCTCGCTTACCCCGACCCACTGCGTGCGTTCCAAGGTTTGGCGGGCAAGACCTGAAATATCCATATTTCTGACAATGGCTGGCCAGGAATCGGTGGTGGGCCATTGCCCCTGCGCCAAAAGCGGTGCCACGGGCGCCGCCGCCACCTCTGAAACCGTAGCAGGCGCGTCGGGTGAGCCGACAGACAGGCCTTGCGGCTGCGAAGGCTCCGCCTGAAGCACTGGCTCAGACTGCACAGTCGGCTTGACCAGACTTAAACGCGGCAACAACTGCTGTTCATAGTAGTCGCCCTCTTCCTCCCATTCGGGTGGCGGACCGTCGTCAAATGCGGGGCTTTGTGCAACGTTTGATACTGCCGGTGGGGAAGCCAACAGCGGCGATGGCACCGCCTTCATTTCCGCGGCTCTCATTTCCACAGCCCGAATTGGCAAGGCACGTGACTCAATGGCCGGTGTGGTGACCGGTGCAGTGACGGGCGCGCTTGCGGCTACCGCAGATTTGCCGGCACCTCCACCGCCCAGCACATTGCCCAAGGCCTGCATTGCGGCTCTGGCCGGACTGCTGTGTACAACGGGTGCCGGTTGCGGTGTTTGCACCACAGGGGGCGCGGCTGCTGGCAGGCTTGCAACAGGCACTTGCGCTGGTGCTTGCAACGTCGGAGTTGGGCTTGTTGCCTTGTTGGCAGCGCCAATCGTCCCAGCGGGGGCTGCAGAGGCAGCCACGCGTCGTGGCGGCTCGGCTCTGGCAACCGGGTCGGGCGTGTGTGTCTGCTTGCCCGGCAAAAAAGCCAGCATGCGCAACAGTGTCATGCCAAAACCCGTGGCTTCATCGGGCGCATACAACATCTCTTTGCGACCGTGGGTGGCTATCTGGTAGAGCAACTGCAATTCTGTGGCGGAAAACAGCCCGAGCAAGTTCATCAGCACTTCGCGCTCGGGGTCGTCCTGCGCAATGGCGGAAGGCACCACATGGGCGAGGCTTAAACGGTAGATCAACACGGCAAGGGCCTGCAAAGCCGGCCCCAGCGGCAGGCTGCGGGCGCTCATGTCATCGGCCAGTGCGAGCAGGCGGTTGCCGTCTTGCTGGGCCAAGGCTTCCAGCAAATCGTAGAGGTGGCGCTGGTCTACAGCACCCAGCATGGATTGAACCGTGGCTTCCTGCAAACTGCCGGCGCTGTAGGCAATGGCTTGGTCTGTCAGGGAAAGAGCGTCCCGCATGCTGCCCTGGGCCGCCCGCCCGATCAACTGCAATGCCCCCACCTCATAAGAAATGCCTTCGGCCGTGAGCACGGTTTGCAGGTGCTCAACAATGTGCCCCGGCGGCATCTGCTTCAAATTGAACTGCAAGCAGCGCGACAGCACGGTGACGGGAATTTTTTGAGGATCTGTGGTGGCCAGAATGAAGAGGATGTGCGGCGGCGGCTCTTCCAGCGTTTTCAGCATGGCGTTGAAGGCAGACTTCGAAAGCATGTGAACTTCATCGATCACATACACCTTGTAGCGGCCCGCCGTGGGCGCATACAAGGCGTTTTCAAGCAAGTCGCGCATTTCATCAACGCCGGTGTTTGTAGCGGCATCAACTTCCAGCAAATCTACAAAACGGCCCTGATCAATTTCAACGCAGGCATTACAACGCCCGCAAGGGGTGTCCGTGATACCGGTTTCGCAATTCAATGCTTTGGCAAGAATACGCGCCAACGTGGTTTTTCCCACACCACGGGTACCAGTGAACAAATAGGCATGGTGCAAGCGTTGGGTTTGGAGGGCATGTCTGAGTGCCCTGACCACGTGTTCCTGACCGACCAGCGTGGACAATTCACGCGGCCGCCACTTGCGGGCAAGCACCTGAGTTGGAAGATGGGTACTGTGATTCTGCGACATGGACGGACTCACTCTAATAAAAAAGCAAAAGGCGAGCCCTATCCCCGGCACTGGCTTTACGGTTGTGGCTGCTTCCTTCCGGACCTGACCAGATTGGCCGCTACACCATGCGGGGAGGCCCGCCACCTACATTCTAACACCGCTTTTAACTCATGCGAGGCGACAATGCACACAGAGCTCACCCCATACCTGCATATTTTCAAATCAGCGGCTCATGGATTTCGCCCTGCGAATTCAACAACAGTGCCCTGACCGGCAACTCAGCGGTGAAAGTCGCCGCCACAGCCTGTGCGTAACCCCGCAATTGGGCCACATAATCCGGCAACACGTCGTCAGACCAGCTCCATTTGTAATCAATCACCCACCATTGGCGGTCTTTGCGAACAATGCGGTCTGCCCTCATCAACTTGCCCTTCGCATTCATCCACTCAATTTCGTTGTGCGCTTCATCGGCCAGCCTGTCATCGAGCCACACAGACAAGGCGGGGTTAGCGAGCAAGCCGCGCAAGCTCTCTTGGATGGCAGCCACCGTTTCATCATCCACTTCCGACAACACATCGGCACAAGGCGTCTGAATTTGCTGCCACCAATCGTCAAAGTCATCCCAGGCCAACAGGGTCAGTTGCTCCAGACAGGCATGCCAAGCCTCTCCCCGCAAAGTAAATGCGGTTTGGGTGTCAGGCATGTAGGCGCCCACCTGCGTTTCAAAGACCGGCACGGCAGCACTCGTCGTCCACTTCACTTGCGCCGCTGACGTTGTAGCCGGGGGCGCCAATTCCCGCTCCATAACAGCATCAGGCGCGTTTGCCCCACCCGCTTGCGCATCGGCATCTACCCAGTCCAACGCTTGGGCACTCGCCAAAGCGGACAAGCGGGCATACCAGGAACCTTCAACAGGCGCCTTGCCCTCCTCGCCGCAACCCGACACATACAAACGCGCTTTGGCCCGGGTCATGGCCACATACAACAAATGGTCTGCCTCGTCTTTGCTCGCCTGATTCTCCAGTTCAAACCAGACCCTGCGGGCATGACCAACCTTGTTCTTGCCCTGATACAAAGACAACTGCTCGGGCACATCCTGCCCCACGGGCCAAGCCACCAGACACTTCATCTCGCTGTTTCGGTCGCCGGCGGCCGCCGAGTTGGCATTGAACAAGCAAACAACCTTGGCTTCCAGCCCTTTGGCGGAATGAATGGTCATGATGCGCAGCAGCTCTGGCGCCACCTCGTCGCCAGATGCGCTGGCCGTGCCGTGCAGGCTGAGTCTGGCGGCCTCGCGCAGCGCCTCCACCGCATTGGGAAAACGGCCCTGCTGAATACCCAGCGCCCAATTCAACATCCAGTCCCAGTGGCCTTGCGCCATTTTCTGTTCAGTTTTGGGTGCCATCTCCAGCGTGCGGGCCACAATGTCCGTCTGCCTGAAAATAGCGTCCAGCGCGTCATGCAAAGGCAAGTCCTGCGCCCATTGCCGCCATTGCTCAATGCGCAACCAGGCCTGCCGAATGCTGGCAGAGGCTTGCTCCACAGCCGCACCCCACTCAACAAGCGCCGCTTTGGCGCCGCCTGCGGCTTGAAGGTGAGGCAAGAAGTCCGCCAACTCCTCCACCGGTATGCAAAAAAACGGGCTGCGCAGCAATTGCAGCAACGCAGTGGTGTTCAACCGGGAAAACAGGACGCGCAACAAGGCGATGCTGTCGGACCACATCAGGGAGGCAAACCGCCCGCCTTTGTCGTTCACGGAATGGGCAATGCCCAGATTTTGCAGTGCCGCACTCAGGGGCAAGGCATCGGCGTGGCGTCGCACCAGCACCATGACGTCGCCAGGCGAGGCTATTTCCCCCGTCTCCAGCCAATGTTGCACCTGAACGGCCAGGCGCTGCGCCTCCTCGTTGCCTGCATCGCCCTGCGCCCCTGACTTCACCCTGGGCTGATGCAGCCAGCCCGTGCGCACCTCGCTGTTTCGCCCGGCCACGGCGCAGACCAGCGGAAATACAAACAAACCCGCCCCTGACGCACGGTAAATGCCTTCATGGGCGAGAATGGGGGTTCGCCCCGGCCGCAGCGCCGCCCGGGTTACAAACACATCATTGACGCTGTCGAGCACCTCACCGGCGCAACGCCGGCTGACATTCGTTTCCAGAAACCGGGCATTGAAGTGCAATTCAAACCAAGCCCTTGCATGCTCAAACAAACCCGCTTCCGCACGGCGAAAACGGTAAATGGACTGTTTTGGGTCACCCACCATGAACACGGTGGGTCCATCGCCCTGATGGTAGGAAGACAACCACTGCTGCAATATCATCCATTGAACCGGGTTGGTGTCCTGAAATTCGTCAATCAGGACGTGCTGGGTGCGCCTGTCCAAACGGGCCTGCAAATAGGGTGCGGTGTCCTCTCGGCTGAGCAATTGAAAGGCGGTGAGTTCAAGATCGTCAAAATCCACCACGCCCGCCGCACTTTTCAGTCGCTCGTATTCGGCCAGATATGACGGCAATAACTGCAACGCCATGCTGGTGACCTTGAACCAGTGCAGATCCTCCATGCGGGCAGTGACCTGTTCATACTTTTCCTGCAGCGCCTCCCAAAGCGCCAGAAACCGCTCCTGCGCATCGGCCCCACCAAACGCAGCCAAGGCTGCCTTGGCCAGCTTGCCCACAGAGCGGGTTCCTTTGCCGGTTCGCAAAACAGAGGTCAGCGCATCCCAGTCGGCATTTGTCCAAGCGCACTCAAGTTCATTGGCCCTGCTGCACTCAGTCGCCGTGCCTTTGCCCCAAGCGCCTGCCACAGTGAACAGTATCTGCTGCGCTTGGGCGTCCTTAAAAAAAGCCGCCGGAAAGTTTTGCGCTACGTCCGCCTCAAACCCCTCGCTCAGTATTTGCAGCAAGTCGGCTTGTGTTTGCCCGTTGGACCACACCAGCCAGGCGGCCCGCTGATCGGCCAGCGCCATCAGCGCGGAACGCGTTTTAAAGGCACCAATCTCAGCCAACAAGGCTCTGAACCTTTGTGCATCTTGATGACCCGATGGTGCGGACTCCATGGCTGCCACCCAAGTTTGCCAAGCCAGGTCTCGCCAATAACCCGCCAGCTCGGTGGGCTCCGCCTGCCGCGAAAAACCGATGGACAGCGGCGCCATTTGGCACAAGGCTGTAAACCAGCCGTGAAACGTGTTCATCTCTACACCGCGGGGAGACTGATACACCCTTGCCGCCAAGCCACGGGCTGCGGCCACCGTGGCCTCATCGCTTGAACAACCGCGCTCTGCCAACACCGCTTTCAGTTCGGTATCTGTGCACAACGCACAGGTTTGCAACAATTCATCCAGGCGGTGCGACATTTCCTGCGCAGCCTTGCGCGTGAAGGTGATGGCTAAAATTCCGTCCGGTGAGGCGCCGGCGAGCAACAAACGGAAAATCCGTGTGATCAGCATCCAGGTTTTTCCGCTCCCCGCACAGGCAGCCACCACGGCCGAGTGCCGTGGGTCGGTGGCCCTGTCGGCCAACGAGGCAGTGAAAGCCGGCGTTGGTGGCTCCTCAAATTCAAAAGAGGTTTGAGAAATCGCTGTTTGTTGCCCGCTCATAGCACCGCATCCTCATGCTTGTTGACCCACCGGTTGCGGCACACACCCGCAAACTGGCAGTACTCGCATTCTTTGCCCGGCAAGGGCTTGAAATATTGTTTGTCATCGAAAAAATGAACCAAGGCCTCGCTGAGCAAGGCGACCACCGCACCCGCCATGTCCTCTGGCGTCACGGCGGCTGTTTCTGCGGTTTTTTCATCCGGCACCGGCACATACTCTGCGGCGTCGCCCTTGATGCACAAATAAGAAAGCGCATGACAGGCCTCGCCCAACATCCAGGCATACAAGGGCAATTGGGGATAATGCTGCCATGCCTTTGAACGCGACTTCAGCGTTACTTTCTGGGTGGTTTTTACGTCCACAATCGCCAAACCGTCAGGTGCGCGCTCCAGTCTGTCCAAGCGCCCCAGCACTTTCACCGCACGGGCAGACTCACCGAAAAACAGCGTTTTGTTTACGGGGTGTTCCTGAATCAGCACCCGCCAACCCGCCTTGAAGCGCTTGTGCAAGGTGGCGGCCAGTTCGGGCACCAGACGCTCAAATTCCAGCCTGTCCTCATACAACAACTGCCGCCGCGCCTGTGTCATTTTCTGCCAAGTCTTGGCAACCGCCGCAAGAATGGCTGCATGCCAGGCAGTCACAGGCCACGCAACAGCTTGCTCCTCGCTCAAGTCATCGTGCAGATGATGCAACACTTCATGAATCCAGACGCCGCGCAAAGCGCTTCGCTGGTCTTCAAGCACATGCGACTGGCTGTCTTTAAGCCCCAACAAACGGGCAAGCGAAAACTTCAATGAGCAGGCAGACAAATCCGAAACGGCCTCCACCGACAACACCTCGGGCGCTTGCGCTCCTTTCCATCGCAGCGGTTGAATCACCTGCTGGCTGACTTCGCGTTCACGCACCGGTGCATTCAGGGCCCAGGGTCTGGTGCCGCCCTCGCTGGTCCGGCGCAGCAAAGACAAATAACGCAACCAGCCCACCTCAACCTCGGCCTGCCCGGCCACCGCCTTGGCATGCGCAAACACCAAATGCGCGGTGGTAGCTGCCATCTCAGACAAAGCCGACAACATTTGCTCACGCTTTAACCACACCCCCGAGAGGCCCAACTCAGCCGCAACGGACGGTGGCAGCAGCCCCGGGGGCGTCGGGGCAAAATGACGCTGCGCACAACCCAGCACCAGCGCGTTGGAAAACCTTTGCAAGCGGAATGACTGCAAGGGCATGAAGCGCACCGGGCTGCTGACGTCCTGCGCCCGAAAGCGGCGCTGCTCTGCGAAATCGCGCCAGAAGCTCAACCATTCAAGAGGCAAGCATTCATATGACAAGGCCGCCCGCGACACCCAACGCAACATCACCACGACATCCCGACCGGCTGGTTCGGTCGCAAACAATGCAAGCACGTCCAGCGACTTCAACAGCGCCAGCACATCTTGCGCCCACACGGAAAGTGCCCGTGGGTGGTGACCGAAATCGGTCAGTGCTTTGGAAAGCCCATCAAAGGCAGGCAGCCACGGCGCTGCATTGGCGGCTACACGTGCGATATCGACGTTTCGCAGCTCCGTGCGCCCCAG
>JAJTDO010000095.1 GCA_021300475.1 Burkholderiales bacterium | reverse complement strand
ATGCGATTGTTCTCAATAGTGGCAGCATCAACGACCGTGCGGGCAATGTGGCAACCATCACCAACACGGTTGGATCCGCCAATGGTAGTTATATGGTGGACACAGCAGCCGCCACTGTCAGTACCGTTGCCATTGTGGGTGCCGCCGGGTTGCAGGGCAGTCTGTTGAACATTGGCGACGTTGTAACTGCGTCAGTGACTTTTTCTGAAAAAGTGATGGTTACGGGTACGCCACAGTTGGGTTTGAATATTGGTGACACTGTTGTTCAAGGTAATTATTTGAGCGGAAAAGGCAGCAACACCTTGCTGTTTACTTACACAGTTGCAAGCGGCCTGACAGACGCAAACGGTGTCAGCATCAATGCCAACGCACTGGCACTGAACGCCGGCACCATCACTGATGTGTCTGGTACTGCTGCAGTTATTACACACGCCGCTGTGCTTGACAACGCGGCCTACGCTGTTGAAAACACCGAAGCCCCTGGTGCGCCTGCCTGGACCACAAACGCATCAGGTAAAAACAGCCTGACAACAACCTTGGGCAACGGGTTGGCAGCAGATTTGCCGGCTTCTTTAAGTCTTGGAACCGTTTCCGGTGTGAATTTGAATCTTGTCAGTAAAGTCACCTTGGGCAACGGCAAGGTTTACTACTTACTGGATCAAAATGGTGATGGACTTTACGATGTCAGAGACAAAAGCTTAAACCACAACAGCTTGGACACATTGTTAAATGGTGGTGCAGACACAGTAGATACGCAGTTGCGTGGCGCTGTGGCGGGCGTAGACGATGCTCGTACACTTGTTCAGGGCGGCTACACCTTGGTGTTGCCAACAGCGAACGAGTGGAACAACTTTAACGATGCCGTGTTGGGCGCCACCTTTCCTGTACCAGGTTGGAGCCAAGAATTTTACTTTACTGCATCGAAAATGGGCGCAGAACTTCATAATCCAGCCATGCTAGATTCAAATGTTGTTCATGTTGCTTGGGGGTGGAATGAAGATTGGGCGTACACTCACAACTTAGCATTTGAAGTGCTTTCCAACGGCAGTTTCAAGCTTGATGTAACGCCCAGAAGCTTCACCAGCCCAACCAGTGTTTCCGTGGCTGAAAACACAGCGACAAGCACGGCTGCATACACCCCTGTGGCCAGCGATGAGGGTACACTTTACTATGAAATTTCAGGTTCAGACGCCAGCTTGTTCACTGTTAATTCCACTACGGGGGCAGTGGTTTTCAAAGGGCGCCCTGATTTTGAAAACCGCCTTGATGCAAATCAGGATGGTGTCTACAGCATTAACATTGTGACTACAGACTCTGTGGGTACAGTGGTCACTTCACCGGTGGATATCACGGTAACCGATGTTGCGGAAACTGCAACCGCCTACACCGTGGGCCAGGCTGTGATTGACCTTGGAGGCTATGGCAAGCTGATTGCACCAGTGACGGTTGAGGGCAAGACCTACTACTACTGGGACAGGTCTGGCGATGGCGTAGCCAGGAATGGTACTGGTACAGAAAATGAAAGCGTAGACTATACAGATCACCAGACCTTGGACAGAATCTTCAAGTATTCCAGTGACTTTACAACCACCAACCCCGCAGGTTTTGGTGCGGACACCACCAACACTTACCGGTATGCAACGCTTAACGGAGTCAAGCTGGCATTGCCAACCTATGGCGGACCAGTGGATGCAAACGGTAAATCTGCCAGCACTACTTCCCGTGCAGGTACTGCAGTGGCTGACGGTACCACAGAGAATGGCACTTATGACGACTTATTGGCTATCTGGGATGCATTCAATGGCAGTGGCACCACTACAAATGCTTCTGGCATACCGTCTGGCTGGTTAGGCGGTGACGTCTTTTACCAATCAGCGACAAATGCATCTGCGGATTCTCACCAACGCATCAACTTGAATTCGGGCCTTACCGCTCCGTTAAGCAACACAATAGATGGATACGTCGTCCTTCAGGTACTCGCCTGATTTTGTTTGCAGCACAGGCCTTGATATAAAAAATCAAGGCCTGTTTTGTGACAAATAAACATCCAGCGATTGTGATGTTACCAACAGTTTTTGCTGTACCTGCCACGCACTTATTTTTGCATCAACCACCAATGTTTCCGCTTGGTAGGCCTCCCTTGCAGAATTCATGAGCTCTTGCCAGCTTTTTCGGCCAGACAGGTAAAGCCTTTCTGACGCAAGCATGACAGCCATGGCAGACTCATGGCTGGATTGCTGCAGAGCTTGACGTTGTAAGGAGGTTTCCAGAAACTGGAAGAAACTTTGAACCGTGCGGGAAACGGCTTGTGCTTCAGCATCGCGTTCTTGATATTTTCCCTGAGTCCTAAATTCCGCGGCATTGATACTTCTGAGTTGCGAACTGCCCGCACCCAGTGAAACATTGATGTTCAGAAAAACGCTGTTGTCCGGTCCAGTGAAGTTGCCACGAGAATGCTCTGCACGCAGTGATACCTGCGGGCTGTAGGCAGACAATGCTTCCTTCTCAAGGGCCTGTAATATCAGCAATTCTTGATCAATACGTTTCAAGGTGGTGCTGTTCTCCAGGCTGAGTTGTTCCAACTGTTCTAAATTGGGATTAACCATGGCTTTGTGCTGCAATGTCACTTCAATTTCTTCATTATTGCACTGGCACAGTTGCTTCAGTCGTATGCGTTGAAGCGCTTGCTCATTGTTCAGCCCCAGTAAATCGGCCTTGACGGCAAGCCAACGGTTCTCGGCCAGTAACACATCGGCCTGCGACGATTGCCCTTCGGTTGCTCGTCTGCGAACCATTTCAAGGTATTGACTGTGCTTCTTCAGGCTTTTTTCAAGCACCTGCGTTTTTTCTTCGGCATTTTTAAGGCTGCTGACCGTGTCGATGACTTCTTCGCTCAGCGTGAGCCGCGCTGACTCAATATTGATGTTGGCAATATTTTCTGCCGCTGTTGCGCGTTCAAGGCCGGCTGTGAGTCGGCCTCCAGTGAAAACGGGTTGAACAATGCGAATATTGTCGGTGCGTTCATTCAATGCAAGCCTGGGTCTGTTGTCGGCTTTTTCAATGCTTGCGCTCGGTGTCGGGAAAAACTGCGCCTCAGCTGCCTGTGTTTCCTGTTGCCTCGCAAATTTCTCTTGATTATTCGCAAAAATTTTCGGGTTACGCGAGAGTGTCAGTGAAATAAGGGCCTGAATACTTTTTTCATTTGCTGTGGTTTGCTCTGCTTGGGCGGGTGAAAAAATTGACATGGCCAGAGTGATTGCCAAAGAAATTTTTCTAGTGTTCATGTGATGGTCCTTGGTTTTTTAGTGGCTGACCGGCGGGTCTGTCTGTGTTGAATCCACCTTAAAGTGGTTAGCTCAAATGTGCATCCCCTTGCAGGGGGGGCTAAGCATGAAACCCACTTGGGGGTTTTAGACATTCACATTCAGGTTCAGAATTCAGGCTAATGGGTTTAATTGCGGCGATGTGATGTATAAATTCTTCAGAGGTTTCAAAAGAGATCAGCTAGGGCTGAGTCTGGTTGAAATTTCCATTTGGCTGATGCTGGCCGGCGTTGTGTTGGGTAACAGCGTATTGGCGTTCGAGGCCGCTTCACGAAGGGCGGAAGTCAATAGCAACGCCGAGATCATCAGCAACCTGGTTCAAGATGCGCGCTTCATGTATGGGCGAACGGGAAAAATTCAGGAGTTGAGTACCACCGAGGCTATTGAATCAGGACTGATACCGGCGCGCCTGACGCAGACCATTGATGGAGGGGCACAAGCCTTTAATTCTTATGGTGGAGAAATTGTGATTGAAAGTTACCCTGAGGAAAACTATGCGTTGATACGTTTTGGTGGCGTTCCCTCCAGCCACTGTGTCGGGTTGGTAACGGCAGTCGAAAGCTTGATGGCAGCCATTGCAGTGACCCGGACAGATTCCAGACCTTCGGCAGACAGCGAGTTCAACGTTAAATTCGAACCCTCACGCCCTTCGCTTGATGTTGCTGCCTTGGGAGTGGTCTGTGAGCAGTCTTCACTTGTGTATTTGCAGTTTAAATTTTACAAGGAATAGTATATGGCGATCTGTTCAAACCCCTTTAGGGCGGGTCGTTCCAAGGGCATTACCTTGGTGGAAGTGGCTATTGGTCTCACCATTTCAGCGCTGGTGCTCGCTGTTTCATATTCCGCTGCACAGTCTGGCTTCCGAAGAAATGAGATAACCGCAAACGCAGATTCGATAGTCGAAATTGTGACTGCCGCCCGCGCAGCGTATGGTCAGCGCGGACTTTTTAATCAACTAAATACACAACTGGCCTTACAAAGTGGTTTATTCCCTCACCAATACTTGCGAACAACGCAGGTTGGCAACGATGCGGTCAACAGTTATGGTGGTCCAATTGCACTGGAAGCCTTTGATGTATCAAATTCGTTTGCATATTTAAGGTTTGAGGGGGTTCCTGCTGACCAGTGCATGCCGTTGGTAATGGCGGTTAGCGACATCATGCAGGGCATCGCGGTGACGCGGATTGGTGTGACTGCGAAGCCCGGCAGCAATGCAGAGTGGAATGTGAAGCAACACGCTGATCATTCTGTACTTGATATCTCCGCGTTGGAAGCTGCTTGTACGTTGTATTCTCAGTCCAACCTTCATTTCAGCTTTACGAGGGGCTCTGTTTAGTTTTCTGCACTATGGGGGGGGTTCACCCATTGGGGTGGTTTATGTTGGGTGGTTTGTCCAATAATATGTGCGGGTTAGCCCCTTCCTGCCAAGTCCTATGTCGCAAGATTTACAGTCTTTACTTGAACCTGTTGCATCCTTGATTTCAGCCGGCCGACTGGCAGAGGCGGCGAATCAACTTCAAGTTTTGTGCAAAAGCCACCCGCACATTCACCGTTTGAAATATCAACTTGGCACGGTTTTTTACCACCTTGATCAATTTGAAAGTGCTTTTGATTTTTATTTACAGGCTTGCCTGGGTGACGCTTTGCAGGCGGATTTTCATTTGGCTTTGGCGTTAGGCTTGACAGCATTCCGTTTGAAGCGGTTTGACCAAGCCTTGATCTCATTTTTCAGAGCCTCTGTGCTTGATGCTGAAAACATGGAGGCCGTTGTGAACATGGGCGCTTGTTACTTCGAAAGCGATGATTTTGAGCGGGCAAGGCGTTGCTTTGAATTGGCGTCAAACCGGCAGAGTGACCCTTCACAGGCGTTGCTGAATCTGGGTGTGTGTCTGGGGCGTCTTAATCAGCATCAGGCAGCGCTTGAAGTGTATGACCGTTTGTTGTGCAGGGGTTCAGTTGAGGCGAAAGTTCATGCCTTTCGTGGGGTGGCCTTGCATCGACTCGGGGATTCGGACTCTGCAATCCTGTCTTATCAAAATGCCTTGTCCATTGATGCTTCTTGCGCTCCGGCGTACTTGAACTGGGGCATTACATGCATGGCGCAAGAGGAAATGACCCAGGCGGTTTCACATTTGCGTCGGGCCTTGAGCCTTTCGGGTAATGGGGCAGAGGCGCGCTGGAATCTGTCCATGGCCTTGTTGTCTCTTGGGCAATATGAGGAGGGCTTCGAACTCTACAACGCAAGGTTGGAGTTGATGCAACGCAAACTGTTTCGAACCGACCCCGGCACCACGGCTCCTCTTCTTGTTCGGGGCGCCGCGCTTGCAGGAAAAACCATTTATGTGTTTGATGAGCAAGGTTTGGGGGATTGCATTCAGTTTGCCAGATATTTGCCGATGCTTAAAAACGCGGGTGCCAGCGTGGTTGCACGCATCAGTGGAAGTTTGATTTCGCTCTTAAAACCAAGCAATGCGGTGGATGTGTGGGTGGGTGATCATGAACCCGTTCCCTTGCATGACGCGCAGATTCCGTTAATGAGTTTGCCGGGCTTTTTTAATACAACTCCGGAGACAGTGCCGGCTGCAGCAGGTTACTTGAAACCAGAAGCCCACAGGCAAGAACACTGGTCGCAGCGTCTGGTCAATGATAAGACGGGAGGACATTCGCGTATGCGAATTGGCTTGATGTGGGCAGGTAACCCGATGAATCCAAATGATGCCAGACGCAGTATTTCACTGGTCCAACTTTTATCTTTCCTACCCGAAGCAGAGTCTTCCATTCAGTGGGTTGCATTGACGAATGCAATGTCGGTTGATGATGAAAAACGGCTTGCAGAGGATGGTCGAGTTGTGAACCTCTGCAGGGAAATTAATGATTTTTCAGACACCGCCGCATTGATTTCGCTCTGCGACCGCATTGTGACCGTGGATACGAGCGTGGCGCATCTTGCCGGGGCAATGGGCGTACCTACCGATTTGTTGATTTCACGTGCCCCGGATTGGCGCTGGGGCTTGACCGGTGAAAAAACACCCTGGTATGGATCTGTGAAATTGCATCGCCAGATTATGAAGGGTGACTGGGACACTATTTTAAAGTCTGTTTTTGCCGATATTTTGTCTATTTTGTGAAGTCTTCACCTGATTGAGTGACTACAGGTTGTGGTGGTGTGTTGGAGAATAGGGGTGCAGTGTTTGGGATTTTCCCGCACTGAAATACTCTCTGAGATCGCCAATGACTGCTCCAAATATCACCAACATACAGCTCCGGTCTTCAACGTTGGCAACCAACGGCTGGTACAAGGCGGCAGCCTTGATCACGGCGCAAGTTACATTTTCCGAGTCTGTTTTTGTCAGCGGGGTTCCAAAGTTAAATCTGCTGTTTGGCGATATGGTGTTGGCGGGCAATTATTCGTCGGGTAGCTCTACCAGTAGTGTTAAATCTGCGGTATTGAATTTTATTTTTACCGTACCCGCAGGTGTTT
>JAJTDO010000029.1 GCA_021300475.1 Burkholderiales bacterium | reverse complement strand
TACAGTTCCACCCCACCTGCCTGTATCACCCTTATGCAAAAAGCTTCCTGATTACAGAGGCGGTGCGTGGCGAGGGTGGCTATTTAAAGTTACCGGACGGCAGCCGTTTTATGCCCGCCCACGACGACCGCGCAGAGCTGGCACCCCGCGACATCGTAGCCCGCGCCATCGACTATGAAATGAAGAAACGCGGACTCGACCATGTTTTGCTGGACATCAGCCACAAACCGCCAGAGTTTCTGCAGGAACACTTCCCCAATATTTTCAGCCGCTGCCTTGAGCTTGGCATCGACATGTCAAAGCAAGGCATTCCTGTGGTACCCGCCGCCCACTACACCTGTGGTGGCGTGGTCACCGACCTGAGCGCAAGAACGGATATTCAGGGTTTGTATGCTGTGGGCGAAACCGCCTACACCGGTTTGCACGGTGCCAACCGTCTGGCGAGCAACAGCTTGCTGGAGTGTGTGGTGATGGCGCAAAGTGCAGCACAGGATATTTTGAAACAGCAGCGCTCGGAAAACCGCCCCCTGCCCGACTGGGATGAAAGCCGCGTGGGCGACCCGGACGAAGAAGTGGTGATTGCTCACAACTGGGACGAACTTCGGCTCACCATGTGGAACTACGTGGGCATTGTGAGAACGGAAAAGCGCCTGGAACGTGCCCAGCACCGAATCCGGCTGTTGAAAGAGGAAATCAGCGAATACTATGCGCACTTCCGGGTCAGCCGCGACTTGCTGGAATTGCGCAACTTGGTGGATGTGGCCGATTTGATTGTGACCAGCGCACTTTCACGGCAGGAAAGCCGCGGCCTGCATTTCAGCCGCGACTACCCCCATACCTTGCCAAAGGGCTTCCCCACCATTTTGCAACGCGGAAAACGCAACCGCCGTAACTGATCAGGCAGCAAACCTCATGGAATAGTCGGTGGCCCTGATGTTCTTGGTCAGGTCACCGATGGAAATGCGGTCTACGCCGGTTTCAGCAATGGCACGCAAGCCGGACTCGCTGATGCCACCGGATGCTTCCAGAATGGCCCGCCCTGCTGCCAACGCCACGGCGTCGCGCATCTGCTGCAAATCGAAGTTGTCCAGTAGCACCGAGGTGGCGCCGGCTTCAAGGGCTTGCTGCAACTCTGCAAGGCTTTCCACCTCAACTTGAATTGACACCCCAGCGTTCAAGGCGAAGGCCGCCTGCATGGCGTTGGCAATGCCACCGGCGGCCGCAATGTGGTTTTCCTTGATCAAGATGCCGTCATAGAGTGCCAACCGCTGATTTTCGCCACCACCAATGCGAACTGCGTATTTTTGCGCCAAGCGCAACCCCGGGATGGTTTTTCGGGTGTCCAGAATTTTGGCGCGTGTGCCTTGAACCCTCTCAGCCAAGCCGCGCACCTTGGTGGCAACACCCGAGAGTAACTGCAAAAAGTTCAAGGCAGAGCGCTCGGCGGTCAGCATGGCACGGGCTTGCCCGTCAATAACACACACCACAGCGTTGGCGGGCATCAGATCGCCCTCCTTGAAGTGCCATTGAATGCGGGCGGCCGGGTCAAGCTGCCTGAAAACTTCATCAAACCAAGGCTGACCGCACAACACAGCCTGTTCACGGACAATGACGGTGGCCTGGGCTGTTTTACCCTCGGCAATCAGGTTGCCGGTGTAATCAGCCGGGCCAAGGTCTTCTGCGATGGCTGCAGTCACATTGGTTTGCAGCGCCTGTACCAAGGCCTGACCATAGGCATTAAAAATTGCTTTTGAATCAATGGTAATTGAAGTGCTCATGCGGGTCCCATGCCTTTATGTACATCGGCCAGAGCTGCACTGGAAGCTGATTTTCCGGAAATGCCGCGCTCTTGTGCGAAGGCCAGCATGCGGTCGATGCAGGTGTAGGCCTGCTGACTGACAGCGGGGTCTACAAATACCTCTCCTGCCCCGGTCTCAAAGCCGGTTTCAAGCACGGCGCACAAATTGCTCAGTGCATTCATGGCCATCCAGGGGCAATGCGCGCAACTTTTACAGGTGGCGCCATCGCCGGCGGTGGGCGCTTCAATAAATATTTTATCGGGGGCGGCTTTTCGCATCATGTGCAAAATACCGTTGTCAGTGGCCACAATAAAGCGCGTGGCCTTGGAGTTTTGAGCCCCTTTAATGAGTTGTGTGGTGGAACCCACAACATCGGCCAGCGCCACAACAGCGGCGGGCGATTCCGGGTGCACCAGCACTTTGGCGTCCGGGTATTGTTCCTTGAGCAATTCCAGTTCAACTGCCTTGAATTCGTCGTGAACCACGCACGAACCCTGCCATAAAATCATGTCTGCGCCGGTTTTCTCGGCAATGTAATGCCCCAAGTGGCGGTCTGGTGCCCAGAGGATTTTCTTGCCCTGTGCGTGCAAATAAGAAACGATTTCCAGACCAATGCTGGAGGTGACCATCCAGTCGGCCCGTGCCTTTACAGCAGCGCTGGTATTGGCATACACCACCACCACCCGGTCGGGGTGCTGATCGCAAAATGCGGCAAACTGCTCTGGCGGACAACCCAGATCCAATGAACAAGTGGCTTCGATGTCTGGCATGAACACCCGTTTTTCAGGGCTCAGAATTTTGCTGGTTTCGCCCATGAAACGCACACCGGCCACCACCAGATTTTTAGCGGTGTGGTCGCGTCCGAAGCGGGCCATTTCCAAAGAGTCGGAAACGCAACCGCCTGTTTCCAAAGCCAGTTCCTGCAAATCGGCGTCAACGTAATAATGCGCCACCAAAACAGCGTCGCGTTCTTTGAGCAGGCGTTTTGCGCGATCTTTCAGCTCCACACGTTCAGACTCAGTGGGTGCGACCGGCACTTTGGCCCAGGCCTCGGAAGGCATGCACACAAAGGAAGGCTGATGAACATCAGGCAGATCGAAGGCGACAACTTTTTGTGATGGGCTGTTCACGGCAATTCTCACACAATGGGCAAGCCATCATTTTACCTCTTTAGCCCAAAGACCACCGTCTCGGGTAATGGCGAGAATCCTTAAAAACATAAAAGATATCGACATCCTCTCTGAACCCAGACGACCAATGAAAACGTATGAAGAACACGAACTCATCTGTGAGAATGACCCATTCGTCATGCTAAACGAGGTATTCAACCGCCTTGAGTTACCGGTTGCAGCGGTAGACTCACAAGGCCGGTGGTTGTTTGCCAGCAAAGCTTTTCTATCCATGTGCGCACAAATTTCCGGTGGTCACACCCACGAAAACAGTTTTTTCGACGATCAAAAAACCGCTCAGAACGCACTGACTGAATTGTTGAGTCATCACGCAAGACGTGCCATCGCTGAAGGACGTAACTCTGTTTGGAGACCGATCGCCACCGGCAGTCCATGGGTTCAGTTTCTACCGCTTGACAAGACCAAACCAGAGCATCAGTGCTTATTGATCTACCATAAAACACAACAGGAACTCAGCCTGGGCATACAAAAAGAGCTTTTGCTGACGCTACAGAGGCGAGCATCCACTGATGCGCTGACGGGCGCACTGAACCGACATTTCCTGCAAGACAGTCTGCCCTGGATTGTCACACAGTGCATTAAACGGCAACTACCAACGGCCGTCATTATGTTGGATCTGGATCATTTCAAGCGCATCAATGATGAGTATGGCCATGCAGTTGGCGATCAGGTTCTCGTTATCGTAAGCCGAAGGATGATCCGACTGCTTCGCGCCGACGATCACATAGTGCGGTACGGTGGAGAAGAATTCATTGCAGTACTACCGGAAACAACTCCCAGCACAGCGGCAGATATTGCCGAACGCATGCGGCAAAAAATTCTGCGTCCAATGAGTGTGGGCACACATACCCTTCGTGTCACAGGAAGCTTCGGCGTGGTTGCCATACAAGCCACTGACACAAAGATGGCTTGGCCTAATGTCGAGGGCATCATCCGCAGTGCACTATCAGAGGCGGATCAAGCACTCTATGCTGCAAAAGCAGCAGGACGAAACTGCGTTCAGACTCGGACTTAGCCCCTCCAATATCCGCATCACCCATCAAAACTCTGGAACTTCTAGTCTCGCGCTTGTTACCTATACACAACGACTGCGGATGGCTGATTTACTGCGCTTTCCTTTTCTTAGTAGACGTCATTAACCGCACCAGTTAAAAGCCTTCAAGTCAACACAAAAAGACAGTATCAACCAACCTAGGGAAAACACAAATGAAAAAAAAGTCATACCTCAATTTGTCTATTGATAAGTTCGCCACCGGTGCTGCGATCTTGCTGGTAGTGTGTAATGTTGCTCAAGCACAAACCAATACTCAGTCTAGCACTATAAACATAACAGAGACCGTGACTAAATCTACCACTGGCACTACCGTGATAAATAAAACGGTTAATACCTCAAGTGTTAATAGTGTCGTAAACAACATTGACACAACAATAAAACTCAACGGAAACCTGATTAATGCTGGCGTATTGGCTGGTAACACCCAGATCTTAACTGGCTCGTCATCATCCGATGCGATACTCCAAAACGTTATTGTTGGCGAAAAGCTTAAGCTCTCAGCCACCGCGATTGGAAACATCATCGGCGGAGACCAAGCCAACATCATCGGTAACAACTCCCAAAGCATACTACCAGGCGCCCTTGTTTCGGCCAGCACCACTATTACGGGCCCAAACACTCAACTTAAAGACCTGGAGATTAGTGCAACTGCAGTAGGCAACATTATCTCAGGCACCACAATAGCCAAGGGTATTGCAGGGGCTGGCACTGGTGTAATTTCAGGCAACAGCCAAATTCAGGCGGGTAGGGTAGAAGCCAAATACACTTGGGATCTCGATCCAACCACTTTCGCCACCATTACAGCCACCGCTCTTGGCAATGCAATCATGCTGAACGCACCCACACCCAAAGTCCAATAAATAGTGTAGGTCAAGGATCAGCGATAGCCTCGCTGATCCATTCAGTTATTAATTCAACCCAGCAGGGCACCATGCATTTTCATCAACACAATCTTCAAGCCGTTTTAAAAACACTATTGCTCTCCCTCCTTTGTGCAAGTCAGCAAGCATCGGCTTCAGAGTTCACCATGGAAAACAACATGATGAGCACCATGGAAACTGCGATGACCAGACGCAGCAGCGTAAACTATGAGCAATCAGTTACTTGGGGCCGTGACTCGAATTTTAATATGCTAAGCACCGTTCAACCCGGCTGGCAGTTGAATGCAACCGCCATTGGGAATCTGATCAATGTGCAGATGAGTGGTGCCGGAAATACCGCTGTGATCAATGCCATGCAGATCAATCAGGGCTATCAACAGGCTAGCATCAACTTGGGCGCTAATGGGCCACAGAACGTACCGCCTCAGCAACAGTCCAAGAGCACGAACCCCACACCGTCGAATGGTGGTGTTTCAGCTCCCAGCGCTAAATAAGGTTCCCCGGAATGAAAATCCTTAAACTTCTCGCTGCACTTATTTCCACCAGCCTTATATCGGCCTGTGGTGGCCTACCTAGCCTTGGAAAAGACGAGTATGTAAAACCTATTTCAGACTCACGGGTTGTAAACACTATGACCCCACAAAGCGAACGTCTGACTTGCTTGGGAAAGTATATTGCAGAGAAAAAACTGCTGCCTGCTTTTCCAACCAGCAATGGTAAACCGCCCCTTAACCCAGTACGGTTTGCTGTTGGGCGCATTGACGATCTGACTGGCAAGCAGGATTTGACTAACGGAAAACGACTTACTCAAGGTGCAGCACTCATGGCAATCTCTGCTTTTAGTCTGACGCAACTCCCTTTGGTGGAACGTTATGACACAGCCATCGCAGAGATTGAGCTTAAATACACTGACAACAAATTGATTGGTGACAGTCAAACCAATGCTTTCAGGAATACCTATGCAGGGTCTGTACCAGGCTCAGACTTTCACTTTATGGGTGGCATCACAGAAGCAAATTACAACATACGCAGCGGTGAAATCGAAGGATCATTTCGTTATCTCGGCAGCAGTGCCAGATATGTAGTGATCGACGTTGCGATGGATACCCGACTGATCAACACTCGCACGCTCGAAGTGGTTTCTGCAAACACCTTTCGCAAGCAGATTCTAGGCACAGAGTTTCGCACTGGTTACTTCCGTTTCCTGAACAACAACCTCATCGATCTAAGTGCTTCTGAACGCTCACAGGAGCCTGTTCAGCAAGCCATCCGAATGGTTGTGGAACACTCAATTTATAAATCATTGCTGGATCTGTATCGCGTGCCATCAAGCATCTGCGACCCTGTCATCATTGACGAAAACAGCCGTTTGAAATTGAGCGCTGAATTTAATATCCCCCAGGGTAACTGATTACAGCAAACACAAATCAATTAACTTCATGACACTTAATGACTGCGCTGCGTATAAAAAATACAGCGCAGTCTATTTAAGCTACTTAACTCTTGTGATAAATCTCACTGCCTTTTTTCACAAACTCCACCGCTTTTTCCTGCATGCCAACTTCCAGCGCCTTGGTTTCATCCAGACCCTGTTTAGCCGCATAGTCGCGCACATCTTGCGTAATTTTCATGGAACAGAAATGCGGACCGCACATTGAACAGAAGTGAGCGACTTTCATTGAATCCTTGGGCAAGGTTTCATCGTGAAAGTCTTTGGCTGTGTCGGGGTCCAGTCCCAAATTGAACTGGTCTTCCCAACGGAACTCAAACCGGGCTTTTGACAAGGCATTGTCCCGAATTTGCGCGCCAGGATGCCCCTTGGCCAAGTCAGCAGCGTGGGCGGCAATTTTGTACGTAATAATGCCGTCTTTCACGTCTTTCTTGTTTGGCAAACCCAAGTGCTCTTTGGGTGTTACGTAGCAGAGCATGGCCGTGCCGTACCAGCCAATTTGGGCAGCACCAATGCCAGAGGTGATGTGGTCGTAACCGGGGGCAATGTCAGTGGTCAGAGGCCCCAAGGTGTAGAAAGGCGCCTCGTAGCAATGCTCGAGTTGCAAATCCATGTTTTCTTTGATGAGGTGCATGGGCACGTGACCCGGACCTTCAATCATGACCTGAACATCGTGCTTCCAAGCCACTTGGGTCAGTTCACCCAGTGTTTTCAGTTCGGAAATTTGTGCTTCGTCGTTGGCATCGTAAATGGAGCCAGGACGCAGGCCATCGCCCAAAGAAAACGTGACGTCGTAGGCCTTCATAATGTCGCAAAGTTCTTCGAAGCGTGTGTACAGGAAGCTTTCCTTGTGGTGGGCCAGACACCATTTCGCCATAATCGAACCACCACGGGAAACAATGCCTGTCATGCGGTTGGCTGTCATTGGAATGTAGGGCAGGCGCACGCCAGCGTGAATGGTGAAGTAGTCCACACCCTGCTCAGCCTGTTCGATCAGCGTATCGCGGAAAATCTCCCAAGTCAGGTCTTCAGCCTTGCCGTTTACTTTTTCCAGCGCCTGATAAATAGGCACGGTGCCGATAGGAACCGGGCTGTTTCTGATGATCCATTCACGGGTTTCGTGAATATGCTTGCCGGTGGACAAGTCCATCACTGTGTCTGCACCCCAGCGGATGGACCAGGTCATTTTTTCAACTTCTTCACCAATGCCGGAAGACACGGCGCTGTTGCCGATATTGGCATTAATTTTCACCAGGAAATTGCGACCAATGATCATTGGCTCAATTTCAGGGTGATTGATGTTGGCAGGAATGACCGCACGGCCGCGGGCAATTTCATCGCGCACGAATTCAGGTGTCATGTGGGCCGGAATTGAAGCGCCAAAAGACTGCCCCGGGTGCTGACGCAACAACAGCTTGGCCAGCTTCTCACCCTGCGGGCCAGAGCTGCGAAGACTTTCCAGATACTGTTCGCGACAGAGGTTTTCGCGAATGGCGATGTATTCCATCTCAGGGGTGACGATACCTTTGCGGGCATAGTGCATTTGCGACACATTCGCACCTGCGATTGCCCGGCGCGGCTCGCGTTTCAGGTTAAAACGCAGCTCAGCCAGTTTAGCGTCATCAAGTCGCTGCTGACCGTACAAGGAGCTGGGCCCACCGAGTTGCTCGGTGTCACCGCGCTCTTGAATCCAGGCGTCACGAATGGGCTTGAGGCCGGAACGGATGTCTATTTTGGCAAGCGGGTCTGTATACGGGCCGCTGGTGTCATATACAAAAACGGGGGGATTGGGCTCTGCACCGAAAGCCGCTGGTGTGGGGCTTTGCGTAATTTCACGCATGGGCACTTGAATATCTGTACGGGAGCCTTCTACAAACACCTTGCGGGAATTGGGCAGTGGCTTGACTGCATTTTCATCCACCGTGGCGGTGGCTGCTAGAAACTGAGGATTTGCGTTCATGGTCTTCCTGATTGTTGATGCTTGAAAAGGAAGATTGAACCGCAAACCCGAGAGACTTCAAAAGGTTGTGGCGCAAGCTTCCTGCAGCGGCATTATCCGTAACAAGTTTGAGGGTGTCATCTCACCCGGGCTTTGCCCAGGACCCCTGCTCAATCGACAGTATAGAGTAAGCGCAAACCCCTCACAATTGAGATGCCCAACAATCAGGGTTTGTCTTGATTCTGCTCGGGAACATCCGCTTGAAGCGGGTGAACTTTTTATAGCTAACCAGCCACTCAAATTCAATGAAAGCATACGATAAATTCAATGAAAGCATACGATAAACTGGCCCCGCCCCTTATTTTTAATTCAGCATTTCATAACAGCACCTTGAAAACACTTCAGCCTGAATTGACGGTGGAATCTTCCTCAAGTGGCTCTGCGCGCCGTATTTCCAGGCTGGCTTTTCTAAATACCCAATCGGATGACTACAAGCAGCGAAATCACCTGGCGTGCGCACTGGGGAAACTCGGCATTTATTCAGGCTCGCCCGCAACACCTCAAAACCAGATTTGCGCCCTGAACCGTTTGAGGGATGTCTACCCAAGGCCGATGCCTGTCAGCCACCCTGGTTTGTTGAGCAGACCCGAGGCTGTTGAGCTGGCTTACTGGCTGATTTCAGGTCTGAATGCAGGGTACTGCGATGAATCTGAAAAAAACCGGGTACTGAGTGCCGTATTTTATTTGACCCGGGGCATTGAGCCCCCAGCCCACCTGAAAATCGCTTTTAAAAACTGGATCAGCAAAAGTCTTGCAAACTTGCAACTCGGGAAAGCCCCCCCAACCGAGGAAAAACTGGAGGTCTGGAAGCGCATTGTTCGCAACACATCGCTTGCCGCCAGCGTTCTGCAACTCGACTTGCGCGTACCCGCATTGGAGATCGCTCAGGCCTGCGAAAATTCAAGACTGGCCAGATTTCAAATCAACCACCCCGGTTCATGCGCAGGGCGCATTGTCATCAATGAGCACCTGCTGCAAGGGCAGTACCGTGAACTCACGGAAAAGGCGACGTTTGCACTCGGGGTTGCCTGTATTGTTCATGAAATGACGCATGCGGTTCAACACGCACTGCTTGCTGCCCCCACCAAAGAAGATCCTTTTTTAAGGGCCTTGGCACTCGCCTGTGCGCTTGACGGTGAATTACCCGCCCTGCACTGGCTGGAAACCTTCGCGGCGGTGCCAGAATTCCTGCCCCCCAACTGTCTGCTGCCACATGAAATGCAAGCATGGACAAGCACCAAAGAAACTTTACTGACGCTGGGGCAGAACAATCCTGAGGACATCAAACACATTGAACAAGCCCTGCTGTATATTTCACCCACGTTGAAAAAAATGGGATTAAGCAATGGGTAACCGACTCAGCACAATCACAACCCGGACGGGTGATGACGGCACAACCGGGCTGGGCGATGGCAGTCGCACGCGCAAAGACAGTCTGCGGGTCACCGCCATGGGCGATGTGGACGAATTGAACTCCACCATCGGGCTGTTGGTGTGCGAAAACATACCGGACGATGTATCTCTGGAATTTGTAAAAATACAGCACGACTTGTTCGATTTGGGCGGCGCCTTGTGCATCCCCGGATTCAACAACCTGACCGAAGCACAATTAATCCGCCTTGATGAATGCATTGCCCAACACAATGAAAGCCTGCCCCGCCTGCAAGAATTCATTTTGCCTGGTGGTTCACGTGCCAGCGCAGTCTGTCACATTGCCCGCACGGTTTGCCGCAGGGCAGAACGCAGCGTTGTCTCATTGATGCAGGAAGAAGAAGTGCCCGCCTTGTTGCAGCGCTACCTCAACCGTTTGTCTGATCTGCTCTTTGTACTGGGGCGGGTCATCAACCGGCACAACGGGCAAAGCGATGTGTGCTGGAAACCCGGCATCAACAAAACCTGACATGTTGTACTTGGCATCACAATCGCCTAGAAGGCGAGACTTGCTCGCGCAACTCGGCGTTGAACCTGTTGTGCTGCATGCAGACCCCGGCGAAAACCTGGAAGCGCTGGAGCACCCAAAACCAGAAGAAAACCCACTGCGTTATGTTCGGCGGGTGACGCAGGTCAAAGGCAAAGCGGCTTGGCAGCGCATGTTGCGCCAAGGGTTGGCACCCGGCCCCATATTGGTGGCTGACACCACCGTGGCACTGGGCGGTCGCATTTTAGGCAAACCGGAAAACGAGCGCGATGCACGGGTCACCTTGCAAACCCTTTCTGGAAAAAAACATGTGGTTTACACCTGCGTTCTGATTCAAACATCGGCCACCACCCGCCTGCAGGCCTTAAGCCGCTCGGAAGTGCAATTTTGTGCGCTCAGCGAAAAAGACATCAGCAACTACATTGCCACGGGAGAACCGATGGACAAAGCCGGCGCCTACGGCATACAGGGGCAAGCCGCCAGGTTCGTAGTTCGCATGACGGGCAGTTACACAGGTATCATCGGTTTACCGCTGTATGAAACAGAGCAATTGTTAAAGCAACTGGGCCTGGTTCCACAATGAATGAACAAATACTGATCAACATCACGCCGCAAGAAACCCGGGTTGCCATTGTGCAGTACGGCACGGTGCAAGAACTGCACATAGAGCGCACGGCTTCGCGCGGCATGGTGGGCAACGTTTATCTCGGTAAGGTCGTCAGGGTACTGCCCGGCATGCAATCTGCATTTATAGACATCGGGCTTGAACGCGCTGCGTTTTTGCATGTTGCCGACCTCTGGGAACACCGGGCGTTTCATCACAGCAACCGCAACGCCACCCTGGCGCCCCCTCCCATTGAAAAAATGGTGTTTGAAGGGCAGTCCCTCATTGTGCAGGTCATCAAAGACCCGTTGGGAACCAAAGGCGCCAGATTGTCCACTCAAATAAGCATTGCCGGGCGCATGTTGGTTCACCTGCCCCAAGACCCTCACATTGGCATTTCGCAACGCATTGAAGACGAAGCCGAGCGCGAACTTTTAAGAAACAAGCTTCAGGCAGTGCTACCGGCTGAAGAGAAAGGCGGCTTCATCATCAGAACGCACGCCGAAGACTCCTCGGATGCGGATCTTGCCTCTGATGTGGAATATTTGCGCCTGCGCTGGAAAGAAATGCTGACATTGGCTCGCACAAAACCCGCTCCCACCCTGCTTTACCAAGACTTGAGCTTGGCTCAGCGGGTGGTTCGCGACTTGAGCAGCGAAGAAACCAACGGCGTTCTGGTGGATTCCCATGAAAACCTGCAAGCCCTGCTGGATTTCGCGCAAACCTATGCAAAACAAGTGGTTGCAAAGCTTCAGGTATTCAGCGGCGAGCGCCCTTTGTTTGAGCTCTACAATGTTGAAGACGAACTGCAAAAAGCGCTGGGCCCACGTGTTGATCTGAAATCAGGAGGCTACCTGATCATTGACCAAACCGAAGCGCTCACCACAGTCGATGTCAATACCGGCGGCTTCACCGGCGCCCGCAACTTTGATGAAACCATTTTCAAAACCAACCTTGAGGCGGCACAAGCCACCGCGAGGCAACTGCGTTTGCGCAACCTCGGCGGCATCATCATCATTGACTTTATAGACATGGACAATGAAGGCCACCGCGAGGCGGTTCTCACTGAATTGAAAAAAACACTGGCCAGAGACCGCACCCGAACCACCATCAACGGGTTTTCAAATCTGGGGTTGGTGGAAATGACACGCAAGCGCACCCGCGAAAGCCTGTCGCACATACTCTGTGAACCCTGCCCGGCCTGTGCCGGCAAGGGTCAGGTTAAAACAGCCCGCACGGTTTGCTATGAAATCATGCGGGAAATCATTCGGGAAAGTCGCCAGTTCAACCCAAAAGAATTCCGGATTCTGGCGGCACCGGCCGTCATCGACCTGTTTCTGGAAGAAGAGGCGCAATACCTGGGCATGCTGGAGGAATTTGTCGGCAAACCCATCACGCTGCAGGTAGACAACCTTTTCGTACAAGAAAACTACGACATCATTCTCACTTGAAACACCCTTTTTAAGACGGAACACCGTGAGCTTCGATTTTGACAAGACCTACACTGATTTTTGTGCCGATTTGTCCACAAAGCATTTGTTCAGACAACTCCCGAAGTATCAGCCTGGCGGCTTGACCGCAGATTTTTCCAGCAACGACTATCTCGGCCTGAGCAAACACAGACGCCTGAAACATGCCGCCAGCGATGCTCTGGACCAATGGGGCTTGGGCAGCACGGGCTCGCGCCTGCTTTCCGGCAACGTGCCCTGCCACGAAGCGCTGGAGACCCTGATCGCCAAAGCCAAAGGCACGCAAGCGGCACTGGTGTTCAGCTCTGGCTACCAAGCCAACGCCACCGTGCTGGGCGCCCTGCTGGACAAACGAACGCTAAAAAAAGAGGCTGTGGTTTTTGCAGACCGGCTCAACCATTCCAGCCTGCACCATGCCTGCCGTTACGCCGGTGTCGTGCAACAACGGTTTGACCACAACAACATGAACCACCTTGAGTCTCTGCTGCAGACCCATGCACACGAAGACAAAGCGATGTTCATTGTGGCGGAAACCGTTTACGGCATGGACGGCGACTGTGCCGACATCGACAAACTCTACGAACTGGCGCACCGTTTCAACGCATTTTTATACCTCGATGAGGCACACGCAACCGGTATTTTGGGACAAGACGGCTATGGGCTGACCGCTCAACGCAACAACCCGCCCCCCATGATTGCCATGGGCACTTTCAGCAAGGCCATTGGTTGCAGCGGCGCCTACATTGCCTGCAGTGAGGCGGTAAAAAACTATTTGCTCAACCGCTGCACTGGGTTTGTTTATTCAACGGCTCCGCCACCGGCCATTTCCGCTGCAGTAATGACCGCCTTGAAAATGTTGCCGACACTGGGGCTTGAGCGTCAAAAAATTCTCAACATGGCGCAATCACTGCGCGATCACTGCGCACAATTGGGCTTGAACACTGGGCAGTCCACCACCCACATCGTACCCATCGTGGTGGGAGACGAAACCAGCGCATTGCAGCTCAAGGCATTTTTACTGGAACGCGGCTTGCTGACGTCGGCGGTCAGACCGCCCACAGTGCCCATGGGGACGGCACGGGTGCGTGTTGCTTTGTGCAGCCACCACACGACCGAGCAATTAAACAGCTTGAAAGCATCGCTGGCGGCCTGGTGCGAGACCAGAGTTGCAACAGCATCTGCCTGAACGGACCTGAAGCGGACACACAGAACTTGAATCCGAATTTTGTTTTTAAAAGCGGCTGGGCAGGTCAGGCAAGCGACTTTGAACCTTTGAAGCAGGCTTTGAAAAAGCTGATTCCAGAGGCGGTGTTTTCTGATTGGCAGCAGGAAGAAAGCAAGCCTCAGACCTGCGTGCAGCCCTGTATCGCAATAGGCCATTCGCTCGGCTTTGCTGATTTGATAAGTTCCAGCCAGACTTGGCAAGGTGCAATCAGCCTTCAGGGTTTTACGCATTTTCGCAGTGCTGCGGTCGATTCGTGTACGGGCACCCCCAGCCGTTTGCTCAGACAAATGCAAAAGCGGTTTTCAGAGTCTCCGGAAAAAGTGGTGCGTGAATTTTTAAACAGCGCAGGCTTTACCGATAGCGAACTCTGGCCAGCTGAATTCGCACTTGATCAATTGAGCGACGCTGCAACACAGGTGTTGTCTGAAGACCTGCAACGGCTTTACGAACTGAACATGAGCTTGCCCACGGGCATGAATATTCTGGCAATTGCCACCCAAGACGACCCCATCGTACCGGCCAGCCTCACCGAATACTGTTTCAGGGGAAAAACCGGCGTTGTACTGCACTGGTTAAGCGATGGGCATAGGCACGCGGTGCACAAACATCAGGCGCAGGCCTGCGCAAACCTGATTGCAAATTGGCTGCACACGTGAACCCGATTGCGCAGCGCTTTTCCGAGGCTTCCGGCGTTTATGATGCACACGCCAGCGTTCAGCAACAGGTGGCCCGGGTGTTTTCAGCTTGGATTGCCAAGGGTTGGCACAGCGAAGTGAAACCGCAAACATTTTTGGATCTGGGTTGCGGCACAGGCTACTTCACCCGTTGCCTGCAAACCGAGTTTCCAGACGCCAGCGCAATGGCCTGCGACTGGGCACCAGACATGCTGAATGTGGCGAAACAGCACACCGGCAACATTGCGTTTTTTCAAGGCAATGCGGCCAACTTTACAGCGCCAACCTTCACAGACCTGATCGCTTCAAGTTTTTGCATGCAATGGCTTGAAGATATTCCCACTGCTGTTTTGCACCACTTGCAGCACTGCCATCGGCTCACTGTTGCATTGCCCTGCAATGGCTCTTTTAAAGAATGGGAAAAGGCGCACCAGACCTTGGGCTGTGTCAGTGGTCTGCACCCACTGCCTGATGCAGGCGAACTGTGCAGCAAAATGATGTCTTGGCATGCGGCAGGTCTGATCAAGCGGTGGCGTTACGACATCCGGCAATTTACCCAACACCACCCCGACGGACTGGCATTTGCGCGCCACCTGAAAGCCATTGGCGCAGGCACGCCAAGGCCGGGTCATCAGCCGGTTAATTTGAAAAAATTGATGACCCTGCTGCCAAAACCGCTCAATACAAACTACGAAGTGCTTTTTTTGGAACTCGACAGCATCAGTACTGCCAACTGACGTTGGCTTCACCCAACCAAGCCTTCAAACGGTCAGCCAAGGCCTCATCGGGCTTGATGCGCCAGTTGTCCGGCAGGCGCAGGGTACAGGCCGCTGTGCTGTTGTGGTAGGCAATATCCACCATGCAACCCCCGTCGGCGCTCAAATAAGGTCTTAAGAGATCTTCCAGACGTTTGGCATCCGAGTGTCCGTTCATTTTTAAATTCAATGCATGCACAAACTGGCTGCGTGCCTCGGTCAGGGTGCACAAGCGTTCAGCCACCACACGAAGTCCGCCGCTGTAAGCGTCGTCAGACACCTTGCCCTGCACAATCACCAACGCGTCTTCTTTGAGCCAACTGCGGTTTTGCTCGTACAACTCATTAAAAACACTGATTTCCACCGCATGGGTGCCATCATCAAGCAAGAGAAACGCCATTTTTCCGCGCTTGGTGATTTGCACCCTGAGGGCTGCCACCACGCCTGTCATCCAAGTGGCTTCTCGGTTGGGCGTAAGCTTTGCCAATTGCGTTTTAATGAACGGGCGCACCTTGGGCGCGTCTGCATCAAACAGATGGCCACTGAGATAGAAACCCAGAGCAGTCTTTTCTTCGGACAGTTTTTGACGGTCGTCCCAACTGGGCACATCCACCAGCGCGGGCGGTTGCTCACCGCCTTCATCCCCGCCAAACAGACTGGCCTGCGACGCATTGGCCAACTGTACTTCTGCCCACTCCATGGCGCGCCCGACAGAGGCCAGCACCTTGGCGCGGTCGGCGTGCAGAGAATCAAAGGCGCCGGCGCGGGCCAGGCCCTCAATAACGCGGCGGTTGATTTGGCGCTTGTCCACCCGCTTCACCAAATCAAAGACGCTGGTGTAGGGGCCGTTGGCCTCACGTTCAGCCACAATGGCTTCACAGGCGGCTTGACCTGTGCCCTTAACGGAACCCAAACCGTAGCGAATAACGGAGGCTCGTTTTTCCGTGGGGCCTCGCGTGGGCAAAAACCGGTAACCGGATAAGTTGATGTCTGGTGCAATCACCTTCAGGTTGCAATGGCTGACACAGTCATCCACAAAAATCTTGATTTTGTCGGTGTCGTCCATGTCCGAGGACAAGGTGGCGGCCATGAATTCTGCAGGGTAATGCGCTTTCAGCCAGGCGGTGTGGTAGGCCACGAGCGCATAAGCGGCTGAATGTGAATTGTGGACAATCAAGCCATCCGCTACAAAATTATGATGTTCTTCAATTTCAAGGTCATAGGTGTCGTCCACACCCATCGACTCAATTGAAACAATTTCATCCCAGATGACATCAGCACTGGCCAAATCAAGCAGCGCATCATTGGACAAGCTGTGTCCAATTTGACCGATCGTGGAAAGCCGAAAGCCTTTCTTTCCAGCGGAGCCTTTGCCGTAGAACTCTTTCATCGACAAGCCGGTTCGCTGCTCAAGTGCTCGCACCTGCAGGGGGCGACCCACCACGTGCGGCAACACCTGCTGCGCAAATCGTTTCACACTGGTGTCGCCCAACAGATGGAGGGCATAACCCGGTTTAATTTGATCCCGGTAACGAAACCCTTTCTGATGCAACACCGTCGCAACACCCAACCGAAGCAGCAACAGACGAACATCTTCAGCCAATCCTCGGGAGGAGGTCGCATAAAAAACAGTGGTGTGTTCCAGAGAAATACTGCCATCTCCGCTCCACATTCTTCCCAACAGCAATGCGATGTTGTCGTTGCTTAATTCGAAGACTTCCGAAGGAATCCGTTTCTCGGTTGCCAACACGTATGTCAGGTCAAGCTGTTCAGCCCAGACGCGTGCTCCGCTGATGCGATTTTCAGCAAACTCAGGATGATTCCAAGGCAAAATCTTGATGCGTTTCAGACAAACTTCATAACGACGCCCGTCGTAAGTCGACACCCTAGCGGCCGTGTTATCGAATCCAACCGCGGCCTGCGCAAAATCATCAATCAGGACCTTGTGATTGTTGTAAAAAAACAGGTTCGACGGATGACAGGTATTGCCCTCACTGAGCAGACCCGCCAGCGTAATCAGTTGATGGTCAGGCCAACGCGTGTCTGTATTGACCTGTAACCGCCGTGCAGCGGCTATCTGATCGCCGACCTTCAAGTCTTCCAGATTGACCCACCCCTGCAAGGTTCTGAAGGGATGATTGCCCGTTGCCGTGATTTCGTGGCCGCTGCGCGTCTTGAGGCGGAAGACTGGTTTGACCCCGTTCCAGACAACATCCAGCACCCGACGGGGTACAAGTTTGTATTGCTCATCCAGTGCATGCAAGCGGGGGCGGGCCTTGGACTTGAACAGCGCTTCGACCGTCATCCACCGACCGGTGTCAGCATCCATGACACGGGTGCTGCCGTGAACGCATTTATTAAAACCATACTCTGCGAACTTTTCCATCAGGTCAAAGAGTTGCGTAGCCAGTTGCATGGGTACACCGCGCTCAGTGGCACCAGTGGTAAAAATTTCCCGCTGCTTGGCCATTTCTTCGGGTTTTTTCTTGCCCATGGCCCGGCGCAGCAAATCGGCGCCACCCAGGGAGTAGCCTGCCAGCAACTGCGCCACCAGCATCACCTGTTCCTGATAAACAATCACGCCGTAGGTGCTTTTCAGGACGGACGCCAGATTTTCGTGGAAATACCACTCAGCTTTGCCTATGCCGGTTTTGGTCTGCTCTTTCTTACGGGCAATGAAGTCGTCCACCATGCCCGAACCCAAAGGACCGGGTCGGTTCAAGGCCATCAGCGCAATAATGTCTTCGAAGTTGTCCGGACGCAGCTTTTTTTCCAGATCCTTGGCGGAACGGGACTCAGATTGAAACACCGCTGTGGTGTTGCCCTCGGAAAACAGTTTGTAAACTGCGGGGTCGTCCAGTGACAAGTCTTCCAGACGGAATTCGCGCATGTCTTCATAGCCCGCCTTGACCCAGCGCACCGCCCAGTCAAGAATGGTCAGGTTGCGCAAGCCCAGAAAGTCGAATTTCACCAGACCCACGGCTTCAACGTCGTCTTTGTCGAACTGGGAGACCACGGACTGGTTGGACATGTCGGCACAGTACAGCGGGCAAAAATCGGTGAGTTTTCCCGGTGCGATCAAAACGCCACCGGCGTGCATGCCGATGTTGCGGGTCAGGCCTTCCAGAGGTTGCGCCAGCTTGATAATTTCCTGCGCTTCCTCTTCGTTCTCCACCCGCTCCTTGAAGGCGGGTTCTTCTTCCATCGCGCGTTTCAAGTCCCAGGGGTCAGTGGGTACGTGGGGAATGAGTTTAGACAGGCTGTCGCAGTAGTTGTAGGGCATGTCGAGCACACGCCCGGTGTCGCGAATAACCG